>CAYXTU010000015.1:0-17165 GCA_964468245.1 uncultured Candidatus Peribacteria bacterium | reverse complement strand
ATTTGCTTTGATGGATGTAGATAGATTGTATCAGATATTCAAAGATGTATATTTGTATCATTTAGATACTTTGCGAGTAAAACATCTTGATGATATGGAATATCTCAGAGACAAGGTTGGTCTTATGTGATATGCGCAGCTTGATCCTTTGGTTGTTTACAAAGCTGAAGCTTATGAAAAGTTCCAAATATTGTTGTACAGACTCAAATTTGACGTGACTGCGTATATTGCTGGTGTCGACTTTGCTACTCTTCAACAACAATCACAAGTACAACAAGTAGTTATGACAGGTTCTCAGAGTGAAGCTGAATATCTCAAAATGTTGGAAAAGGTAAGTGCTGAAATGCCAAAGATATCTTCTCAGAAACAATCTCCAGAAAAAATGGTATATGAAAATAGTGAAGGTGTAGAAATATTTGAAGTCGATGATACCAACAAACCAACCTGAACACCTGATGTGTTTAGCAACAAAATAAGGCCAAATGACTTATGTCCTTGTGGGTCGGGGAAAAAATATAAGAAATGTTGTGGAATGAAATAGAACTGAACTTAGAAAAAATTGGTATCTAGTATTTGCTAGTGTACCAATTTTTTTTATTTAATGTATTGCAATATATCTTTTTTTAAACAGTCATAATCATGCAAAACTTCGGTAAGTAATAAGGTCTTGATAATGAATTTTTATGTTGCCTATAGGCAAATCGCTTTCTATTAATTCTGTGTGTGAATCATAGCAGTAAAATACTTCTTTTATGTCATTATATCATCGTATACTAATATAATGCTGTTTTATTATTGCTTTTAATATGTTGAAACTTGTGTTTTTGGTATATGCATGACTAATAAGTATGATTATTGGTCATTTTTTTATTTGTTTTTTTAAAAAATTTATTTTTTCTATCATTTCTTTTTTTTCGCATTTGTCATATGTGTATGGTATATTATATTTTTTGAGTGTTTTGCATAATTGTTTTGGTAAAGAAAATTTTATTATTCTATGAATTTTTGACGATGCATATTCTTTTGCTTCTTTGTTTTTTGTTTTTGGATAAAAAGATTCTACTACTGCTTTTATATTAAACAATCAACATTCTCTAAAATTACGTTGTTGTTCATATTTTTTTGGTTTTTTGTCTAAAATAAATATTTTTTTTGTCATTTTTTTTGTGTATGTATAAATTATGTTGTTGTTTCGTTTGGTGTTGTATTTTGTGTTTCTCATGTTTCTGGAAGTTTATTTTCATCTGTACTCATTCATAATCTTGCTTCCATCTCTGCGTCAACGAATTCTCTTTTTCTTCCATATTTTTTACTAGAATATTCTTTGAGGATAGAGACGATTTTTTTGTTTTGATATGATTTTGTATAAATCATATTCATACTAAATGCACGAGTAGTTGCGTTGTCGATGTTTAATTTTACATATGCTTTATAATTGGCTATACCTACGATATCTTCTGTCGAAAGTACTGGAGCATATTCTTTTTCGAGGAACTCTGCATCGGGTGCACCAACTTTGAATGATTGCATTGTTCCTACGTTACCAAATACTGCTGCTTTTACATCGTTTTTTCCACCACCAACATCACCGAGTCCTTTTGGGGGATCGAGCTGTGCGATATATTGGTGAGCCATAATAAGAGAGAGTCTATACTTTCTTGCCTCTGATAAGATATCTGCAAATGTACCTGATACAAAGTTTTGGAATTCATCGACATAGAGAAAAAAGTCTTTTCTGTCTTCTTCTTTTTGTCTTGCTCTCGCCATCGCTGCAGTATAAATTTTTGAAACGATAATCATACCGAGTAGATTAGCATTTGATTCTCAGATCTTACCCTTACTTAGATTGATGATAAGAATTTTTCTGTTGTCCATAATGTCTTCAAACTTGAATGCCGACTTGGTTTGTCCGATAATATTTCTGATTAATCTGTTGGTATTGAAGGATACGAATTTTGCTGAGAAGTATGGGATGATTTCTTGTTTTTCTTTTTCTCCCATTGCATTGAATGTTTTTTCCCATCGATTTTTTACGGTAGCGTTTGTTACTTTTTTGATTTTGTATTCTCTATATCCTTCGTCGGTGAAGAGTCTCACAATATCTAGGAGTGTTGGTCTGTCTTCGAAGTCTTCAAGCAGTGTTAGTGATCAGTATTTGAAATATTCTTGAAGTCTTGGTCCAAAAATTTCTGGTCCAAACATCTTGATAAATATTTCTGTTGCGTCATTTACGACTCTATCTGCTTCATCTAGAATGTTGATTTCATACAGATTGAGTCCCATTGGTCTCTCTTCATCACCCGCATCAAAATAAATAATATCTTTTGCTCTTTCTTTTGGAATGTACGCAAGCATATCTTCTGCGAGATCGCCATGTGGATCAATAAGACATATTCCATCTCCATTCCACACATCTTGTCTTGCTATTGTTTGCAAAAATACTGATTTACCGGTACCTGATTTTCCAATACAATAGTGATGTCTCATCCTATCATCTCTTTTCATATAGACCGGTGAAAGTGTATTTCTATAGATATTTGTTCCCAATAATATTGCATCTTTAAATAATTTATATCAGAATCATTTTTTTTGAATCATCGATTTGACGAATCTTTTTGTGATTCATTTTTCGTCTGTTTTTTCTACGATTTCTTTGCCTTCCAATTGTTGTTGAGTAAATTTTTCTATTGGCTCAAGGACTTCTTCATTATTTATTGTCTCTGCAACTGCTCGATGTTTTTTGTAGTCTGCTAATATGTTATCAAGTTTTCCTTCTTTGAAACTTTCTGCTAGTACTCATCCCATAATATATCCATTAAAATCTTTTGGTATAGGAAGATTTTCTGGCGCAGGAAGTACCTTGTATTGCATCCATGAAATAATTGGTGAACGGTTGTAGGTAGCATCGGGGAAGTGAAAGAGTGAGGTGAGCTCATTGATTCAAAATACACTTTTTGCAAAAAAGAATCTTGTAATAAAATTGTTTGCAGCAATTTTTCGAAATGGTTTAAAGAACCAACCAAAGATATCTGTTTTGCCTTGTGGTTCTACAAGTTCGTTTCCGTACTCGTCTCCATAAATAGTAAGTGAACTCACTATTTGATCGATATTTTTTTCTAGATTTTCTTTTTCATTTGAACTTGTTGCTACCAAGAGCGCAGCATTAAAAAATGGTAATGCAGATTCTTCTCCCATAGCGTTGAGATAATCTTCTTTGGCTTTGACCATACGTACCATAGTGACTCCTTCTTCTTCTTTTTTGGAGGTTAAGAGTTCTTTGCTTGGCCCACTGATTAAAAATCCTACAAGTTTTCGTGGCATCACTATATATTTTCGCCATTTATTACTTGATTCGTAAATAGGAAGATTTTTGTACAGTCTATCTACTGCTTTTTGTGCTTTTTTGTTGAAATTTTCTCCCATTGGTTTGATAGGCATAATGATAGTAAGGGTATCGTATCTAGAAATTTTTCCTATGGCGTCGATAATATTGTTCATAGGATCATCAGGTTGTTGTTTATATGTTTTGATGTTGTAGAGTGGATCTTTTTTTGGTTCAATAGGTATAATGTCGCTATATTTTTTTTGGAAAAACTTTGGTTTGGTAGTCCTTTCAATAGAGCAGTTTGGAAATTGTGCAGATATTGCTCATTCCAAAATCTGTTGATATTCTGGATATGTACCTATGATAAAATTGAGTACCCCGTCCTCATAGTGATATATCATAGTCGTTTTTGGTTTGGAAAATATCTTGGTCATAAAATTTTCTTTGAAACTCAATCCACCAATTTTGTAAAAGTTGTGAAAAACTTGTCCCATACGTCAAATTTTTTCTTTCATGTCTTTTGCAAGTTCTTTTTCTTGTTCACGATCAAGTTTACTTTGTCCTCTTGGAAGCAAGACCTTGAGGTAGATTATTCTTCATGAATTGAATACATCATAAAAAAATCTCAACATATTTCTTATGACAATCAAAAATAGCATTCCTACAAAAAAGATAAGTAAGCCATTGATAATATATTGTCCATATGTGTTGGTAAGTTGTTTTCGTGATGAGGTGGTTGTAGTTGTTTGTGTGGTTGTTGTAGTTGTTTGTGTGGTTGTTGTGGTTTGTTGTCCTACTGTAGTTGGTGTAGTAGTAAATCATGGACTTGTACTTGCAGGTGTATATGGTTTCCCCAACAAAAAGTTTTTGATTTGTGTAGTTCCTCACATCATTTGCATACACGTGATTTTTTCTTTCCCTCGTGCCTTGCTTGTTAATTGAGAAATATTTTCCAGGCTTGCAGGGTTTTTTTTATAGCTATCTTTAATGAGTTGTTCACAGAGACTAATTTCCATAATATTAAATGCTAAATGTTAAAAGCTTAAGGCTCAAAGCTCAAAGCTTAAGGCTCAAAGCTCAAAGCTTAAGGCTCAAAGCTCAAAGCTTAATTCTTAATTCTTAATTCTTAATTCTTAATCCTTAATGTTAAAAGCTTAAGGCTCAAAGCTCAAAGCTTAATTCTTAATTCTTAATTCTTAATCCTTAATCCTTAATGTTAATTATAGTTATATTGTGGGGTTTGTACAAAAAAAAACAGCTTTTGGATATTATTTATTGCCATTTTTTTGTAAATTATATATAATAATGGTTCTTTTATCCTTGTTTATCTGATATTTTATTGTATATTTCTTGCCAAAAATAAGCAAAAAATGCTCTTATCATAGAGCTTGCGTATGATCAAAAGACAATACTGAGAAAAAATAGTCCGTAGACACTCCACTTGACTCCAGGATACTGGATAATTTTGAATATGATTGCGAGGTATATGAGTAAAATAGGTATTATTAATATCAAAAATAGGTTTAATGAAAAATTTATAATCAGAATTGTTTGTATTCTTATATATTTGAAGCTTTCTTTGAGGTTGAGTAGTGATAAATCACAGCTTTTAAGGATTGCGTCGTACAGTCATTTTCCTTCTAGAGTCATGATATATCTTGTATATACTTTGAGACAGTTGATAATTGACATAGTAGCAAACCAAAGAAGGATGAAAAAAAAGTTCCAGCTTGTTAATCCTCATGAAATAATTATTTTGAAAACAACAAGTCGAAAAACAGTAGGAGAGAGTATTACAGAAATTATTCAAAATTCAAACATAGGAAAAAAGTCTTTTCTTCCTTGTTTAAGTGCTGTTCTAATACTTTTTTTTTTGCTATTGAGATAATAAATGATCGCCGATTGTCCTATGGGATATATTATGGAATATGCAATAAACAATATAATAGCTATCCCTATAACTCGATTTATAACATGATTATTGTTGATTTCTTGGACAAAAAATTCAGCTACTCTTCCTACATAGAGTCCGTTTTCGTAGTTTTTTGCAAACATGGTATTGATGTTTGTGAGTATCAATAGGCTTGCAATTAATGAATGAAAAAAAGATGTCGCCAGGGTTAATCTGATGATTTTTTGATCATTTTTCATATACTCCATAGAGTTTTTGAGTAGAGATTTGAGCATTTTTCGTTAAAAAACAAATTTATCTGGTTGTTAAGTATATAGTGAAAACTATTTTGGAGGCAATAGTATTTTACCATAAAGCTTAAGGCTCAAAGCTTAATGCTCAAAGCTTAATGCTCAAAGCTTAATGCTTAATGCTTAAGGCTCAAAGCATTTATATGAAAAGTGTTGCAACATTTGAGCTAATATGTATAGTAGTATTGTTTTATTTGCTCTCTATTTTTCTTATGAGATTCATCAAAAAATTCTTTTTTATTTGTATTCTTATCGTTTTAGCGTTTTTTGTGTATCGCTTGATAAGTCCTACCTCTGCTAATGCACTTTTGTCCGATATTAAATCATTTTCTAATGATACGTTGGGTACTCATTTTGCTTTGTCTCAACCTATTTTGGAAAGTACATGAGTCGTTTTGGATGTAACGGGAGTGGTTTTGGAAGAGACGTGAATTTTGCAAGAATTTGCAAGTGGTGATGAACTTTTGCTCAATGATGTAGATCTTTCTCAGCAGTCAATGTCCACCTGAACTGTTGTCACATGAACGCTCCCGGTTGTAGAAGAGCCAAAAGTAGTCGTTCCTCTACAGACGCCACCATCACCAACAACTACGCCTCTAAAAACACCAACACTTAAAAAAACTACGACAACTCCCAAGGCAACAACTTCATCTTCTTCTTCGACCATTCGTCAGGCAGTAAGTGATCTCAAGGCTATTTTCGGAGAATAAATATAGTATTTACTTTGTTTTTTGCTTATGTCACTCTCTCTCAAAGATTATATTTTGGATGCAACCGTAAAGGTGCAGGATGTAGTTACTTCCTATCTAGATACAGCAAAAAAATTGAATGCTGATTATTTTTCTTTTGTTAGATTCCATGAAGACTATGTGGCTGCTCATCTCGATGAATTTGCTTCGAGACCCTTGAAATCTGCTCCTATTTGAATCAAAGATATTATTCTTACTCAGGACTATATCACGTCATGTGGTTCCAAAATGCTTGAAAATTATGTAAGTCCTTATAGTGCGACTTGTTTTTTGAACTTGGAAAAGAATGGGGGATTGATGATAGGAAAAACAAATATGGATGAATTTGCTATGTGATCTTCCACAGAAAATTCGTATTTTGGCAAGACGAAAAATATCTATGGCACAGACAGAAGTCCTGGATGAAGTTCTGGATGATCGGCCGTTGCTGTTGCTTCGTGAGTATGTTTAGGTGCTTTGGGGACTGATACGGGAGGAAGTATACGTCAACCTGCTGCACGATGTTGAATAGTCGGTATGAAGCCTACCTATGGTATGGTCTCTCGTTATGGTGTCCAGTCTATGGCATCTAGTCTAGATCAAGTTGGTGTATTTACGAAAACTGTAGATGATGCAGAAATATTGCTCAAAGCTATTGCATGATTCGATCCTAAGGATTCACAAAGTGATCCTAAGGCAGACGAATTTGTCCGCAGTGAACAGTGAATAGTGAACAGTGAACAGTGTAAGAAATTTAAAATATGAGTGCCGAAGGAAGCATTGTGAGAAGGGTTAGATCCTCAAATCAAAGCTTTGTTTTTGGCTACTGTAGAAAAACTTCGTGTTAGCTGAATAGTTGTGGAAGAGATAAGTTTACCTATGCTTTCACATTCATTGACTATCTATTATACCCTAATGCCTGCAGAAGTTAGTACTAATCTTGCGAGATTTGATGGTATAAAATTTGGGCTTCAATCTGATAGTATGGATGCTGAAACTCTTCAAAAATATTACGAAACCGTTAGGTCTGAGGGTTTTGGAGATGAGGTGAAGAGAAGGATTCTTCTTGGTACTTTTGTTTTGAGCTCAGCGAATTATGAATGATATTATCTCAAAGCACAGGAAGCGAGAGTAGAGTTGCAAGCTGAATTTGACAAAACATTTGCAAATTATGACATTATTCTTACACCTACGACTCCTGAAGTTGCATGGAAACTTGGTGCAAAAAATAATGATCCATTGAAGGAATATCTTGCAGATATGTATACCGTACCAGCAAATATGTGATGATTACCAGCGATGTCGATACCAATGGGAATGGTAGAGGATCACCCCGACGGATCGGGGCAAGCTGAGATGATGCCAACAGGAATACAATTGATGGCAAATAAACGATCTGAAAATAAGTTGTTTGGGTTTGGTAGATACTTAGAAAAACTTTTAGGAAATGATAAATGATAGATGAGAGATGATAAATTTATAATCTAAAATTTATAATTTATCATTTTGTTTTGATCCGGTCGTTTAGTGGATAGGACACAACCCTGCGAAGGTTGTAACCCAGGTTCGACTCCTGGTCGGGTCAATATTAACTAACAACTAACAGTGAATAACTAATAATGAATGAATTTATTTAAAATTTAGCATTTAAAATTTAAAATTCACACAAAGTGTGTTAAGGGTGATTAGCTCAGTTGGCTAGAGCGTTTGCTTGACGTGCAAGAGGCCACAGGTTCGAATCCTGTATCACCCACCATGATTAATTTAGAATTTAGTTCCGGCTGCAATCCGGGACGCCGGAATGATGAAATTAAATGTTATATATCTGATTTTGTGTCAGGTTTTTTCTTTTAATGGAAAAACCGCTCGATATTCTAAGAAATACTTAGTGAGCGGTTTAGTGATTGAGATTTTTTAGCATAAAAAACGATTTTTTAAATTAATTTTACATAAATTTTTTTTGTGCCTGTATTGGGCATAATAGTATCTTCTCCTGCAATTGATAATGTTTCATCAATATCAACTAGAAAGAAAAGTGTGTTTGTTTTTATCTCGATGCTACCAAAGAGATAATTTGTGGTGGGTTCTTGTCCTAAAATTTCATTGAATACCATTAAAGGTTGGTCTTGTTCTTTGTCATAGAAGACAAAAAATTTTTTGCTAATTTGCGTGCTTTTAAGATCTTTGGCTTTACAGCCCATTTTACTCAAAATTTGTTTTTTGATTTCTTTTTTTGTTTTTCGAGAAACCAATAGTTTTGAATTGCAGAATTTTGTTTTCATACTAGTAACCTCCTTTCAGGTTAAATTTTTGGTTAAACATTTTTTTTGTTTCTATATAATAGCGTATATAGATTTTGTAAAAAATCAAGTGAAATGTTAGTCCACCTGATTTTTTGGTATTTGTGTATTTATTCAATTACTTTGTCTTTTTCTCTTTTTTTTGAAAAAAAGCTAAGTAGATGATTGGAAGTATCCCTGCAGTATTTAAAATAAACATGAAAATAAATCGTGTCATTTGTTTTTTTGTTCCTGCTTTCCAGAGTGCGATACCTTTCCAAACTGTGCTTCGTATCATCAATACAACCAATAATATCATTGTCCATTGACTATATGCTGCTGGCATTGCGCTAGTAGCTAAACTCCCTGTAAGTGTTTCCATGTGGGTGAATAAAGAATAAAAAGTTTTGATTATTTTATATTTTTGTAATATATTTTCAATAGTGTTGTTTACGAAACTACTATTCTTCACATTCAGGACTTTTCTATTTTACCTAATTTAAGCAGCAACGGTTCCACGTCTTCTTCGACTGCTTTCTCGTTTATTCCAAGTTGAACTGCAATAGCTTTGACACCTAGTGGTCTCTCAGCTTTTTCAAGTATCTCCAAATATTTTGCGTGAAGGGGAGTCATACCGCCTTCTTCGATTTGGCTGTGTTTGAGAAATTCCTCTCGAAGTGAATCTGTTAATATTTTTCAAGTCTCCCCTCACCCCTCTTTATCAAGAGGGGAACGTGTAATTACAAAATCTCTTATTTTGATACAAAGATTGTGGATTTCTCTCGGTACTGAACTTACTTTTTCACTTATTTGTCTGATGATATCAGAGGATTTTTCCTGATGATTTCAGATGATATTTGAAGTAGTTATAATTCAATATTTATCGAGATATTTTTTTATGATGGTTTCTTTTTCGCTCGGTGTGTATTCCATGAAATGAAAATGATAGACAAATCTGTTCTTGATTGGTTGGCTCAAAGACTCGGATTTCGTCGTTGCTCCGATAAGTGTGAAGGGATTGATAGGAATCCTTACGTTTCCTCATTCCGGCATGACCATATCGATAACAAAATCTTCCATCGCGATATATAATACTTCTTCGATGTTTGGTTTGAGTCTGTGGATCTCATCAATGAATAAAATATCTCAGGTTTCGAGTGTATTCAGAATGCTTATAATTTCTGATGGTTTTGTGATTGCATATCCGGTGACGGCTTTGATATTTACTTGTCCTTGTTTTGAAATGATATGCGCCATCGTGGTTTTTCCGAATCCGCTGGGACCAGAAAATAGGATATGCCCCATATGTCATTTCCTTTTTTTTCCACTCTCTATCGCTGTTTTTACGATTTTTTTGATATGTTCTTGTCCGATAAATTCTTCAAAGGTATCAGGTCTTCCACTATGACTTATTTGTATCAACTTATCTGTGCTTATTTTTTTAATTTCCATACTACGTGTCTGATAAATCTGATAAAGAGTCTGATAAATCTGATAAAGTGCTTAATGGAATATCTGGTTCTGATTTATATATATTTTTCAGATATTTCAGGCATTTTTCAGTTTTTTCAGTTTTTATATTAGTCTTTTTTGTTGAGTCTCATAAATCTTGGATAGTGAACGAGTAATACAGCAAGGAATAATATTCCCCAGATTGCTCAGCTCAATATGTCGCTTTTGAGTGTAGCTTTTCTAGATGCTATGAGTCGTACTTTTTTTTCTTGTTTGCATGTGTCTTTTTCTATCTGTGTAGGTGCTGTCATATTGTTTGGATCTTTTGCTGTAGGTTTTGGAATCATAGTAGAATTGCATGAATCTATTTCGTAATATCTTTCTCCTGCAATATATTCGTCATTGGTTATAATGATTTGTTTTCCTATGGTATAACTAAGAATCCCAAAAGAAATAAGTGTTCCTATTACTCAAACAAGAGTCATGAGAAGAAAATAAATTTTTATAGGACTTCGAAGATGATTTTTGTTTGTTGTTGCTGTTGTCATGATTTTAAATAAGAGGGTAAAAGATGGAACGATGGAACGACCCCGACGTTTCGGGGGGCCGAGCAAGTCGGCCTAGAACGATAGATTAGACGGGATAGATAGATTAGACGGGATAGGGTCCTGTCTTAAAGTCAGTCTAATCCGTCTTTTAGTTTAATTTTGAGTTATTTTGTAGTATGCTTTTGTGTTGGCTATTGGGCTTATAGTAAATGTCTTTTCTCCGATTCTAATAGTGCCTTCTATGAGGGAAAGATTGCTAACAATGAAGCTTGTTGTTCCTATTTTTGTTTCTGTGTCTAAAGCAAAGATATCTCCGTATCGTACAAAATTGTTGGTGAAATATTTTTCTGTATTTGATTTGACTATTTTGTATCTTTGACCAAATATTTCTATATAGCCAACCTCGAAATTTCCATTTTGTAAAAGATTCATATCTACATACACATTGCCTTGTGGTTTGTTGTTGGCTCCTGTTGTTGTAGATCCTGGTACCATGCTAATTACTTGATTTTCTATAGTATTGTTGTTCATATTTTGCAAAATTTGATGTTTGATTTTGAATCTATACAGAAACAATGCTACTTCGTATCTTGTGATAGGATTATCAAATGTAATAGCATCAGCCGGACCAACCATTCCTAGTTCTTGTGCTTTTTCAAAGTATCTTGTCCATCGTGGAGAAGTTGTTTCATCAAGTTTTTTTCCTTCAAATAATCTTATAATTACTGCGATGAATTGTGATTTTGTAATGGTTCATTTTGGTGAAAAGTTTCCGTTGGAACCGTTCATAATTCAGAGTGTGCACGCTTGTTGGATATAGCTGACGAGTGACGCATCTGCACTGGTTATATCATTGAATGTGCAGTTGGTAGTAGTATTTTGTCCAGTGAATCAAAATATATTTGCAAACATAGTTACTATTTTGGCTGCTTGTTCTCTATTGAGTATTTCAAATGGTCTGTATTCAACAATGGTTTTTGTGCTAGTAAGTCCATTGTCGTTCATCCATCTGATCGCTTCGAACAATTCAGGATCATTGTTTATGCTTAATGAATCTGCTAGTGATCAAAAGTTGTCTAAAATTCCTGTGGTAGTTGTTCCTGTAGTAGAGTTGATTTCGCTTACTTTGCCGAGCATCATAAGTTTGAGGGTTTCGTTGCTTACAATGTTTTTGAGTCTGTAGATATAGATTGCCATTTCTCTTCTTGTAATGCTTGTGTCAAATGCTACTTGGTTGTTGAGTGTGGTTATTCCCATTGCTTGTCCTTTGAGATAATAATCTCCCCATCGTGGTGTTCTCCTTTCGTTGGATATTTTACCTTCAAATATTCTTACGAGTAATGCCATAGCTTGTGGTCTTGTAAGTTGTTCTCTTGGCAAAAAGTTTCACTCCGTTGTTCCTTTGAATATTCCTCGTTTGCAGGTATTTGTGACATGAGATGTTAGTGTAGGGTCTATGTTTACACTATCCAAAAATGTGCAATTATTGTTTTTTGTTGTTTGTGCATATCCCAAAACTACAAATGCTTGTCCAATTATTTTTGCTGCTTCTTCTCTAAGAAGTCAGTCATCTGGTCTATAACTTGTTTCGTTGTTGTACATAGTCAATCCATTTGCGTACATCCACGCTAGCGCTTGTTGAAATTCAGTTCATGTTGTGGTTGTGGCAATTGCCGTAGTCCCTGTAGTTGTTATATTGCCTGTAGTAGTTGTTCCTGTTGTATTGGTCCCTGTTGTGATCGTTCAGGTGTTCATAGTTACGGTGATTTGTTTTGTTGTAGGATCTATAATAATAGAAAAATCTCCTGTGTTTGTATTTGTGCCAGTTGTTTGTGCATAGGTAGGTGCAACAAAGATGAGCGAAAAAAGTACACAACATATTCAGAATAATTTTTTGTACATAAGAAACGATAAAATGATAAAAGGATAAATGCTCACTACGTTCGCTATAAAAGCTACGCGATAAAATGATTAAATTTCTTTAAATATATACTAAATATATAGTACGTTTCAATACTAAATGACCTAGACATTTGGGGTATTGGGTATCTAGCTCCTGTTTTATAATTACTCTTGAAAATTGCTAGCAAAATAGTACTATTCAAAAAAACATTTTATTTTTTGTTATTATCAGAAAAATGACTCACGTACAAAGAACTTTGGTAGTATTGAAGCCTGATAGTATAGGTCGTAGTATTACTGGAGAAATAATCTCTCGTTTTGAGAGAGCTGGACTCCATATAGTAGGTATGAAAATGCTTCGCCCAGACAAAGATTTTCTTTTCCATCATTATGAAACTATAGGTACTATGGTGACTAGACATGGAGAAAAGATATTTGAAGACACACTTAAAACTATTATGAAAACTCCTGTTATCGCTCTTGTATTAGAGTGAGTAGAAATAGTAGAATATGTTCGTAAAATAGTTTGATCAACTGAACCAAAGAGTGCTGCTCCTGGAACTATTAGAGGTGATTATGCTCATATGTCGTATGGATATGCTGATGCGTCTGGAATTGGAATTCCTAATCTTGTTCATGCGTCATGAAATGCTGAAGAAGCAGAAAAAGAAATCAAACATTGGTTTAGTCCCGAAGAATTGTTTGAATATGATCCGTTACACAAAACGTTTACGCGTTAATGAATTCAGAATTTAGAATGCAGAATTCAGAAATAAATGCCTCTTAATTGTCTTTTAGTTTATTAATTTAATGTACATGAAAAAATGAATACATGGAAAGTATTTCCAAGATGTAGAAGTAACTTGTATCTGTGGAGCGAAATTTACCGTAAATACAACTGTTCCTGGTCCACTCAAAGTGGAAGTATGTTATCAATGTCATCCTTCCTTTAACAAGGATAAAGTAGTTAAGAAGGTTATCAAAGGAAGAATGGAAAAATTCTTGGAAAAACAAAAGAAAATGGATACTATTTCAAAACCAACTAAAAAAACTAAATAATTTTTTAGCTTGAAGCTCAAAGCTCAATCCTTCCTGCGGTAGGCAGGGCAAAAAGCTCGAGTTTTATCAGTCGATATGTTGAGAAAACAAATCATGAAAAAATACGTAGATGTTGATACGGTTTTTCATGTTATCTGACATAATGCAAGTGTTTTTATCGTTTCTACGGTGAGAACACTTATTTTTTTGTTGGTCTTGTATGTATTGTTTGTTTTTTTGGATGCATATATTGTATGGCCATATTTGCCTTGGATCTTTGGTATTTTGTGATTAGGTTTTTTTGCCAAATATATGATTGATTTTTTGAATCTCTATCTTGACTGACTTATTCTTTCTGAAAATGGTATTACTTTGTTTATGCGAGAAGGATTGTTTGATCATTCTACTGAGTTTTTCCAACGAGACAAAATAGATGCTGTTTCTCACAACCAAAATAGTTTTTGGGATAAGATTTTTGCAAGAGGAGATTTGATTATCAAGCTTGAGCATGGGATAGAATATCCATTTGAACACATTAATTATCCAAGAAAACAGGTAGAAAAGATTTTGAAATATAAGGATCAGTATTCACTTGGTATTTCTCAGGATACTTCTGCCCCTATCGCAGATGAAAAAATGGCTATCATTGCTGAGGCGTTGAGTGAGGTCGTGAAAGAATATATGGAAAAGAAAACTGCTGATGTCGATGACGAAGAATCAGATTTTTAATTTTTTTTCTTGTCATATATGATAGAAATACTTCCTACTTCTCTTACTGAAAATAAAAAACCTGTCAAGGTAACCGTTTCTAGTGTTGAAAAAAGTTTGGAAAGAATACAAAAAATAAAAGAAAAAGAAAAAATTGATACAATACTTTCTTATGCTCAAGATATTAGTAAAAAATGATATCAATATGGTTATAATGAAACAGGTAGAGATCCTGTTACCAAAAAGCCTATTTTTGTTTGTGATACGTTTATAAAACATCTCTTTCATAAGGCAGGAGAAACATCTCTTGATGATATTCATGGAACCAAAGAAATGTATGATTATTTTCTTCCTGACAAAAAAAATTGTATTCGTTCTCAAAACGATTCTTTGTTTTTGATCGATGGAAAACAGCCTTCTCCTTGAGATCTTTTGTTCTATGTCGAAAAAGATGGTAGCTGCTGACATGTTGCGCTCTTTTCCAAAATAGATGAAAAAGGTATAATCTGGATATATGATGCAACGCAAAGATCTGGCGTAGCGGAAAGACCTTTATGATTTGATGAAGCACGCACAAGAAATATTTATTATGCCTCTCCTGTTTTTGTAAACAAAGGGAAGCAGTCAGTTGAAAAACATAAGAGTGTGTAGGCGTATACTCTATAGAAATTTGAAAAATAGTTTTTTTTTAAAAAACGCTCCGCTGGGGTTACTTTTTCCCTTGATGGAAAAACTAACGAAAAAGATCAAGCCAGATGCAAACCCAACAAACTGTCGTTTCACTATGAATGATATGTTTATCTCACCTCATTCGCACACATTCGTATGACTCATTTCGGCTCGAATAGATTGATTGTTCCGACTATGGGGAGTGTCTTGTCATGCATCTTGCGGGGCAATTTAGCTGGTTATGTTTTTATAAAAAAAACCTAGACTAAAAGCTAGGTTTATGATTGTTTACCATAGAAATTATTTGTTTCTTAATGTGTTTATAATTTCAATAGTTTCAGTAACAAGTTGCATTGCTTGTTCTATTCCTCCTTCAAACTTTTTAGCGGGAAGTAGTTTCATAATTTGATTTTTCCAATCAATTTGATCTTCAATAACCAAATCATCTCCTGTTCCATAAGATACGATTTTTACTTCTAGTTCTGTCGGCTTTAGTCTTGGATTCCAATTCAAGTCCACAATAATTTCAATTACTGGCTGATCTTCAATTGGTACAAGTTCTAAATTGTGTTTTAACTCATCTGAGTGAATCATCAGACGAAACATTCTAGACATTTCTACCGTTGTATCTTTTTCAGAGAAACCAAGTCGTTTCAAATCCTCGATATACTTTTCATAATCGTTTATTGTTGTGTTTTTCATAAAATTATTTTTATATGTTTTTTATATGATACTTTTATATCATATAAAGTCAATAGCTTGTTATAATAACTTCAGTTCTTTCAAAACTTTTTCGTATTTGGGGTAGTCGGCTCCAAATTTTTTTTGCATATATTCTTGGAGAATATTTTTTCGATCTGAAAAACTATTGAGCTGATCATCGGAGACTTTGAATGTCTTGAGAAGATTGTCTATGTTTTCCATATCTTTTTTGAGTCTGATATCTTTGCATGAAGCACGAAGTTGTGGCGTGATAACTTCGTCCATTTTGTCGTAATCGATATGTTCGACGTTGAGTGTCAGAGAAATGTTTTTGATGTTTGGTTGGAGGTCTTCTTTGAAATTGATATTTCGTGCTGGCGAACTAAAATATGACTTATTTACTTCATTTATTTTTTGTAACTGTTCTAATAAAACTGCTTCGTTGAGTGTTTCTTTGGCCTTTATCATGACTTGTGGATTGATCATCAGGGGTAAGGTAGTAATTTTTTCGTTGGTCGTGTCGTAGTGAAAAATATATTTGTTTTGATTACTTTCTAGTGAACTTGTCGACCACACACTTCCGAGACAGAGATAATTGTTGTGCGTAAATGGCTGGTGAAGATGTCCAGAAATAAGCTTGATATCTGGCATATCCAAAAACTTTTCATTCAACGCAATATCTTTGTAACTGAATCTAGATTTTTGTCCGGGAAATGGTGTACCGTTGATATAGTAGTGATGAAAAATTGTTATTCATTGGTGTTTATCCACATATTCTGCGACTAATTTGTTTATATATCATGAAAATTGTTCGTGCTTGTGTGGTGATTTTTCTAGCATTTTAGAAAACTCTGTGATAGATTGGAGTCTTTCATTTTTTGGTGTATACTCGTTGGTTTCCACTTCTGTAGGCAAAAAGAATGGTAATAACAATATGTCTTTGCCTTCTATATTTTCTACTACTGGCTTGGTAATAAACTTGATCTTACCTATTCAATCTATCATTTCTAATCTATCATGTATAATTGTTTCAAAGGCTTTTTGTGCTTCCTCGAAAACAAATGAATTTCCCAATCGATCGTGATTTCCTGCAAGGATATAGACGTTTTTACCTTGTGCGAAGAGGTCGAGGAAAAGTCCATACAATTGGAGTAATGCGTTTCTATCGTAGGCAAAATGATACACGTAGTCTCAGAAAAATATGATGTTTTTTTCGTTGGGATATTGAGAAAAAATATCTCTGAGTCCGGTCAGGATTTTATCTTGATAACGTGTATTGATATGAATATCTCAAATTAAGAGCATTATATTAGCTTAAGGCTTAAAGCTTAATGCATAAAGCTGTATTTTAGCTTTGCTGCCGTTTTGCAAAGATAGTGATTTTAGTTGCAAAAAAAAGTGGGAATTATGTGGTTGTTTTGTTGATTTTTTGTTTGCATTTATGAAGGAAATATTTATACTTTATTGCAATGTGATCAGTAATGATCCTTTCGCAGACTTGTATCTGCCACTGCCCTTGAGAGAAATCTCGAGGCAATTTTTTTATTTGCTTTTTTAAAGTAAATACATATACTCTATAACATACAGTAGATGTTGGTCCAGACCAATCTGG
>CAYXTU010000014.1:0-17437 GCA_964468245.1 uncultured Candidatus Peribacteria bacterium | reverse complement strand
AACGACTCCATTTTCGGCCATGATACCACGAGCTTTCATCACATATTCTCCAGACAAATGACCTTGTCATTTTCCATCAATCATAATAACATCCAGTTTGATCTTTTTTTCAGGAACTATCAAAACATTGTCATACATTTCTATAATTTGACCATTGTATGGCAAAAGAATATTTTCTTCAGGAATATTCATAGAGATACCTATATTTTTATTAGCATGTCTCATAAATGGTTCTCCATGGACAGGAACATAATATTCAGGTTTAAGCATAGCAATCATCATTTTAATATCTTCTTGATATCCATGTCCTGACGTATGTACATCCAATGAATGATCATCAATAAGATTCACACCAAGAGCCACTAAATCATTGATCATACCAATAACAGATTTTTCATTCCCAGGAATAGTATGACTAGACAACAAAACTGCATCACCTGGTTTGAGTTCCATATCTTTGTAGGTTTTATTGGACATTCTCATAAGCGCAGCAAATTCTTCACCCTGAGATCATGTACAAAGCACCAATACACGTTCATCTGGCATAGTGTTGATATCAGAACTTACAGGTCTAATCATATGTTCTGGTACTTTAATATAACCAAGTTCCTGACAAAGTTTGACATTGGTAACCATAGACCTTCCTGCAAGGAAAACTACTCTATTATATTTTACCGCAGCATCAATGATTTGCATTATTCTACCAATATTTGAAGCAAAGGTAGAAATTACCATCCTAGATTTACAATCTCTAATGATACCATTTAGCGCATCACCAATAACCTTTTCAGAAATAGAATGTCCAGGCTTATTTGCGTTGGTACTTTCACCAAGAAATACTCTGACACCTTCTTGTCAGATTCTAGAAATCTTTCAAATATCAGCAGGTTTATCGATAGATGGCGTATGATCAATCTTGTAATCTCCTGCGTGCACAACCAATCATTTGGGCGTATAAATAGAAAATCCAAGTGCTTCTGGAATACTATGATTGACTCTAAACATTTCTACGGTAAAAACTCCAAGTTTCAAAACATCCATATCTGGATCCAAAATTTTATATTTAAGGTGTTTATTGTCTTTTTCATCAAGAGATTTTCTAATAATTCCCAAAGCCAATGGTGTAGTATACACCGTAGGATAATCAAGTTGCCCCAAAATATGTCTCAAAGCTCATACGTGATCCAAATGTCCATGAGTAATCAGAATTCCTCTTATATTTTTCTTATTTTTGATAAGATAACTAATATCAGGAATCATATAATCTACTCCATGCATATCTGTAGAAGCAAATTCTAGACCAGCATCGACAACTAATATATCATGTTTGTATTCAATCACGGTCATATTGATACCAATTTCTTGAAGCCCTCCAAGAGGAATAATTCTGACAGGAATTTCATCTTTTTTGATAAGCATCTTGGGATCTTTGGGTTTCGATGTAATGATTCCATCTCTATGACGGAGGAAAGCCTCTGAAGTCATCTTTGGTCCTGCAGGATGAGAAGGTTTTTTTCCTCTATAAGGAGGTTTTGCATTGTTTTTTTTGCTGAAATCAATAGAGAGATTTCATTGCATCGGTGCAGAAGAAGAAACCGGCTTAGAAGAAGCAACGATTTTTGATGCAGACGCCATCTGAGAAATAGGTCTTGGCATTTGGGGTCTTGGTGTAGATTGTTGTGGTACTGGTTGTTGTTTTGTTTTGTCCGCATTCATTGCGGGTAATTGTGTTTCGTTCATAATAATTTTAAATTAATAAATAATAAAAAGGTAATAGTAATAATAATTGTTCCCTAGGGAAACGAATATTTTAAAAGCAATAAGGTAAATAAAATGGAAAAGCTAAAAGAGTTAAGAAAGTCCTGCGAGAGCAGAAAGATTCCTATTATAAGTCTGGCTACAGAAAGTTTTTTGTGAAAACTCTTGAAGAAATATAAACCAAAAATATGTTTGGAAATCTGAGGTGCGGTTGGGTATAGTAGTATATATATATGAGATATAATACATGCTCGATGAGGGAAGATTACTTCATTTGAGGTTTCCTATCCTGCATACCAAGAAGGACTACAAAACGCAAAAGAAGCACATTGCTATAATAGTATCAGCTATCCATTTGATGTTCGCCAAACACCTATCAAAAAATTGGTACAGGTGCCAGTAGATTTTGTATTTATAGATGGACAGAAAAGCCAATATGGTGATTATATGGAAATCGTAGAGAAAATAATATCACCAGATACGGTTATCTTGATAGATGACGTAATCAAATATCATAACAAGTTAGTATCATTATACGAATATTTACAAAAAAAGCAAATCAATTATAAAGTGATGCAATTAGAGCCAGATGATGGTGTAATGATTATAGGTTGATAAGGGGAATCCTGAACAACAAATCATTTCACTTTTTGATCGTTTCATCGTTTCATAATTTTATCATTTTATCTTTTTATCGCAAAGCATTTATCGCGAACGATAGTGAGCAGTATTGTATCACAAAAACCCAATTTGGAAACAGAAAAAACAGCTATTTTTGTTTATTTTTACTCTCATTTATATATAACACATCAATGTTATATTTTTTCATATAAATAAACATCATATGGGCTTACACGCATAATAATAAAAAAAATACCAACACCATTCATCATTCATTATTAATTATTAATTAATATATTTAGAATAACACTTCTTACCTGATGAATTGAATCAAAAAACTCAGCATACGAATACTTATTATCCTCTATGGACTTTCTTATTTTTTGCAAAATAGTTTTTTTGTTGATCGAAAAAAAGTATACGCCGCAGAAAACCCTAGTACCACAAACCTTGTAGCGATATTTGTAGACAAAAATATTTATCAAGACATCAAAACTAATCTCACACGATATACCACAAAATATTTACAAAAAAAAATAGCAAATAGTAAAGCAGTAGTTTTGCCTATTGATACGACAACACTCAAGGCTCACGAAATATCACAGATCCTAGAAAATATGTATTTTGAATGACTCAAAGATAAAAATAGCAAACTCGTAGGGACAATACTTATTGGGGATATTCCATTGCCCGTAGTAGAAAACAATGGCTTTGTCTATCCTAGTATCTATCCATATGTAGATTTTGAAGATCAACAATTTATCTACGACACCAACAAACAGTTTTTCATAGCCAATGACAACAACAATGGTCAAGCCGAACTTCGACATGGAATCATCAAGTTCGACGAAAATTCAGCATACAATATATTTTTTAATAAAGTAAGATCGTATTATACCAACCCAACAACCTTTATCGACAAAGCGATTTGGTACGAAGATTTTATCGGACTCAAAAAATATTTTATCCCAGAAAATACCAAGTATTATATCAATAGTCTCCTCTTTTCGGAAGATATCGGATATCACAGATTCAACAATCTTTTACTCAATATCTTACAAGAAGAGCACAACAAAAGCACGCTTGATGTAGGGACACAATTGACAGAAAATGCAGACGAAATAGAAGATCCAGAGCTACAAGCGTATGTAAACAATATAGAACAAAGACAAACTGCTGCCACACAGACAACCCAACAAATCAAGGCAAATATGCCTACACTTACCCTCAAAACAGCAATCCAAGAAATGCTCAAATGATATGATGGGATGATAAGCTCACAATTTTTGGCAAAAATAAAAGATAATGTATCTGGACTTGCAAGACGATACAAAACAACGGACGGAGAAACATTTACCGACTACAGTTCGCTGACCAACAAAATCGCCCAAAAAGACAATCGATTACTCGGAGACATAGACAACAATGTACAACCACTCTTGATACAAATAAATGATGTCCTAGAAAGCGGACTCGACAGCAAAATAGAAGAAGAAAAATATTATATGACCGTACCTGTACCTGTGAGTCAGCTAGATGTTGTAGGAGCAGAAAAATGAACCGTCCAAAAAAAATGTGTCTGGACAACCTACAACTATTACGAAAATTATTTTTTTGGAAAAAAAGTAGATCTGATTTCTACAGCACAAGAAACCAGTATATTCAAATGAACATACCAAAATCTCTCTACTATTTCTGGACAAGCAGTAAGCAACACAGGACAATCCATAGGAAAATCTTACAATATATTTTCTACACAAATAGAGGCAAACAGAGGATACGATTTTAATAGCACACAAGAAGAATTAGAAAAATATGCAAAATACAAAACCAACAAACAAAGCTTACGAATGCTCAAATGCAACAACTATTTCTTAAATCGACAACGATTAAATATTTGTCTCAAACCAAGAGTACGGACAAAAAGCGATTCTGCTGATGAAAACAAATGTTACACCAACAATACTCAGTTGCAATGATGATGTGAAACTATGGCATCATACGCTGCAAGAAATCGATGATGAGCATCTCCACTCAACATCAACCAAAACACACAAAAACTCAACAATTACAACTACAAAAACGCAATATTTCCTATTTACAATATCGCAGGTTCCAAAAAAATAGATAATCCACAAAATGATGCAAATTCCTACTCAGGAATAGCTACCTATACCAATATGATTCAAAAGAAATTTGCTGTTGGCGATTTGCAAAACGGAAGTAATCAACCACTTGATCTTATCAAAAATCCACAAAACAATGGAAGCGATCTTATCTTTACCAACCAAATCCCTGTAGGTGATTTAGCACATCCTACACGATCACCTAATCCACCAAAAACTTATGCGCAGACAGATTATTTCAATAAATTCACTACAACAACATTTCACACAACACAAGCAGGAAAAATATTTCTTTACAATTGGACACTAGCCACAGATGATAATCTCTGCAACGTTCAGGGACAAATATATAGCTACAAAACAGTAGATTCAAGAGTAGAAAACAAAACACCTACACGAAATCAGATCTCCGATACGGAGATATACAAGTTCAAGGAAGATTCAGATCTAGAAGTATTTTATACCAATGTCATCAAAAATCTTACTCAAATCAAAACAGAGATCATCCAAAAAAATCAGACATTTAGTGGTGCAAGCAGTACAGATATGACAGGTGTTGTATCCAATCTCACCCAACTAAAAAACACAATAGCACTAGGAAATGCAGGATTACACGATATGATAACATTTGTCCCTACATGGCTACTCACCGCAAGTAGTTCACAAATAGCAGCCAAAGCAGCTGAGCGAAATAGCAAAGGATTTAATCTTGCAAAAACTACAGAAATCAAAAACAGAATCAAAAAAACAAATCAATGACTAGAAAGCTTACTCAGCTATCTCAATACACTAAGTATAAACACAACTATATCATGGTTCAATAGTATCATCCAATCCGAAGGATTCAAAAATCAAAAAGTAGAAATCCTCAACACACGAAAAACAAATATTACTCAGAGTCTTGATGCTATAAACAGCAATGTTGCACTACTCAAAAACACATTTATTCAAGCGCAAAATATATACAACACCATAGGACAAATCCAAAATAGCATTATTGCTCTCCAAGCACAAAAAACAACAATAACTGCATTGCAAGCATGATATGGATGTACAGCAAACTATTACAAATCAATATGTGACGTACTTACCAACAACATAACCGCACTCAACAATGACCTCACAAACATCAATCAAGGACTACAAAAACTCGCACAATACAATGGTGATACAGACGGAAATGGAAATGTTGTTGTCGTCAAACCATTTATAGAAATCACCCAAGAATTTGCTTCACCAAACGTAGCAAATGAAATTCTCCAAACAAAAAACAAAATGAATACCTTTGATGTTTCTACTGACATCAACAAAAAAGAAAAAAACAAAGGAATGAATCTGACAACACAAGACAGACCGATCGACAATATCAGAAATATAACTTTCAAAGGAATAGGAGGAGACCTCGTAAGATTTGATTATCCAAACTTGTATGAAATAAAAGCATATACAACGAGCTGAGGCAAACTCATACTCAAATCACCAGAAGAAATAAGAGATGCTATCAAAACATATTTGATCAGCAAAGCAACACAATACAACACAGTACTTCAACAACAAAAAAACAAAAAATCACAACGATACCAGTCATTGAGCAACCAATTCAATCTCCTAGGACAGATCGATACCTTGGCAAATCCAAACACTCACAATTATGACCTCATTCCAAACAATTATTTTGTAGACAAAGTAATTGCCTTTTTGGATACACTAGAAAACAGTCCACAATATGGAAAACTAGCGATATATGGAAACAGCAATGCAGATACAACCGATGAAAAACTGGATATGCTTGCCAAACTCATATACTACCAAAATAGTCCACGACCAGAAAAACTCGCCAAAGAAACCGTAGTCGAAGATATACAACAGGTCAAAGACAGTTTTGATATCAATCAAAAAATAAGCCAAGTCACAACAACATATCTGACCGAAGGAAACAACCAAGGAAAATTTATTACACCAACATACAACACGACAGGATATGAAGTAGGATTTATCAACTCAGATGGAGAAGACTATGTTTCATCCAAACCAGTACCAGCATTTATCAAACAAATCCAAAACGCACAAGAAAAAATAATTTCTACAACAAAAATACCCGCAAACGCATTTATAGAAAAAACAAGTAATTCAGACAAAGTACAACAACAAGTTGATAGCTGTGAAGGTGTTGATGCACAAGGGACATCGCTCATTTTTGATATGAAAACAATGAAATCACCTTGGCTCAAAGCTATGAAATGCTGGATGAAACAAAGTTTAAAATTTAATATAGAGGTAAGTTTCAAAAACGCGCTTGGTCCAGTACTACTCCCATGATGATCAGGAATGAAACAAAATATTATCAATCAGTTTAGTGGAAGTAGTGATCAAGCTACCCAACAACGAACAGAATACGGAGCACAATGGGCACTCCCAGACAACGAACAAATTATTGAACAAGCTCAAGGATCCACAAAAGAAAAGCTCAAAGGCTACAACACCTATGCAATCACAAAAGTAGACAAAGCTATTATACCCGTAGACACAAGCACCAATAGCAAACTCACCATAAACATGGCAAAAGATATGGGTGACGTCAATGTCAAAATATCAGGAACCGGAGACAACTGTCTCGAAATCCACAGAAATGGAAAGGTACTCAGTCCAAATATTTGCACCAAAAAAGCGCAAGAATATTTCAATCCAAATACAGAAAATTATACATTTGATCTTATTGTAAACCAAAAAAAATCAGGCACAACATCACTGATGATAGAGCTCTGTCCTGCAAATTCCACATTGTGTATTACCAAACAACAAGTCATCACTACCATTCCAGGACAAATCCAAAAAATATCACTACAGTCCCCTACCGATATCGTGATGCAAGGAGCTGAGGTACCATTGATGATACAAGCAATAGACGCATATGGAAACAGCATAGGACAAAGTACACAAGCATATACTATTAGCGTACAAAGCGGTGATGGGCAAATATACGATGGTGCAAGCACAAACACCAAGATAAAATTTGATAATTTTGCTACGTCCACATTTATCTACCAAGCACCAAAAACCGTTACCCAAAACAAACCCATCACGATAACTATTACACCAAATACAGAAAAATTGCTTACCAAGACTACACCTGTCAGTCCCGTACAAAAAAAACTCATTGTTGCAAAAGGCGTAGTCCAAGTAGTAGAAAACAATCGTGTACTCTACACGACAGAAAACAGACCAGCTATCCAACCAAAGATCAATTTCAACTTACCAAAAGACGAAACAGATATCCAATATCAAGACACCTGAGGAACAGCACAAATCAATCCAACACGTATTCCTAGCATTCGCATTATTGTCCAAGATATACATGGAAACAATCTTGATACCATAGCAAACATTACAACGACAAACGGACTCTTACGTCCAGGTACGACAAAAGAAAATATGATTCCAACTACTACAGGAACCAAAAGACAAATAAGTTTTGCTCCAAACAACAATTTTATCATCAAAGATGGTAAGCTTGATATCGCACTCTATCCAAATTTCAAAGCAGGAGAAGATACACTCACGATATACATTCCAGGATTAGAACCAATTACCATACCTATTGTAGTACACCCAGGAATAGCAAAGACCGTACTGCTTACACTAGAAAAAAACAGAATGGATCTAGCAACTACCACAAGTAGCAAAGGAACCATCAATGTCGTAGATAGTCGAAACAACAAAATCACCAGTGGAACAACAATCAAACTTTGAGTTATCGGAGCAGCAAACATCAGTACCAATGAATTTGTCTACACAGGAAACGAATATACCTATACTATGACTACCAAAAAACCTGGTGGTGAATGATACGTATTTGCCTATATTAGAGATAGAGCACTCACAGATCAAATGCCGGGGTACGAAAGATTCATTGTACAAGAAAGTGTCCTTCCAAAAGAAAAACTCAATATCATGTACCTCAATCTTTTCTGAACCGATCGAGGAAACCAACGAGGATATTTTTCTGAAAATGACAAAGTAGTAAACAGTATAACCACAAAATCTACAAAACTTTTGGCTACTACCACACAGCTCGTCGATCCAAACAAAATCAAACAAATAGAATATATCGTGTCTCCAAACGGACAAATACGAAGTATAAACAACAAAGAGTTTGCCCTCACCCTACGCAACCAAAAATTTGTCGCAGTAATACCCAATACTGCAAATATAACTTTAGGAAACACACAAGATTTTACCATTTCTCAATGAGAAAATAGCTGAGCGATACAGACGTTTGCAAAAAACAGAAACACCGTATTGTATATACCAGAGCCATTAGATAGTATCATTACCGGCAACCAAAGCACAACAAAAAAAATAACTATCAACGGAGAAATAGCACTTGACCTAGATGAATGAACGATTAATCCAAGCGTCACGATTACCGCAGACAACGAAAAAATAGCAGGCATAAGTACCTACACGATGACAAAAAACGGCAAAAAAATAGGAACCCTACTGATTTGGAACAACGAAAATAGTACAGCAAACGCAGTAAATATAGATATTCAAGACCCAATAACCTACGGCAAAACAAATATATTCAACGAATGATCTACCAATACCACAGCGAGTGGAATATATATTATAGCAAGCGCGTTTAGCAAACAATGATATGCATCTATCGAAGATAGTACAGACGCAATGCTAGGTATAGGATTTACAAGCAAATTCAAAAACGTAGCAAACTTTGCCAATGGTGACTCCGTAGGAGAAGCAACCCTACCGTATGGATCACAATTTTTGATAAACTTTTGAGATCCGCTCTTGGAAAGAAGAGACAAAAATCCAAACATACCAAATACTGATTTTGATGCATCGATCGGACAGACCATCTACGCAGATCCTACAAAGACTATATTCAAAGTCATCCCTATCGATTTCAACAAAGATGGAATCAAAAACCTTCTCATAATATATACCGATGGTGTAGTCAAATTAGTCAAAAATTATGGAGGAACCAACCCATACAAAAACCTACAAGAATTAATGATTATCACAGAGCCTATCAAAGAAGTCCACATTGGTGACGTAGACGGAAATGGATATGAAGATATAGTTATTATTACCACAAACAGCAAAGGCTTGGTATATCTCAATGACAAATGAATATTCGCCGTAGATGGAAAAAACATCTGTCTCAATATCAATACAGAGCCATGAACAAAAAATCAGAAACCAGAAGATTTTTCCAAAATCAATCAAATGTTTGTAGAAGATATGAACAAAGATGGCAAACTAGATATTGTCACCAATGATGATTTTGCCGATATAAAAATATTTTATGGCGGAAGCACAAACAATGGCCCCAATTATATTTCTACAACGACAGGACTATGTGACCCACAGCGATATACGAGACAAAAAAACAACTACACGACCGTTAAACGTTTTGGTATCAGAATAAACAGCAGTCGATATATCCAAGACCAAAGTCTTGTGCATCGAAAAGGCTTAGAAGCACCACAAGAAGGAACAACAGAAGAAGTAGATACACAAGACAACACTCCAAACACAACAGATGCCAATGTAGTCAACACCCTTCAATCTATAGTAAGCAACAACGACACCTATATTAGTCAAGGAAGTTCACAACTAGCATATACAAACAATCCGCTTACCACAAAACCTATATACGAATGACTTGCTGTTGACGAAATATACTATCTCCCTATCAATGAGTCGAATACATTAGTAAGCATATACAAAGAATATAGCGACATCAATGGATGAGTTTTGAGAGAAAATGATGAAGTAGCAATAAAAACCACGATAATATCAAAAAAAAATTATAATAAACTGACTTATATCGACGATCTCAAGTGACCACGAACTATTGCAAAAGATAGCAACAACAAAATATCATCATTTATTTTTACAACAAACAATACCTGAGGTATACTTATAGATTGGACTCCACAAAACTATCAATTTGTGATTGACAATATACAGCTCAACTCATGAGCAAAACTCAGTTTCTCTTACAAAGTACGTTATCAAACAAAAAATCCAACAATACGTATAGATGTAGCAGATCAAGATCTTGCAGCACAAAACAAAATCAAAGATACCGTGCCAGATATTACAATAAATAGTACAGATTCCTGTCAAAAAAACAGATGGATATTTTTCAATCAAAACATAGGCAACAAAAAAACATACCAACAAATCTATGACAATATCCAGAGTGAGATTACCGAGTACAATAGTGGTGCAGGAGCAATGCAAACAAATAAAATCAACGAAACAATAGATCAAATAAGCAACGCAACAAGCCTAGAAAGCGTGACAAATTTACCAGGAATGAATAGTTTGGAGCCACGAACAGCAAAAAACATTCTGAGCACACTGACCGCACAAGGAGGGGGATCTATAAATATAAATACCAACTTCATTGACCAAGCAACAGCAAAGGTCTCCAAAAAAATGGATACTGCACTCAAGGGACTTTGCCAATGATTTACCTTGGGCAATGGAGAGTCGGCATGATGTTCAGGACTTCCTGTACCTTTCAACCAAGCATTTCTTGCACCAGGAGAATATCACGTTTTTGGATGTGTACCAAAAGCACCAAATCCACTCTACCCAATATTCAAAACTATCAACGAAAAAATAGGAAAATGACTTCCTGTATTATTTATACCAGGATATATTCCTACAGGAATACCACCATATACACCACTTGTATGATCAGCATTTGTTCCTGCAACATTCAAAGGAATAGGAGATGGATTTTTTTCACTCAATCCAGTAAATTCTGGAATGCCATGATCACAGTTTAGATTGTATATAGCACCAACACTTACACTTGGACTAGGAATGGCTATGTGTTTTGGTCCATATACCGTAGGAGCAGCTATACCAAAACCATTTAGAGATATGTGAGGAAACTGTATTGTATTTGCCGTACCACCACTCACAACCTGTGAAAATAGTGCTACTACAAGTACGACTGCACAACCAAAGACAGAAAAACTTGACCCAAGCATGATTGCAGCAGCACAACAATGAACATGCAACAACCCACCAAAAATAGGAAACGCCATAGTATTTGCCAACGACGTTGGAGAAACAACGACAAGTACCACAGCAAGTTCACCATTTCAAATGGTCACTGCGGCAGCATCATCAGAAAATGCTACGCCATTTTCTGCAGCAATTCCACAAGGAAACTTTTGATGACTGATACAAATAGATCAAGACCCAACACACGTATCAGCAGATGAAGACTACGGAAACGCAACAGAACAAATAGAAAAAGGAACAAGCTACCAAGACTACAATCTAAAAAATTGAGAAAAAATACATCTCAAAATAGTTGGAGCAAAAACAAAAGGACTCGTACAATGTATGGTCAAAGACCGATCCACAAGACAGATACAATATATCCAAAACAATCTGACCAAAATGACCATTCAGATAGATTTACCCGACGTTACGACACTCACTCAAGGATTTGATAAAATAGGAAACCTTTCCGCTACCTATGAAGAAATAAATAGACAAGACAAAGCAGGATGATATATCTGAGATACAGAAGGTATTGGAACGGGTCAGGTAAATGATATTACTCAATATTTTTCCAAACAACAACTCAACAACATCTCACAACAAGCAGGAGAAAATCCATTTGAAGCAATTCAGCAAATGTTTAGTGAAGTACCACTGATCAATATCGACACCAAAGATATCAACGTCAAAATCCCAGCACTCACCACCGAAGATATCAACAAATATTCTAGCTATCTCAAACTACGAGTAGAAAAAAATGCAAAAATATTGGAAGAATGGACAGATATGCTCAATAGGACATTAGCACTTTGTGGGACAACTAGCAAAGCAGAAGCACAAAATACTATTGATAAATTGACGGCACGAAAAAAGCAAACGACAGACGAAGAAACAAAAAATGCTATTACATCAGAAATCGGTGAGATGCAAAGAATTATAGCGCTCCCTGAAAGCACCACACGACAAGAAATGTGATCAGATATAAAAAATATTGGAATAAATTTAGAGAACACAACAAAAAAAATAACCCATATTTCAATATGGAAAAAACTACAAGCAAAACTTATTATACAAAAAACAAAAGAAGAAAAAAACTTTACAAGACAAAATGAATTGGATTTTGTAAATCAACAAGTAAAAAATCTAGAAAAATGTAGTGGTATAAGCGATTCTGCTGGAAAATTTATTACCTTCAAAGAAAATAGCGCAGGGATCATCAGATCAGTAAAACAAAATATCAACGTACTAGAACAATACAAAGAATTCCCTACTCAGCTCTACGAATGGACACATATCAGTGATAGATATCTGACAGAAATTTCCGCACTCGTCAACGATACGGTAGGTATGATAACCACACGATTGGATACCAACGCAAACAGATTTTCTCAATATGTAGACGCGATCACGCTCATCGTTTGAGCAATCAAAACACGACAAGCAGTGATAGATTTTTCTGTCAATCGATCCGAAAAATGTAGCAAATGTAGCAATGACAACTACGGCTCATTTTCATGTAGCTTATCATTTCTCTGTCCAAAACTACCAATATTCCCGATCCCAGCATTTAAAATACCAAACGTATATATGGATCTTTCTCATATAGACCTAGGCATGAATATCATTCTCCCAAAGATCAACTTTATTCCTATCAAAATACCATTGCCACAAGTACCAAATCTTCCTGAACCACCAACGGTAGAGGTTGACTGGGATATTTTGTATGGACTGAATATAGAATTTTTCAAAGATATGTCATTGCCAAGTATTCCTGTTATTCCACAGCCACCTACATTGCCTGAGCCACCGTCATTTATACCAAGCATCAAGCTAGATTTGCCAGTACTTCCCCCTGCACCAAAGGTTCCAAAAATACTCCCAGAAATCAACGCAATACTCAAAGTTGCAGATTTTATAGGCAAGGTATTTTGTATAGTCAAATGATCTATCGGCCTTGTAGCAGAAAAAGGCGTGAAAGGAAAAATAGAACAGATAACACAGAGGACGCGAAACGTACCAGTTTTTGATTATTTTGATCTGACAACAAAATTCAAAGATCCTCCACTCCAATGATTTGACTACAAGATGGACGCATATACTACACTCAAATTCAATTTTGATGGCGTCTATGATGTCTTCAACAATATCGCAAAAGCGGCCAACGAAATGACATCAAAGACAGTAGAAGCAGGAATACTTAGCGGCATGAATATAGAGTCAGCAATAGCAAGTGGTGTCAATCGAGTCAATGAAAACGCAAACAACAATATAGTCACCGACACATGATTTGATCTTATCAATGGCGCTAGCCAAAACATCAATTTCAATGGATATGTTCCAGCACAAGAAACAGAAATGCTAGACTATAAAGTTGCCTACAACCAACTCAAGCAATGACTGATCACATTCAAAAATAACGCAAACACCGACACCGCGATGAGCAATAGAGTCAAAACAATCTTGGCTACCGTAGAAAACAAATCTACAATCCTCCCCGCAAGCAAACAAATACAAGAAGTAGAAACAGCAGCACAAAACATCATCAACCAAAAGATACAAGAAAACAAAACAACACAACAACAGCTCAAATCATACGACACCTTTATCAAAAATCTCAGAGCAAAAGAAACCATACTCGTAGCAGATACCACTACCACTACAAGCCTCAAAACACCTATACTTACGATAGATTCTGCGACAAAAACTATTTTGGCAAACCAAGAAGATCCAAACAAAACATATCTGACCCTCAACCAAAAAATGGTAGAATGATATCTTGATGCACTCCACAACGACGACGCACAAAAACTCAACATGTCGGAAACAACACATCAAAAATCTACCAAATATTTGGAAGATACCAAACAAAAAATTGATACTGCGTTGCTTGCATATAGCGATACACCACTACTCGCACAAGCAACATGTACCAACTGTTCGACCACAGCTACCACAGAAAACAATTATAGTCCAGACATTTCCGCATACGTACATGGAGTATTTGTCGAGTCATATAGTGGTACACAAAAATCAATGATCAACACAGTTATTTCTACAGACCACATACAAAACGTTGAGTCTACCTACACCACCACAGTAGACCTCAACAACGATAGATTCAAAGACGTTCTCATGTACGATGCCAATACTATTTATATCAAATATGCAAAACAACAATCCGAACATCGTTCACAAAGCAACACTAGCCTGACAACATATTACAACAAGTTCTATAGTTATGCGAGTGAACATCAGCGAAATCGATATATCAGTTCCTACGACCAGCTCAAACAAACAGCAGACGCATACGGATATATAGACATAGAAGATATCACTATCAAAGTCACCAGTGAATACAAAGAACCAAAAAATTTCAAAACTGACGGACAATCTTTTGACACACTCAAACTTTCACGAAAAAACAGTACACAACTAGGGGAAAAAGCAGACGCATATCTGATCAAAGTGAGCACAAAAGTAGATGACAAAGACACACCAAACAGTTTCCGAGATTTCTTATCGCTAAGAGACAAGGCCAACTATATTGTCGCATTACCAAAAGGTACAAACTACAAACCATGACTACTTACTATCGATGACACGATGGTCAAAAAACCAATACATTTAGAACTTGGCGAGAGCATTTTGGCAGTAGAATATTATGATCCATCACAAGAAAAAATCACCATCACACTCAAAGAGCTTCCAAGAAAACGGTTGTATACAAGCCTAGCTACACTGACCATACACCAAGAAGAACTAAGCAACGCACAACAAAGATCACTCACACTCTACAAAAAAACATCGCCACGATCCAACCAAACCGTTGCAGGATTACAAAATCTTTGAGATGTCACGGCACCTGTAGGCGAGTTTATCTTGTGGAGAAATCTCACCAACGAAACCATCAGTACAGGAATTCTTCACCAATGATTTATCAATACCAACTATACCCTCAAATCTCTATGGACCGACAATGTCGTCGTAGCCAAAATGGTAGTACAAAAAGATGGACAAACCATTCTTACCAAAAACAACACTTCTCAGACAGGAACCATCGACATACCATGACTATTCTTTACAGGTACTACCAAACAACAATTTGACTTTATAACTACAGACCAAAACAACAACACCGCCAAAGAAACAGTCACGATAAATATCGCTGTACCGACAATCGAAGTGGTTGATGTACAAAAAAATGGAGCAGAAACAGCAGACATCATAGCCAAAATTAGCAACGATCTCGATGAAGGAATGGTTATCTTCCAAAGACTCAGAAACGGTAGTCGAAACACGATTAAATGATCCAACCAAAACAGTTCTGGTGGATTCAACCTTTCACCAAAACAAACAATAATCACGGGAGGAATCTTTACCATAGGCAAAGACATAGGATTATATGACACCTTAGGCAATGAAATTGCCACCATCAATCCAGAGTCATGACAGATAAAAATCGCCCAATGACGAGAAACCAAAGTCAAAATACGCCTAGATTTCAGTACCCACATACCAGTAATACAGCTCAAAGACAGCATAAGAAATACTACATTGTTTCAGATAGTATTGCCGGTAGAAGCTATCACCAAGATACAAATGCACCAAAATAAACCAAACTACGAATCACTACTTTTGCAAGGTGATCAATTCGGTCAATTTACCAATGGCTATTGTATCCAAAACAACAAAAACGATTGTATCTTCTACACAAACAACGCAGGAGCTATGTACATTCCAGGCATATATGCAAGCTCATTAGCAGGAGAATATCGTTTTGATACAACCAAAAAAGTAGCTACCTATATCGTCAAAGACCAATCCAACAATCCAATCGCTACCTTGGTACTCAAAATCAAAGCGAACAAATAAATATTTTTATCAATCCACACCAGCAATGAAAAAAGTTTTTGCAACAATGAGTATCACGATACTAGGACTGACGAGTTATAGTTTTGCCAATGACTGCAATCTTATCATCACAGGAAATCTTGGAGAACTCAACAACTACACAAACGTTGCTTATAGCAATGTCATACCTCAGGAAGCATTTGCTAGAGCGCTTAGCAACCTCAAAACATATTGTTGTACCGTAGTTATACCCAACAAATGTACTTCCGAACAAAAAAAAACACTAGAAAAACTTTATCCAAAAAGTGCTTATCTCTTTGATCATCTCTTGGATGTCACCATGAGAAGATTGGATGGCGTACAAAGTTTAGCATACGGATTAGAGCCAGACACAGCAGGCAAAACACGAAGAGAATATATTACTAGCGTCGCCAACCAGCCCAATGGTGCACAAGCAAAAGGCATACAAGAAAATTTCAAAAAATATCGAACACTTCACGAAGAAAATACAAAAGATCTGACCATAGTCGCCAAGAATTATAGTGGAGACAGCACCGCTACACTATCACTAGCAGACAAGTACAATACGCTCTGCGGATTACTCAAAAATGTATATCAAGATACCCAATCGGACACTACGATCATAGGATGAGAATTTGAAAACAATAGTTTCTACAGGAAATGCAAAGACCTCGTCGCTCAAAGAGTCGGCAAAGAAACCGCATACACAAAACTACTTATGATCAAACAATCCACAAAACTCCTCGATGAAACCACAAAAGCATATACCAGAAAATATTTTGTCCAAGAAAAACTCATGGGATTACGAAACCTCATCACCAAGGTCAAAGACAACTTTACCACAATAGTACAACAAGCCCCAGCATCCAAATCATGTAGCAAATAACAATCAATCTCTTCTTTTACTCCTTATTCTCTACCCATGAAAAAAACATTCATCTGACTTTTCATCACCTTTCTTTTTGGACTCAATGTCCTCATGCCTACCCTCGCCCAGACTTCCAACG
>CAYXTU010000013.1:515-17442 GCA_964468245.1 uncultured Candidatus Peribacteria bacterium | reverse complement strand
AGGAACATTCAAGACAGATGAACAATACGAATCTACAACACTTTTTAGATCTTTTTTCTTGGCTATATCAGCAAACAATGAGTTTGAAAAACTATCAATAGAAAAGTTCCCAATAGGCGCCTCTGCAGCATACGTAGGAGTACAACAAAAAAACACACTAACTACTAATGCTATCATTCCGATACGATGTCGCTGTTTTTTTGTTGTCTTCATACACACACGCAATAAATAAAAGACTTAATACCAACACAATCATCATTTTCCACACTGAAGTTCACAGGCTTCTCAAAGGTTTTTTATCAAACTTCATGCCTGGTGTTTTCCTCACAATATTTTATTTTCTATAGTAGCAATTTGTTGTGACAAAATAGTAAATGCAGGAGTTATAGGTTTGACCTCTGCAAACGTAGCAAGCTCACTATCCAATGCTTGCTGATCAAACACATCTTGAAGATACACATTAAGATAATTTTTAAACACTTCTTCTCATTGAGAGGGATTTTTTATAATAATATTTTCATTTTTTTTGGCTGATTCTAAAGATTTTTTACTTGTTGCAAAATCAGTAACATAAGTCCACATTGAAGTAGCAGCTTGTCACACAGAAGAAACAAATTGAGTAATATCTTCTGCAGATTGATTTACACCTTGATTGACTGATTGAACGGTTTCTTTTGTATTTACCGTATCTTCATTGTATTTTACGACGATAAGCTTACCCAATTTTTCTTTCAAGGTACCATTATTGGCTTTTTGTGTACCATACATAGAATTGAGCAAATCCGCTTCTCTAGCTTTAAATTTTTCGTTTTCACTAGCACTTGAACTCTTAATAAAAAAAGTTTGTTTGAGTCTTTTGAATGCATCAGTAATCACCTGTACAGAACCTGTAGTAGCACCCATACCCTTGGACCAAACCGCTTGTATATTGTAAGTAAACGACTTGAGTGATGAATCACAAGGATTAACAAATCCTCTCGCACAGCTATATTCTTTTTGGATAGTAGCAATATTGGCCGTATTAAAGGCTACACGAATAGTACCATTACGCCATCATCTTTCTAAATCATCAAACTGTGAAACAGTATCAAAATACAAAATAGTTTTTGCAGAAGAAAGTACCTGAGTAACCAGAGAAAGAACATTATCGTAAGAAGCATCAGGATTAATAATCCCATCAACAAGCAATCAATTATCTATATATTTTTGTATAATGCCTTGCATCATCGCGCGATTGGCTGGATTAACAGAAACAAACCATCATCCACCAAGACTAAGTTCCAACTTTTTGTCACTCAGTTGTGACTCCAAAGTTTCTACAAGTTTGTTGTCTCTGAGAAACACTTTATTTTTGGCAAGTAAAGCTACACTTCATCAGATATCTTTGAATCCTCAAAAATTCCATGCACGCCAAGAAGTAGCGACAGCCAAAGTAGCAACCCCAAAAGTAAGTTTTTGTGTAGCATTTCTCATCAGTGCAGATACAGGATTAGTTTTTGGAGGGACAAAAACATTGCCCTCATATCGATTGGGGTTAACATATTTGCCTATATAATTTCACTCTGTACCTATGGTTTTGATACTATTCATCATTTCACTGACAAATCCCAGAAGCAAAGTAAAATATTTTGGTGCTGTTCCACAGATGGCAGAAGAAGCACAATTATCAGCAGTAATTTGGACAGCCTCAGCATGAGTATAAGAAAATCCTCCCACCAAAGTGAGCAAAGTACATAGTACAAATTGTCAGACGACAACCTTCTTCATACAACAAAATAAAATAAAAATTAATTGAGTTTGGAGATTTTATTTTTGAGTATTGCTTGTTCTACTGTGGTATCACAGACACTCAACGCTTTCGCATAATATTGTTTTGCCAAATCATACTGTTTGAGTCAAGCATAATAATCACCGAGCACATGATACAAATGAGACTGATGATACGTAGTAGTCAGTGCCAAAAGTTTTTGTCCCATTCAAGATAAATTTTGTTTCGCTAATTGCAACGCTACCTCACCATACATACAAACATCAGCTTGACTACCAGTAAAAAGTGAAGAACATTTTGCGAGATACATATCGGCCAACTGTGGATTTTGTGTATATAAAGTAAACGGTTTTCCAGAGCGAAAGGGAATATATATCCATTGATCAAAAAACAAAGAAAAATCTGAAGGTTGGAGATCGGGCTGACCGAGGATGTTTTGTCGCATACGAACCATACCTACATCATCTTCTGATTGAATATATGAAAGCAACATATATCTATATGCATCAGCTTGAAGAGCTGGATTACTGACTTGATTGAGATACAAAATCGACTGATCATAATCACCATATCGATAATAAGAAACACCGATAAGGAAGGTATAGAGTACACTATTTTTGGTATCGAAACTAGCAAGTTTGAGAAAATATTCCTTGGCAGTTTCCCAATTATGAGTCAAAAAATTTGCATACGCAAGCACCTGATAAGGCAAAACATACTCCTTATCGAGCATCAATGCATGAAGTGCAAGTCTTTTTGCAGAAGAAAAATATCAATTTCTCAACAAAGTAAGAGATACTAATCCATCTCTATAATACGTCGGTGGGTTTTTTATTTTTACAAAATTTGCAAGAGATGACTCATAAGAAGCCTTAAAATCTTGATAACGCGAATCTACAATTTTGCCAAACGAAGCAGTTGCACCAGAATAATCATATATCCAAAGAGATTTAAGTCACTGATACATCAACAAATCATCTTGAGTAATCATATCACGAGATCTATATTGTTGTGCCAAAGCCAAGACAGAATCCAATGAATTAGGGCTATCCAGACCGACACTAGAAGCATGAGAAAGTGTATACAACACCTGACGTGGATCTAGTTGCAACGTAAAATAATCACCCTCATTTTGCACCAAAAGCTCAAGGTAGGTATTGGCTTTTTCAAACTGATAATATTGGAGAAATTTTTCTACCAAGGGTTGGAGCAAATCTGGATTTTTATTTTTGGTATATAAGTATTCCAATACGCCTAGGTCCTGAAACGCCTGAGAATTGCCCATAACCTTTTGAACAACACCAGAATCCAAATCTATCTCGGAAGAATTTGCCACCATTGTTTGTCACGTTGTTTGCAATAGAACCAAAGGTTGCTCAACAATTTGTTTGCGAGAAAATGACCCATCCAAAAACAGAATAACTATCCAAAAACAAAGAACCATCAATCAGACCATAGTCACGTTATTTATACTATATGACTTCATTGACTACATACATACGAAATAAATATCTATTGAAAAAATATATCAACAAACAATCCCGTAAACAATACAGTAAAAAAGCCAATAATCAAAGCAAAATTACTACAACGATTTGACAAAAAAAGAAATAAATACGTAGCAATAAATTTGCTATGTAATAAAAAAACTGAGTTTTTCAACCCAGTCTTTATTATATTAACTTCTATAAGTTATACATCATAACTAACAAACAGCTTTATGCTTTATGCTTTATGCTTTATGCCTTATGCCTTATGCCTTATGCTTTTAGCTTTCTACATCTTATGTAAATTTTTATTTACTGTTCACAAATCTATTTTATCATATCTCTGCATAAGCATATCTGTCTTTACCTTGTTCATAATTTCTTGAACTACTCATACGATGATGATGACTCCAGAACCCGTAACAACTACAGGAAGTGATCATAATGATTGCACAAGCGCTTGAACAAAAGGAATATAATTGAGGATATAACTATAGATTCCAATAAACGCTAACCCAGCTCCTCACCACAAACACAAATGCATAAGTATTCCATTAATATATTTTGCTGTTTCTTTTCCTGGTCTAATTCCTGGTACAAATCCACCCCTCTTTTGAATATTGTCTGCAATTTTCTCCGGAGAAAACACAATCAACGTGTAGAAAAAAGTAAACACAATAATCAATGCAAAATAGAGAATAATAGCCAGAATTCAAGGTTGTTGGGTATAGATATTGAGGTTGGCTTCTATCCAGTTTGCTGCCGATACCAATTTAGTATTCATAGGCTGAAACTGAGTAATAAGCTTAGATATTAAGTAAGGGAAGGAAACAAATGCAATAGAGAAGATAATAGGCACCATTCCTACAGGATTCATAGGAATAGGCAATGAAGATGACTCTTCTACTTTTCCTCTTCTTGCATAAATAACAGGTATTTCTTTAAGAGATTTAAGAATAAAGATAGACAACAATATCAATCCAAGAACAATAATAAGCATAAACAAAATAACTCATAAGACATTATCTGTTCAAGCAACACTTCCATATATTTTTTGAGTAATTCCAGCAACAATTGATGCAAAAATCAACATTGATGTACCATTAGATACACCATTTTCTGTAATAAGTTCTCCTATCCACATCAACAAGACTGATCATACTGTCATAGTAAATGCAGTAATGATAAGATTAAATGGCGCGGTACTGATTACATTACCTCAAAGAAGATAATTGATAAAAAAAACCATACCAATTGATTGAAGAAATGCTAACGGCACAGAAAGATACCTTGTATATTGTTGTATTTTTTGTTGCCCTGCTTCACCTTGTTCAGTAAGTTCTTCAAGTTGAGGAACAACAGAACCAAGCAATTGCATAATAATGGATGCATTGATGAAAGGAGCTAGTCCTACAGCAATCAAAGCAAATTGATCCAATGATCCTCACAAAAGCATAATGAAATATCATAACCCACCAGCATCACCAGTGTTTATAGTTTTTGACATAAATGCAGCAATATCCACAAATGGTACAGGAATAAATACCAAAAGCCTATATACAGCAAGCATAATCAAAGTAAAAATTATTTTCTTTTTTATACTAGGATTTTCTCGTATTTCTTGAAGTTTTTTGAAGAATTTTTGCATCAAAAAGGAATAAGAAACATAAAACTATTTAGATTTTTTAGGAGACGATGATATTTTTTTTGTAGCAGGTTTTGCTTTTGCAACCTTAGGTGCTGCAACTTTTTTGGCTACAGGAGCCTTTTTGACTACTACCTTTTTATCTTCAGCAATTTTTGCTTCTTTTGCTACTACTGCTTTTTTGGTTGCATCTTTTTGTGCTAATGTTTTGATTTTGAGTTTACCTACTTTGGACTTTGAATCTTTTACCACTTTGATAGGCGCCTTTTTAGCTACAGAATGTGTTGTTCCTGGTTTTTCCATTTTGGCTTTTGCACCAGCGGAAAATGCATCAATATCCACAAAGGTAAGATGTTTAGCATAATCACCATGAGATAATATTTTTACCGAAATATTAGTAGATTTGATATATCACAAATTCTTCAAAAGTTGTTTGGTAATTTCCATAGTATCAGATATTCTTACATCAGCATCAAGTACTCCCAGATTGATAATAGCTACATCTTTTACAAGTTTGAAATATCTAGTAAATCCTCTTGCTTTAGGCAATCTCTGAACGATAGATGTTTGTCCTCATTCAAAAAATGGTTTCATAGAAAATCAACTTCTAGATTTTTGACCTTTGAGTCCTTTTCCAGAATAATTTCCTGTTCCCGTAGCATTTCCTCTTCCAAGTCTTCTTTGCTTATCTTTGAGTCATGTACTTCTTTGGAGTTGATGAATTTTCATCGGAATAATTATAATATAATAAATAAACAATCTCTAGTATTTGTAAATATATATTTATTTTTTAACTATTTTTTTTGCTTTTGGAGCAACTGGTTTTTTTTCAATAACAACTTCTGGTTGTATTCCTACAGCAGCTTTAGCTTGAATTTCTTTGACTGCTGATGACACTTCATTTTGTGCTTCAGCTTTTTCATCACTTGTTTCATTAACTGATTTTTTTACAACACGAGCATTGAAATGATCTGCATGTTTGTAGGTAGACAAAGCCTTGATAGTCGCCAAAGCATTGTTGAGTTTATTATTTGATCACATAATTTTTGACAAAACATTTTCAAATCCAGCAAGTTCCAAAGTAGCTCTTACAGAAGATCCAGCCTTCAAACCCGTACCAGCTGTAGCAGGCAAAAGTTTAATTATACAAGATTTGTATTTTGTTGTGGTAGGATAAGGAACGGTTTGATTTCCAGTAATAGGAACCAAAAACATTGATTTGTATGCTTCACGAGAAGCTTTGCTTACTGCAGCACTTACATCTGGTCATTTAGATACACCTATTCCTATTTTTCATTTTTTATTACCGACCAAAACAGTAGCTCTAAAGGACATTTTTCTTCCTCCAGTAGTTACTCTCGTTACTCTTCTTACTTCAAGAAGAAGCTCATCAAATTCTTTTTTTACCTTATCTTTACTTCAAGGTCTCATGAATAATTGTAGTTAAAGTAATAAAATTATATTTTCTCTACGTTCTTATGTCTTAATACTTGATACTCAAGTCTAATTATATAGCGATACCTCATGTTCTAATTCAGTCAGCCAAAGCTTTTACTCTTCCGTGATAAAGCTCTCCATTTCTATCAAATGCTGCTTTTTCAATACCTTGTTTTTTCATAAGCGCAGCCAAAGCTTCTCAAGCTTTTGAAGCAGTATCAGTCTTTGTAGTACCTTTGATATCTTTATCGCAAATATGACACATTACCTTACCAGTAGCATCAATTACTTGAGCTCTAATAAATTTATTTGATTTTTCCACAATAATTCTAAAATCAGGATAACTTGATTTTATTTTTGCGTTGATTCTATTTTTTCTCCCAAAGAACTTTCTAGTAGCTTCTTTGATGTGTTTAGTAATTTTCAACATTGCAATACAAATTAAGATGATAAATATATTGAGACGGGATAGATGGATTAGATGGGATAGATCCTAATCTATCTAATCTGTCTTAAAGTCAGTCTAATCTGTCTTTTTATTATTTTTTAGCAGCCTTACCTGGTTTAAGTTTGATTTGTTCATCAAAATATCTAATTCACTTTCCTTTGTATGGCTCTGGTTTTCTCAATGCTTTGAGTTTAGCAGCATATTCTCCAAGATATTGTTTATCAATACCATTGAGCGTAATAATATAATTTCCTTTTATGTCTTGTTCTACTTTTGCTTCAATATTTTGTGGGATATCAAAATTAACTTTATGAGACAATCAAAGAGAAAGAACAAATTTTTTACCTTCCATCTTAACTGCATATCCTACTCATAATACCAATAATTTTTTCTCATATCCATTAGTCACTCATTCAATCATATTTGCAAGAAGCGTTCTTGAAAGTCCCCAAAGATTCCACTGATCTTCATTTTCTACAGACGTAATGGCATGGTTATCTTCAACGCGTATAGAAACTCCTTCAACAAAAGTATGAGAAAGCTGTCCTTTTGGACCTTTCACATTTACTGTAGAACCATTAATTTGTAGTTCTACTCCTGCAGGTATTTTTATAGTTTTTTTTCCAATTTTTGACATAACCCTAATGATAAATGATAAATGAGATATAATAAATTCTTTTGTTGTTAGTTATTCACTGTTAGTTGTTAGTTAATCTTTTAGTATATTTCCGCGATAAGTTCTCATCCAAGTTTTTTTTGTTTAGCAACATGTGTAGGCATAAGTCATTCATTGGTAGAAATAATTCATATTCCCTTTCATCCAGCTACCAAACTAATATTTTTGTAACTTACATACCAAGGTCTAGAAGGTTTTGAAAAGAATTTTATATTCGGAACATCATTGATAGGATTAACTACCTTTTTGAGAGTTATAGTAATATATTTTTTTGCTCCATCTTCCTTAATATCAAAATTTTGAACAAACTGATATTGCCTAAGTAAATCCAAAACTTTTACCTTAAAATTTGAAAAAGGTACAGCATCTACAGTAGTTTTTCTAGCCATATATGCGTTTTTTATTCTGATAAGCAAATCATGAATAGGAGCGTTAATATAAGTCATTTAGAAGTGTAATTAATGATAAATATAGATATAAATTTAATGGAGAATGAATGATGAAGGAGAGATAATGATAGTATTTTTTTTAATAAATAGTTTCCATCATTTTTCATTTTTCATTATTAATTATTTTTTTTACCAACTTGCTTTTCTAAGTCACATAATGACACCTTCTCTTGCATATTTTCTCAAACAAACTCTGCAGATGCCAAAATCTCTAATATATGATTTTGACCTACCACACAATCTACATCTATTATAATATTTTGTAGGTTGTTTAAGATCCTTTCACAAAGTGAATCTCTTTTCATACATTTTTGACTGTTTTGCTTTTAATGAAGTTCTTGCCATTAGTAATATAATATAACGAATAAATATATTGTATATTTTAAATTATTTGTAGATGAATCACAATCCTTGGAGCAATGCTTTAGCATGAAGATTGTTCTTTGTAGTAGTAACAATAGTAATTTGAAGTCCCATAGGAGTTACAACATCATCCAAAGAAAGTTCAGGGAAAATATTATAGTTGGGAAGTCAGATAGTATAATTTCATTGTCCATCAAAATTTTTGTCTGAAAGTCATGAAAAATCTCTCATTCTCGGCATTACTAATTTTACAAATCTATCAAGAAAATCATATGCTTTTTGTTTTCTCAATGTTGTTTGCAACATTACTGGCATATTTTCTCTCAATTTAAAGTTTGAAATTGCTTTTTTTGACTTTAAAATACGAGATTTTTGTCCAGTAATTGTAATAATGTTTTTTTCAAATTCATCAAAGTCTTTGAGTGATTTCCTTGTAGCCAAGGAACCAATCCCAATAGCGACAACAACTTTATCAATCTTTGGAACAGCATTGATATTTTTGATACCAAGTTGTTTTTGAAGATTTTTGAGAACATTGGTTTTGAATGCTTCTAATGTATTCATGAAGTCCACGTAAAAACAATAAAAATATATTATTTGAGAGTAAGCTTGAGTTTTGTAGCTTCTCTAGTCTTCTTTCATTTTTTGTCAGTTACTATTTTGATCTTAGTAGCTTGCTTTTTATCTTCCACGTAATACATAACATTTGATATGTGCACAGGAAGTATTTTTTTGATAAATCATTTGCCCTTGACCGCTTTTTTTACCTCATTCACTCATTTTACAAATACACGATCATCATCTACAAACTTTTCAATTGTAGATGTTTTTCATTTATATTTTCCTGCGATAATAATTACAGGATCTCAAGCTCTTAATTTTTTCATAATATAATGAATAAGAATAAATATTTTGAATTAATTTTTTAAATTCTGAATTCTAAATTCTGAATTAATGTTACACTACTTCTTCAGCCATATTAGTAATATTTTTGTGACCCATTTGTCTAAGTTCTCTAGCTACAGGACCAAAAATCCTCTTTCCTATAGGCTTAATTTCTCCTTTAGCATCTTTGGTAAGCAAAATAACTGCATTATCTCAAAATCTTACATAAGTACCATCTTTTCTAGGTATCTCCTTGGCAATTCTAACGATCATCGCTTGAGAAATAGTTCCTTTTTTGATAGTGCTTGTAGGCAAAGATTCTTTGATAGCTATCATAACTTTATCACCAATAGTAGCTGTTTTTGCACTAGATCACTTTAAAATACGAAATATCTGCCCTTTTTTAGCTCAGGTATTATCAGTTATAATAACATTAGATTCATTTTTTAACATGAGAGAATACTAGGTAATATAAATAAAATTATGACTTAATAATTTCTATAAACTTCCATTTTTTGAGTTTACTCACAGGAGTGCATTCCCTAATTTTAATCATGTCTCAAATTTTTGATGTATTATTTTCATCATGCACATAATATTTTTTTCTTACAATAAATCTCTTTTTGTACAAAGGATGCATCTTTACAGATTTTACCAAAACAGTACGAGATTTGTCGGTTTTGTCACTAATAACTTCTCAAACAAATTCTTTGATACTTTTACTTCATATTATGACCATGTTGTTGTGTGATTTTATGAGTTAAAACAGTATTTATTCTTGCAATTTTTACCCTTACATCACCTATCTTATGAGTTTCTTTGAGTCATCTGATAGCGTTTTTCATTTTGTAAGAATAAAGTTCTTGTTTGAACGTCCTTCTCATTTGAACAAGTTCCTTAATGGTCTTGTCCTGCAATTCCGTCATAAAACTAACTTTTTTTGCCATTGATAATATATTTAAATAATAAATTTGAGCTTTAGGCTTTAGGCTTTAAGCTTCAAGCTAAGTTTATTTTACCTCTCCTTTTTCTACAAATCTTGCTTTGACAGACAATTTTTTGGATGCTTTGATAAGAGCTTCTTTGGCAGCCTCTCTGGGAATTCCCATAAGCTCAAACATTACTCTTCCCTTTCTTACTGGTGCAGTATAAATATCAACATCTCCTTTTCCAGTACCCATAGGCATTTCAAGACCCTTTCTTGTAAATGGTGTATCAGGAAATATTCTTACCCACATTTTACCAGTTTTTTTGATAGATCTAACAATAACTTTTCTTGCAGCCTCTATCTCTCTGTTGGTAATATATGAACTCGTAATAGCTTTAAGTCAATACTGTCAAAATGCAACAGTAGACCCTCTATAACTTTTTCATCTAAGCTGTTTAATGATAGGTTTTCTATATTTCCATCTTTTTGGTGTCAACAACATTGTCTATGGGTCAAAACAAATAAAATAAATACAAATAACTATTGTCTTATATTATATTTTTTGCAGGTGTAGCTTGTGGTTTATTATAGAGAACTCATTTTTCTATCCAAACCTTTACCCCAAGCATACCATATTTTGTTCTAGCTTGAAGATAATAATAATCAACATCTGATCTAAATGTTTGAAGTGATACTCTTCATTCAATAAATTTTTCTGTTCTTGCTATATCTGTTCCTCCAAGTCTTCAACCAATTTGAATTTTGATACCTGAAGCTCATTTTTCCATAACTTTTTGCAAAACATTTTTTGCTACTTTTCTAAATGGCATTCTCGCTTCGAGTTGTGAAGCAATAAATTCAGCCATAATTTTTGCAGATAATTCAGGAACCTTTACTTCTTTGATAATAACCTTCATATCTTTACCAAACTTAGTCTTTAATGTATCTTCAAATTGTTTAATTTTTTCTCAGTTTTTTCCCATCAAAACACCTACTTTGGAAGAAAAAATAATGATTTCTCATTCTTTAGCAGTTTTTCTGATCACTACTTTTGAAATACCAGACCTACCAAAAGTATCATCCACAAGTTTTCTCATTTTTATATCTTCAACGAAAAAATCTGCGCCAGTTCTTCTATATTTAGCGAACCATTCTGCGGGTCGTGATTTCATTATTCCTACTCTCAATCAAATTGGATGGGCTTTTGATGCCATAATTACTATTACTTAACATGTAAAAAAACCTTTACAAACGCTCTATATTTTACGTAATGACTTATCCTAGATCTAGAAACAAATCTTATTCTTTGAATTTTTGGACCTCTACCTATTTCTATAGTTTGAATATAGAGTTTTTTAGGATCATAACTACCATTTGTAGTAGCATTTGCATAAGCTGATTTAATAACTTTGTACAAAAACTTTGCTGCTTTTTTTGGTAAAACATCCAAAAGAGTAAGAGCATCTTCTACTTTTTTTCCTTTAACCATCTGTGCTATCAATGCCATCTTTTTATCAGATACCAAAGCATATTTGAGCGTAGCAGTAAGATTATTATCTACTATCTTTTTTGTAGCAACGACCATTATAATTAAATTTTAAATGCTAAATATTTCATTCTGAATTTTAAATTCTACATTCTGAATTTAGAACGGATGTCCTCTAAATAATCTTGTAGGAACAAATTCTCCCAATCTATGGCCAATCATATCTTCTGTAACATATACACTTACAAACTGTTTTCCATTGTGAACAGCAAATGTAATTCCTATCATATCAGGTACTATTTGACATGCTCTATCTCGTACTTTGACAACTCTTTTGTCTCAAGCTTCGTTCATTTTTTTTACTTTGATAAGTATTTTTTCATTCACATAGAATCATTTTTTTAGCGATCTTGCCATTAATTAAATAGTGAATAGTTAAAAGTGAATAGTGAATAGTGTTGGTAGTTTTTTATTAAAAAATTTCCATCACTGTTAAATATTAGTTGTTCACTGTTAGTTAATTTTTAGTTCTTTTTGAAATGATAAATTTGGTTGATCATTTTCTATTTTTTCTTGTCTTGATACCTGGAGTAACTCTCTTACCAGCAAATGATTTTTGTCATTTTTTGAGACCGATAGGTGAATGTCATTCTCCTCATCCATGTGGATGATCAACAGGATTCATATTTTTTCCAAGGACATGTGGTTTTTTCCCTAACCATCTTTGTCTTCCTGCTTTTCCAATAACTATATGTTGATGTTGATCATTTCAAATTTCTCAAAGTGTAGCAAAGCAATTTTCATTAAATTTTCTTACTTCACCAGAAGGTAGTTTTATAAATACCACTTTAAGCAAGGTATCTTTACCAACAATACTTGCATATCCTCATGCAGTTTTAATAAGTTTCCCAGAAGAAAATGGAGTTACTTCAAGATTAAATACATTTACTCATTCAGGTATATCTTTGAGTTGTTTTCTATTTCCATGGACAATAGGAGCCTGATCACCACACAAAACAGTATCACCAACTTTTATGTTTTTCCATGCAAGAACATATCTTTTTTCACCATCAATATAATTAAGAAGTGCAATTCTTGATGTTCTATATGGATCATATTCTATACTAGCTACTGTCGCAGGTATGTTGAGTTTATCGTATCCTTTAAAATCTATCAATCTATAAAGTCTCTTGTGTCCACCACCCATAGATCTCGTCACTGCTTTACCAGAATTATTTCTTCATCAAGTTCTTCCTAATGTTTTTGTAAGAGATTTTTCTGGTCTTTTTTTTGAGAGTTCAGAAAAATCATATCAAATCATATAACGTCTTGATGGGGTATGTGGTTGATATGTTTTAAGAGCCATTTTTTATTATAATGTTAAATGTTAAATGTTAAATGTTAAATCTTAAATCTTAATATTAAATATTTTATTCTAAATTCTACATGTAATTTATGATCCCAATTCTATTTTTTCTTTTGTAGAAAGAGTAACTATTGCTTTTTTATAAGCCTTTCTAACAAGCTTTCTTTGGTTTCTTCATTTATAAACAACATGTATAATATTGATTGCCTCAGGATGTACTTTATACAAAAATTCAATTGCTTGTTTAACATCAGACTTATTAGCATCCTTATGAATTTTGAACGAATATTTATTGTTTGCCTCTTGCTGTTTGTGAGTTTTTTCGGTTACTAATGGTCAAAGAATAACTCCATAAGGAGAAACTTTGTCAATAACCTTTCCAGTCACATTTTTTTTAGCTCTTGCTTGAAGTATTTGCTTAAAAGTCATAAGAATACATATAAACGTAGTAAAAAATTATTTATTGAGATGAGACAATGCTGATTCCAAGAAAAGAACAGTATGATAAGACATCAAGTCAGCAGGATTAAGATAATCTACATAAAGATATTTTACTTTAGGAAGATTTTTGAACGATTTGAGAACATTTTCGTCTTTTTCTGCTACAACAAACAATACTTTTTTGGCTGCGATTCAAATATTTTTGAGAATTTCCTGAGCATCTTTGGTTTTTGGTGCAGACAAGAGAAGATCCTTTAATCCCATAAGTTCACCAGCTTTTGCTTTGAGCGTAATAATACTATTGAGTGCTATTGTTCTTGCTTTTTTATTCATAGATTTGGTATAATTTTGATCTCATCTAGGTCCAAAAGCAACTCATCCTCATCTTCTAACAGGAGAATTTTTGTCTCCAGGTCTAGCTCATCCAGTCCCTTTTTGTTTGTAGAGTTTTCTTCCAGATCATCTCACTTCTCATCTTCCTTTTACGCAAGCAAGATTTTGACGAGCATTGCTTGTTTGCAACAAGTAATATTCGTGAATAAGATCCTTATTTACCAATGAATCAGCAAAAATAGCTTCATCAAGAGCAAAATTGGAAACAACCTTACCACCTTTATCGTATATATCTATAGTATATGCCATGGTCTAGAGAGGTAAAAAAACATAAAAAATTATTTTATCGTCAATGTTATTAAAGAGTTGTATGCACCAGGAATTGATCCCTTGAGAACAACCAATGATTCGTTATCTTTGGTGATTTTGTCGAGGATAGGAATATTTTTGAGAGTTATACGCTGATCTCACATATGTCCTGCATGTGGATGTCATTTGAGTGTTCTTCTTGGTTTTCTATTTCCTTTTGATCAACCTGTTCTAGTAAACTTGTGTCCGTGAGTAGCTCATCCACCCTTGATATGAAACTTTTTGACCATACCTTGGAATCACTTTCCTTTTGAAACACCAGTAACATCAACTTCTGCAATACCTTCAAGCAAGGCAAGGTCCAAAAGAGAACCGGCTTGATGAGAAGCAACAAAAGAATCATCTACTCTATATTCTTGAGTTTTTTTATAACTAATTTTCTGACCCTTTTCTTTTTTGGATTCCTTTTTTTCTACACCAACTACAGCAGAAGTATATCCATCTTTTTCTTGAGTCTTATATCTGACAATTTCTTGTGGAACAACTTGTACCAAAGTAACAGGCACAAAATTATCTTCAATCCACATTTTAGTCATTTCTTTTTTCACCACTATAAGTCATCCTTTATTCATGATATTTTTCTAAATAAACTAAATAGCATCGTTTGAACGTTGTAACATTTTAACGTTGTAACACTTAGAACACTTTAACATCAACCAATACTCAAACAGGTATTGCAAGGTTTTGGAGATATTCCATAGTTTTGGAACCAGTCTCTACAACATCAATCATTCTAGAATAGGTAATTCTTTCAAACTGTTCTCTAGAGTTTTTGTATTGAAAGTTTGATTTCAAAACAGTATACATCTTTCTTTGTTTAGGAAGTGGTATAGGTCATTTTATAGTTGCTCAAGACTTAACCAAAAGTCCAACAACTTTACCTACAGACGATTCCAACATCTTTATGTCATAGCTTTTTAATTTGATTCTCAATTTAGTTTGTTCAGTTTTTTTGTCAGCCATACTAATAAGGTATATAATAGTAAAACAATGTACTTAACATTTACGTCTCCACACAACATTGAGCTGTATGGAGCTATAAATAATAAGATTAAATTATAATATTTTAGTAACTACTCATGCACCTACTGTTCTTCCTCCTTCTCTAATAGCAAATCTCAATCCTTCTTCCATAGCTACTGGATAGATCAATTCTACGTCGATCTTTGCATTGTCACCAGGCATAATCATTTCAACTCCTGATTTTAATGTTGCAGTTCCTGTAACATCAGTTGTTCTCAAAAAGAATTGTGGTCTGTATCCTGTCATAAATGGTGTATGTCTTCCACCTTCTTCCTTTTTCAATACATATACTTCAGCCTCAAATTTAGTGTGAGCTTTTACTGTTCCTGGTTTACAAAGAACTTGTCCTCTTTCGATTTGATCTTTTTCAATACCTCTAAGAAGCAATCAAACATTCATACCAGCTTCAGCTGTGTCAAATTGTTTGTGAAACATTTCAATTCCAGTGACAACAGTTTTTTTTGGTTCCATTCCTAGACCAATAATTTCAAATTCTTCATTCATTTTAACAACTCCTCTTTCAATTCTTCCAGTTGCAACAGTTCATCTTCCTTTGATAGAAAATACATCTTCTACTGGCATAAGGAAAGGTTTGTCATTGTCTCTTTCTGGAACTGGAATATATTCATCCAATGCTTTAACGAGATCCCAAATACATTTAGCATCACCATTTTCATCAGTTGGATTATTCATAGCTTTGAGAGCTGATCCTCTAATAATCGGAGAATTTTCATCATAGTGATTTTTTTTCAAAACATCTCTGATTTCTTCTTCTACAAGTTCTAGCTCATCTGGATCTGCGACCATATCACATTTATTCAAGAATACAACGATTCTTGGAACATTAACTTGGTGAGCAAGAAGAACATGTTCTCTTGTTTGAGGCATTGGTCCATCAGTTGCAGCTACCACAAGAATAGCTCCATCCATTTGAGCAGCACCAACGATCATGTTTTTAACGTAATCGGCATGTCCTGGACAATCAATGTGTGCATAGTGTCTAGTTTCACTTTCGTATTCTACATGTCTAGTATTGATAGTAATACCTCTTGCTTTTTCTTCTGGAGCATTATCGATTGCATCGAAAGCCATAGTTTTAGCAAAATCTTTTGTAGACAATACAGCAGTCATAGCAGCTGTCAATGTTGTCTTCCCATGATCTACGTGACCAATAGTACCGACATTAACGTGAATTTTGTTAGCCATAGGTGATATATTAAAAGTTAAAATAAATATACAAATATAAACACAAAAAAAAAGATGTGGACTGATACCTTACAAATTCCGACAAGAATTGCAAGCCTTTTTTTAGTGATTTTAAACAAAATACTGATTTCGATCGACATAGGTAGTCTACATTCACCGAAATGAATGTGCTATCTATCTTTACGAAACCATAGAGCTGTACATAATTTATCTCACAAGAGATCATTGTATTTACAGCAGAGAATAAGGTTACACGAACCTTCAGGGGATAATCGCCAATGCGAACAATATAATCAACTTTGACATCCTCCTCATCAAAGTCTATTTGTGTCTACATAACACACACATAATGTTTTCATTTTTTGGGTTTTTTTAACTTCGGGGATGCGGGACTCGAACTCGCGACCTCTTGGTCCCAAACCAAGCGCTCTAGCCATCTGAGCTAATCCCCGATGTAGACTTGAATTAAACGGACTCTATACTACTAATAATTTACACCATAACTTACTTTTAAACTTTTTTGGGACTCGAACTCGCGACCTGGCCGGTTCTTCACCGTGCCCGCTCTAGCCATCTGAGCTAATCCCCGATGTAGACTTGAATTAAACGGACTCTAT
>CAYXTU010000013.1:0-415 GCA_964468245.1 uncultured Candidatus Peribacteria bacterium | reverse complement strand
CTTCACCGTGCCCGCTCTAGCCATCTGAGCTAATCCCCGATGTAGACTTGAATTATTAGACCTTAATGAAACGTAATTCTGAATTCTGAATTCTGAATTTTGAATTTTGAATTCTGCATTTAAAATTAATGGTGCCAGGAGACAGAATTGAACTGTCGACACAAGGCTTTTCAGGCCTCTGCTCTACCACTGAGCTACCCTGGCATATATTAATTGCTCTACCACTGAGCGGACTGAAATCCGACTTTAGCAGGGCTGGCATATTTGGTGGGCATGGGAGGACTCGAACCTCCGACCTCGTCCTTATCAGAGACGCGCTCTAACCAACTGAGCTACATGCCCGTAACATAAACTTATTCATTCGTCCTTATCACCCCGAAGCGTCGGGGTAACCAACTGAGCTACATGCCCATAA
>CAYXTU010000012.1:0-17578 GCA_964468245.1 uncultured Candidatus Peribacteria bacterium | reverse complement strand
AACTATCTCGAATATATCAATACGTCTGTGTATTTTCAAACGTAAAACTTCCATTACTAGCAAACAATGGCAAATAACTATTATGAGCAAAATCATACTCTGCACCTACAACCAAAGAATATTGTTCTCATTTCCAAATATGCTGAAGATATCCCACAAGTCCATTGGAAGGATAATCACAGACAAATAATCCTCCCGTGATTGTCATAAAATTATAATACGAAGGCGCCACCGATTGCAAATGAGCAAGGCTATCTTCGTCCAGAGGCCATACCCTATTTCCACGTGCAGTATTGATATAAAATCCTCTCAATTGTTTGTAACAATTTTTTTCTGTATTCCCCGAAAGCCCTAGTTGCATCAAAGGAATCATTTTCACATCTTGAAAAAACATTTTTCCTCAGAAACTATTCCCACCTCGATTGAAATTCACATCCGCATGGACATACAACTGTGGAACATATGTTCACGTAAAAAAAACATCTTCAAAATTATATCATTCTATACTATTAGCAGAAACATATGCAGGCAATAACGCTGCAACAATACATATCATAATCTGAACAATATAATTTTTTTTCATATATCTCACACCTTTTCTAAAACAATATTTTTACACGTCCACAGCCTGCCCCGAGTCGTCGGGGTCATTCCCGCGAAAGCGGGAATCCACCTTGCTAAATAGCGAACTGGATTCCCGATCAGGCCTGCCTGCCACAGGCAAGTCGGGAATGACGTGACGAGGTATTATTTTTTGTTTCTGAATTCTGCATTCTGAATTCTGCCTTCTTTTATTCTATATATACATATCATCCAAAGATAGTACCAGATGGATTCGGATTAGGCCAAGTAGGATTAACTGATTTTATTTCTATATAATCTCACACAACAACAGGAATACTCAAACTAGTATTTGACCAAGTTCTCTCGTTAGTAGCAAGACTAACGGTAGCAATCAAAGTATCTGTAGTATTGTTTAATCTAATATACATTGGCCAAGCAGTATTAGGACCGGCAGTAGAAGAGTACGAATAAATACTCGCTGCTTTTATAGTACCAGCTTTACTGATATATACCCTTCTTATAGCGGCAGTAGAGGTAGGCGCAGCTGGCAAGTATCCGAAATAGACAGTCTGTCCATCAGTAGGATTACTTGTAAGTGCCTGTACCTGAAGCGTATATCACAACCCTCACGTCAAATATCACTTATTATCTATCTGTGTTTTGGTGTAGTAGTTTCCACTATTCGTAGTAAATGACAAGGCACTTCACGAATTAGTCATTATCCAATTGTACGCAGTATTCCAGTTTCCTGTCTGTGACAATTGTACATACGAAGAAAGTGAACTTGCTAGAGCATATCCAGCACTAGCATGATTACCTCGACCATACGCAGTATTCCAGTTTCCAGTTTGTGAAAGCAATACATACGGAGTTAATGCACTTGCAGTGATATATCACAGACCAGTTATCTGTGCCTTAGTATAGTAGTTGGTTGAAGCTGCACTCCATACCGGATCAGTCTCTGTATACGAAGTGATATATCACATAGTAGCATGATTACCTCGAGAATATGCTGAATTCCAGTTACTTACATTCGTCGCTGTTATTCAATGAGCAGCACTCGCCGTGAAGTCAGGATCAGTCTCTGTATATCCCGTCAGATACCCAACTAAAGCGTGATTTCATCGTCCATACGCAGTATTCCAGTGACTTATATTCGTCGCTGTTATCCCAAATGCTGAGCTTGCAGAAAATATTGGATCAATTTCTCACGTCAAAAATGCTTTATTATCTATCTGTGTCTTAGTATAATAGTTACCACTATTAGTAGTAAACGATAACGCATTTCCTGAATTGGTTATCATCCAATTGTACGCAGTATTCCAGTTTCCTGTCTGTGACAATTGTACATACGAAGAAAGTGAACTTGCTAAAGCATATCCAGCACTCGCGTGATCACCTCGACCATACGCGGTATTCCAGTTTCCTGTCTGCGACAATAACACATACGGTGACAATGCACTTGCAGTAATATATCACAGACCAGTTATCTGCGCCTTAGTATAGTAATTGGTAGAAACCGCACTCCATACAGGATCAGTCTCAGTATATGATTTGATATATCCAGCATCTGCGTGATTTCATCGTGAATATGCACTAGTCCAATTACTTACATTAGTAGCTGTTATTCAATGAGCAGCACTCGCTGTGAAGTCAGGATCAGTCTCTATATATCCGGTAAGATATCCAACCAAACGATGATCACCTCGAGAATATGCTGAGTTCCAATTACTAATCAATGTACTATTTATCCCAAATGCGGAACTCGCAGAGAAAATAGGATCAGTTTCATTGGTATTTTTTGTTATTACGTCCCAATTTCCTGTGCTTGTAGCTCAGACCACACCAGTATTGGCTATTATTTGATCACCATCATAAAGTACCAAACCATTGTAATCTCATGAAGCGACAATGATATACATATCACCAAATACAACATCAGCTGGCAACGCACCAGTAGAATAATCCCAAGTTCCATTATACACCAATCCTCCAGCCAAGCCTGCAAGCGTAGTATCAAGCTCCAGCTTAGTATAATAATTTGGTTTATCTATAGTCCAGACAGGATCGTTTTCTTCTACAAGATGTCAGCTTAAATCAGCCATAGTTACGTATGCATTACCATCACCATCATAGACATCATATCATGACGTCACATTAATATTTCCACTTACGGTCAAAAGCTGACTAGGAGAGGTTGTACCAATTCCTATACGTCAGGTATTTTTGATCGTCATTCTTTCTACCGCAGTTTCGTCACCATCAGGTGTTGTATAAAAAGATATTTTTCCTGGCATATCCATCACGTCTGGCGTACCATCCACACTAAACACAATATTCGTCGCACTTCTAAATGTCGCACCATCATATCAGAAACCAAACAATCATCACAAAATATCTCAGTTGGCCACCGCCAATTTCTCGTCTATCGTTCATTTAGATTTTGCAGAAATATAAGCACCACCAGCACCCGTTACATTAGTTGCTAAGTAAGAAAGCACATCACTCTTTGTCACTTCATTGGAAACAACTTCCAGCTGTGTAGAAGTCAAACCAGGCAATCTACCTAACTCATATTTTCCACTGAGCGATCCAGGAGCGATACCGACTCTCGCGTTTGCATCTACACTAAACACAGGATTATTGTCTCATGCACCCGCATAAATTGCCATTCTATTTACTCCATTATTGGTTATCAACTGTACGGTTGGATTATTACCAACCAACCCATCAAGCGATACTTTTATCCAATATAATTCAGCTGATCCATCGATACTTCTTTTGATCCATGATGATTGAAATGCTTCCATATTTCGAATTATACTACCATCTACTTTCAACCTATTGGTAGTATCAACACGAGAAACCACACTTGACCAATCTCCTCAGGTTGTAGAATATTCTACTCCCATGCTATCAGAATTTCCCGCAGGAGTGACGATATCTACATACATTGCTCTCCATCTATTCATCTTACCCAAGAGAAGATAATGCCCATCTCCAGCTACGACAAAAGGTTCTCCAGCCGAAGTATGTGCTTCATCTTTTTCATCTATATATGTTCATCCACTATATACGAGTACTCCATCAAAATATTGTGGAAATACACTAAACAAATCTGGTGGTGTTTTGGTACCAAGCAAAGTCGGTACATTAATTCCAACCCTTCCTCATCCTGCAAGCGTCAAAACATCCCTCATACTATTTCCATTTTGAAAATACATTTTATCTCATCATTCATTGTTGTCAGTATACCAAGCCCATTCAAAATCTGAACTACTAGCTCATCATCAGATTTGATATCATTTTTCTTGATCTTTTGGACCATCTATAGTTATATAGTTTTTTCGATCATCATCAGAATTGTCAGCCCATATATACAAAGGATATAACAAATTTGTATTTGCTCAGATATTAATATGTCCTTGAGTAAACAAGTTGGTATTAATATGTACTTCACCAGTATTAGTATTGGTAATATCAGGTCAAATAGTCCAAGGGACACTCGCAGCAGAAATATATCCAGCAGGATTGGAAATAGGATAATAGTTTCCACTATTTGCCATAAACACGGGATCACTTTCTCCCGTCAAAAACGCTTTGTCGTCTATCTGTGTTTTTGTATAATATGATGATTTTTGCGCCAACCATACGGGATCAGTTTCACTTGTCAGATATCCCATCAAGGCATGATTACCTCGACCAAAAGCCGTATTCCAATTGCTAATCATTCATCAGGTAATACCCGCAGCAGCATGAGCAGAAAATACAGGATCACTTTCTCCAGTAAGATATACTCACAAAGAACTCGCGGTCACATATGGACTTCCATTTCCATCATACACATGATATCCTGAAGTCACATTTATATTTCCGCTGACCGAAAGCAATTGTGTAGGAAGAGTTGTTCCGATACCTACACGTCAAGTATTTTTGATAGTCATCCTTTCTACAGACGTTTCATCACCATCAGGCGTTGTAAAAAAAGATATTTTTCCTGGCATATCCATCACGTCTGGCGTACCATCCACACCAAACACAATATCTGCAGCCGCTCTAAACGTCGCACCATCATATCCATAACTATGAATTCATCAGAGAATATCTGCACTACCCACAGGCAATTTAGAGTCCACAACACCTTTGGATTTTGCAAAAGAGATATTCATGCTTTCATCATCTTCAGGATCAGCTAAATAATGAACGGTCGTATATTGATCATTATCATTGGAAACCACCTCCATTTTGGTAGAAGTGAGTCCAGGAAGTTTCCCCATTTCATATTTTCCACTAAGCTCTGGAGGAAGCAATCCTACTCTACTATTAGCATCTATCGTAAACATAGGACTTATATCACCTGCTCACGCATAGAGAGAAAATCTATTTACTCAGAGATTACTTATCAGTCTAGCAGTTGGGGCAGCACCTCAGAGCGATGAGAGCGACAATTGTATCCAATACAAATCATGTCAATTAACCACTCTTCTTTCCCATGTAGATTTGAATGAAGTAAGTGTCCATCAAATACTACCATCTTGTTTAAATTTATTTGTTGTATCACTCAATCCAACTACATCATTCCACGTTCCTCAGGCTTTAGAATATTTGACCTGAAGCGTACCAGGAGTACCTGCAGGAGTAACAATATCTATATAAATTGATCTTCGTGGATATTCTTTACCCACAAGGAATGTATCATTTTCATCACTGACAATCACAAAAGGATCAGTCCTCGACGTATATGCATCTACGGTATTATTATAATAGGTATCACCATCATATCTCATAGCAGAGTCAAAATACTGTGGATACAAAGTAAACGCATCCAGCGGCGTATTAGAAAACCCAACTAAGTCAGTAGGCACATTAATTCCTACTCTACCTGCTGCCGACATAGTCAAAATATCTCTCTTACTATTTCCATTGGCAAAATACATTTGATCTCCATCTTCTCAAGAATTAATATACCAAGCCCATTTATAATCCTCACTTGTTGCTCCTCATCAGATTTGATATCATTTTTCTACAGTATCTGGTCCATCAATAGCAATATAATTTGCATAGATGTCTTGGGTATTATCAGCCCAAACATACAGCGGATATAAATTATTGTTTGCTCAGATATGCAGGTAATTATTGAGAAATATATTTCATGTATTGGTATTGATTACATCAGATCATGAGATAGCCCAAAAATTGCTAGCAGCAGTAATATACCCAGCAGGATTGGAAGCTAAATAATAATTTCCTGAATTGGCCATAAAGACTGGATCACTTTCTCAGGTAAGATACCCAACCGCAGCATGATTTCACCGACCAAATGCCGTATTCCACTGAGTAATCATTCCTCATGTGATGGCTGCTACCGCATGGGCAGAAAATATTGGATCAGTTTCATCATAGGTAAAATCTTGATCACAGACCACTTTTCCACCAGTAGAATAACATCACTTTCCTGCTTCCAAAGTTCAGACCTGAGGATCAGTTTCTGTATATCCGGTAATGAAGCCAGCATTATCCACCTGTGTTTTTGTGTAATAATTAGTGAGGTCTACCCCAGTGATAAAGCCAAAACTATCTATCTGTGTCTTAGTATAATAACTAGAAAACGCTCATCCTGTAATATATCCCATCAACGCATGATTACCTCGAGAATACGCAGAACTCCAGTTGGCGGTATTGGTATTGGTAATATTTTTAGCAGCACTCGCTCAAAACACGGGGTCAGTTTCACTATAATTTGTTAAATATCATTTTGCATCAATAGCTGATTTGGTATAATAATTTGCTTTATCACTATTCCATACGGGATCACTTTCACTAGTGAGATATCCCATCAAAGCATGATTACCTCGTCCATGTGCTTCATCCCAGCTTGAAATCTGAAGAGCAGTAATTCCTGCTACAATACTCGCTGAATACACAGGATCTTGTTCGTCATAATCATTTTCTATTACATCCCAATCACCAGTAGCGGTAGGTCCAACAACATCTTTATTAGCGATTATTTGATCAGGCGATTCCATATGTAGACAGTCTGGATCCAAAGGAGCTTCTGGATTGATAAGTGCATACAGGTCACCTTTATTTACATCAGAAGGCAAAACACATCCAGAATAATCCCAAGATCATCTATAGGTCAATCATCAAGCCAATCCGGCAAGACTCGCATCTATTTCTGATTTGGTATAATAATTGGTTTTTACACTATTCCAATCAGGATCAGTTTCTCAGGTAAGATATCAAAATAAAGCATGATTACCTCGTCCATACACCGTATTCCAATGATTAATTTGTGTGGAACTAATTCCAGCAGCATCACTACCAAGGAAAACAGAATCCAATTCCGTGAATCCGGTCAGATATCATTTAGCATCTATATCAAGTTTTGAATAATACCCAGATTTTTCTGCAGCCCAAAATGGATCAATTTCCGAAACAAGAAAATGTTCATTATCTATCTGGGTCTTGGTATAATAATTGTTTTGAGCGGCAATCCAAAAAGGATCCGTCTCTGTATATCAGGTAATATAGGGAGTTTTTGAGCTATCCAACAATGGACCATAAACGATCACATTACCACCAGTATTGACATCCATCACAGGATTTCCGGTCTGTGTTCCATCATCAGTCACCAAAATTCTTTGGATGACTTGGATCACGTTATCGATACTCGCAGGAATCTGGAGCCATCACGCATTCGCTGCAAACGCGAAAAAACTAAGCCCAAGAAAGAAGACGATACCAAGTTTAAGTCATGAACGATTAGCTGATAATTTCATCAATAAGACGATTGAGAAATAAAGAAAATATTTTGCAAGCAGAATCTGCAATTATAAGCACAATTATTGGGCATTTTGTCCTAGTTTTCAACGACATCTATATATAGACAAATAGCGGTACTGTCGCACTTCGTCAACATAGACACAATAATTTTGATGAGAAAACTCAGCACAGCTCATCAGTAAAAATATAACGAAAAAACCAGTGTCTACTCCATAAGCAAAAATCCCACATCAAACTTCCGCTTTACATTACCAGTAAAATATAGTATAATAAGTGATTGATTTTCTCACCCTTTTCCATAAGAACTATATCAGCAACAAAACACCATTCGGCAATTATTCGGCAATTTTTGTCGCGTAGCATTTATCGCGACCAACGGGAGCTTTCATCATTTTATCGTTTCATCGTTTGTTTATGAACATAGGCCTAGTCGGTTCCACCAATGTCGGAAAATCCACGCTCTTCAACAGACTCATCGGTCAGTTTAGAGCAATCGTGACGGACATTCCAGGGACAACCAGAGATATTATAGAGCACGAAACCTTTATCGACGACCTCGGCAAAGTCACTTTTTTGGATAGTCCAGGATTACATGATTTCACCGAAGAAGAAGTCCTTATCAAACAAATTATAAATCATTCTGATTTGATTCTTTTTATGATCGACGACAGCGTAGGGATTACTGCCAAAGAACAACACATTTATTCATATATCATAGAAAAGGGCAAAAAAAATAATACGATATTGATCGTCAATAAAATCGACATCAAACACAAAGAAAAAGAATACGACCTTGTGGTAAATGAATATTATCACTTAGGATTCCAACACGTCATCGGTATCAGCGCCAAAAAACAAAAAAACCTCGTAGAACTCCAAGACCTCATAATAAAAATACTAAATACCCCCTTGATAAAGGGGGAAACGAAGGGGGATTTGGTTTTGCCAACCAAAACAGCTGAAACTGACAACCGTATTCACCTCGCAATTATCGGCAAACCAAACGCTGGAAAATCTACACTACTCAATTCATTTATGAAAAAAACAGTCTCCAAAGTAGAAAACATACCAGGAACGACACGTGATTATATCATCGGAGAATTCAAAGTAGAAAAGAAAAAATACGTCGTATACGACACCGCTGGGATCAGAAAAAAAGGAAATATTCATGGTATAGAAAAAATCGCCTTCGACAAAACACTCGATATGCTCAAATACAAAAGACCTATTATTTTGTTCCTTGTAGATGGAGTAGAAGGGATTTCTCATAGAGATATGACCTTGATCCAAGAGATCAACAATCTCGCATTACCGATGATCTTGTGTATCAACAAAATAGATCTTCTCGATACCAAACAACAAAAACTTCTCCTAGCCAAAACCAAAGCAGTATGTGATTTTGCAAAATATATTCCCATTTTTGGTATCTCTGCAAAGACCAAAAAATGAATCCAAGAAATATTCAAATGTTTATCTGACATCAAAAAACAAGCTGAAAAGAGAATAGATACCTGAAAATTAAATGATATTATCGGCAAAGAACTTATTAGTAGACCACCAAGATTCCCAAAAAACAAGATCTGCAAAATTCTCTATATCACACAAATCGACATCAACGCACCGACATTCATCGCATTTGTAAACCACAAAGAAAGAGCCAACTTTGCATTCAAAAGACGACTAGAAAACACCATGAGAAAACATTTTGGATTTATGGGCACACCGCTAGTCATCAGATTCAAAGAAAGACAAGATTCTAGAATAGCAAGAAGAGAGACAGAAAACGAAGAAACAACCGACGAAGAGCTACCACCAAAAAAAGAAGCATACGGACACACAGCCAAGAAAAAAGAGGAATAAAAATCTCTTAATTCTTAATCTCTTAATCCTTAATCTAGGATATGAAACATATAAAACTTCTCAGCTGAATAACCATACTACTTGTAATTGATCTTTTGACCAAATATCTTTTTTACAATAATAATTTTCTGATCAACTATTCACGAATTACCCCAACATTAAACACAGGAATATCTCGATCACTCCCGATTCCTATGGTCATAATTTTGCTCATAAGTATACTAGGTATAGGAGCATGTATTCGACTCTATACGACAAAAAAAATCGGACGAATACTTACCATGTTTTTGATCGCAGGTACGATAGGAAATCTCATCGATAGAATAGTGTATGGAGGAGTAAGAGACTTCATCAATATATGACTTTTCAACTTTCCCATCTTCAACTTCGCAGACATCATGCTAAATATCGGAGCAATAATACGAATTATTATAGTTATACTTGAAAAAAGAAAATAAAAATTTACAATTCCATCGTTAATTATATGTTAGTCAATTTTTGTCGCGAGTCGAAGACAAGCTTTTATCGCGAACACAGTGAGCTTTCATCGTTTTATCGTTTAATCGTATATATCATGCAGTACACAGGAACCGTAAAATTCATTTGACCAAAGGAAACTATTGGTGCAAATGCATTAGAAAAGCAGACTATTGTTTTGGAAGAAGAAACTGACAGAGAGTTCAAAGGTGGATTGGCAGTAGATTTTTTCAAGGAAAAGACAGAATTGCTTAGCAACATCAAAGTTGGTGATCTTATAACTGTTTACATCAACACAAGAGTAAATGAATCTAAGACACAACCAGGAAGATACTTCAATAGTATCACAGGACGAAGATTAGAACAAGGAGCTGGAAGCGAAAACAAATCAGCTAGCAAAAAAGAGGAAAGCGATGACCTACCATTCTAACTAATGGCCTCCTTATACAAACCAAAAATCTCCGCAATTGCGGAGATTTTTTTACTGAAAACTTCCCTGATAGGGGAAGAAACGAAGATGGGGTTGATGGCGCGTTCCAAGAAAATTATTTGTTACTTTATCGTTTTTCCATTTACATACACAGCCACTCTAGACTTTAGCTTAGAGATAGTAGTATACCGAGGCGGTCTAATAGAAATATCAAATGACGAGATCTCTGGATAAGAAAACAAAATCTCTCTCGCCTTTTCCTCATTAAGTCCAACAACACGGTCCTTCATATCACTCACAATACCATTTATATCTTTGGCAAAATCATAATATTGCTTAATATCTACTTTGGTAGGGACAATAAACACATGACCCGTTTGTATTTTCATGCCTTTAAAAAACGCTATAGATGAGGTATCTATAGTAGAAACCTTCATTTTGTCATATTGTCTTTGTTGAACATATTTGTTTACCATGGCAAGCAAATCGTCTTTTTTGATATAATTAAAGTTGAAACGAGCAACAACAGATCATTTGAGAAGTGGGGTCTTTTCACCCGGGATATTTTTGATCTGAATATCTTTGATCTGAGTAGAGATTAAAGAATCAAAATTAAGCACCAATGAATCTTGAGTTTTAAAGTTATTAAACACAATATTGAGTTTTTGTTTGTAGAGCGAATCTACAAGTTTTCAGGACAAAAGCGCAATATCTTTGACAGAAACAACTCATTGAGACTGAAGATTACCACCGGAAAAATCTTCGATCACTTGCCCATATATATTCTGAGCATAATAACTATTTTTCATGTTTTTGATAAACACTTTATTTCATTTCATAATATTTCCTCTAGATCACATAAGCACACCATTAATATCCTGTTCCATAGCTTTTATCGTGAGGAGGACCTTACCAGGATTGGCTTCTGTACCCTGAGGCACAACAAAATCCTTTGTAGCCACAAATTGGCGCCCATCATCAGTCACAAATCTTGTTTCTTTTATAAATGAGTAGTCTTGAGGAATTTTATTGACTATTTCGACCAATCATTGAGAAGGTTGCTGGATATATTTGATATTTGCAGTACTAATAGTCATATCATATTTATAGTCGATATATCAGGTATAATACGGTATACTAAGATATCTCGAATCTTTTTCAAACTGAGCATCAGCAAAAGGATAATAACGAAAATTGTAAATTACACTTTCTACCTGAGTTGTTGGAATGATATTGATACGAGTACTTGGGAGAATAAGCGAATACAAAAGATAAAGAACAACAAACACAAACAATATCTCAAATCCAAACACGGCATAAAATACATAGTTTTTTTTGGTATATACCTGGAGATGGAATTTTTTGATATTAAAGAAAAAATCATATACCAATCTCAGATATTTGATGATTTTATGTTTTTCTTGATGAAGTACATTGAGTCCAAGACTAGAAAAAAAATATTTTGACGTGTCCGTCTTGGTGACAAACATTGCATTCAGATTCTTTTTTTGAAGAAGCTCTTTTATCTCTTTTCCTCGCCACTGATTATCAAAAAACGAATGTTCAGGATCAATATAAATATAAATAGTTCTTCCGTTAGGGACTTTCTCTATAGTTTTAAATATTTTGTATAAACTATGCTCTTTGAGAAAAAACAACTTCATATATATACATCCCATTAAGACACTAAAAAAATTTTTATAATCGTTCCAGGCCGACTTGTTCGGCCCCCCGAAACGTCGGGGTCGTTCTATCGTTCTATCGTTCCATCGTTCTAATCCGTCTAATCAAGTTTATTCCACCTCTTCCACGTCAAATACGCAACAATTGCCACAATCCAAGCTGAATATTGCTTGATATCAAACATAAGGCTTCGTAGAGAGATTACCGCATGTCTTGGATATTGTTGTCCAAGCAGTACCAAACTTATAAAGAGTAATATTATAGCAAACCCAAGCATTCCATAGCCAAATTTTTTCTTTTTGAGGATTTTGATCCCAAGCACGACAAACAGTGAGCCGATGGAAAGAAACAACCCAATAGGATATACCAGATTAAATTTATTTCGCTGACTATCAGAATGGAGAGATTTTATCCCAAGCCAAGAAGATGTTGTCGTTCCTATAAAATTATCTCCCATCAAAAGAAACAATCACAAGGGAACCAACGACAAGGTCAAAGAATAAAACAATATATCTGACCATACTTTTTTATTTTCTATTCTCACGATTTTTTTTAAGAATACGGACACCGAAACCAATATTCCTATCAACAATCCCATAAAATGAAATCTATATCCATAAGGAGAAATCAGCGTCACAAATTCAGATCGATTGGTAGGCAAAAACCCTATTTCAAAAACAAAATTGACATATGATCACAAAAAATATGTTAATACAATCAAAAATGGTAGCCAATAAAACAATTTCCAAAAGTTTTGATGATATCTTTTGGTAAGATACAACGCCACTCCAAGAAACACAAGAAAAGATACCACAATACCTATTCCCGTCATATAAAATTTTGATCATCACAAAATCAAATAGGGATACATACAAACAATTAAGAATTAAAAATTGAGAATGAATAATGTATGAACTATCTTAATATAAACTATAATAATTTTACGATAGTTCATTATAAACAAATTTCTTTCATTATTCATTATTCATCATTCATTATTCATCAATTGTTATCTCAAAAATTCAATAATCTTCGTTTCTCTAATACCTGTCACTCTGATAATACCAGGGTAATCGAGTTTCTCTTCGATCTTGGTTCCGATGTCTTTGAGCAAAGTTTCAAGTTGGAGATCAGATATTTCTTTTGGATTTACATACACCATGATTTCTCTACCTGCTTGCATAATATGTACCTTATCGATACCAGGTATTTCGTAAATAAGTTTTTCAAGTTCTCCCATTTTTTCGATGAAGAGTTCTTTGGTGTCGAATCTTGCACCAGGTCTAGAAGCCGAGATAGCATCTGCAGCAGCCACAATCCAAGAAAACGGATTGCTGATAGGTACATCGTAGTGATGTGATTCTGCGGCGTTGACGATGATAGGATCCATACCAAGCTTTTTCAATACTTCAGCTCCAATAGCTGAGTGAGATTGTCCTGTAGTCGCTACAATCTTTCCGATATCATGGAACAATCCAGCTTTTTTGGCCAAAACAGGATCGAGTCCAAGTTCTGTCGCGATAGCTTCAGAGATCTTGGCTACTTCGATACTATGCGTCCAAAGATTTTGTCCATAACTATATCTGAGATAATATTGTCCAATCATTTTTACCAACTCTGGCTTCATCATAGGAATATTCAACATAGCCAACGCTTCTTTACCTTTTTCTGCGAGAAGTGTTTGCAAATCAGCTACAACCTCATTGTATGTTTTTTCTATATAGAACGGATTGATTCTTCCGTCTTTGATAAGTTTTTGAAGCATAATAGAAGCTATATATCTCTTTTCACTATCAAAAGACGAAACTCTGACTGTCAATGGTGTATCGTCTACGATAAGTTCGACGCCCGTCATTTTTTCAAAGTATCAGATATTTCTTCCTTCTCTTCCGATCAACTTTCCTTTGATATCTTCATTTGGCAAATCAATACTTCTTGTAGTAAGTTCATCAACCGTATTGACGACTACTCTTGGCAATGCTTGAGCTACAATAATAGCAGCTTCTTTGTCTGCTTCCTCTTTGGTAATAGTCTTCAATTTTTCGATAAAGACAACCATGTCTTTTTGATATTCTTTTTCTACATTGGCAAACAATTGTTGTTTAGCTTCTTCTTTGGTTAACTTAGCGATTTCAGAAATCTTACTCATTTGTTCTACAATAGTCGCATCCATTTCCTTTTGTTTGTCCATAAGCTTCACTTTTTCTTGTTCCAATTTTTCGAGTTTTTCATCCATTTTCTCTTCTCTTGCAAGAAGTCTATTTTGGATAATATCCATTTTTTCCAACCTCTGAGTTTCGATTTTTTGTGCTTTTTCTTCTGCAATTTCCAAGGTTTTTTCAGCTTTTTTCTTCGCAGCCTCCAACATTTCTTCTTCGATCTCTCTTACTTTTTCCATTCTCTTTTTAAAATCCAATGCTTTCTGAGTCAGTGTTCTTTTGTATCCATAGAACCCACTCAGTCATCCAGCTCCAAGAGCCACGACAATCAGGACAATACTTAGTATATTCATCGCAATAAAATAATTAATAGTAAAAAATACGTTCGTGAAATTGAGTATACTATTTACTCTATAACTTTCAACTGAAAAATAAAGTAAACCTTCAACCTTTTCCCAAAAAATATATCTGACTATTTTCACGATCTCACTATCTTTCACGTCATTCCCTAACTTAGTTACGTCATTCCCTAACTTAGTTACGTCATTCCCGCGAAAGCGGGAATCCACCTTGCTAAATAGCCAATTGAATTCCCCTTTTCAGAGGAATGACGTAACCATAAAAAAATAAACAAAAAAAGCACTCCTCTCTAATAGGAGAGAGCCTGTCCCGCACAAGCTGCGGGATGGGGTGAGGTTGCCCGCGTCCCATTTTTTCCTCCACTCATTGCTCCTTCCTTGATCCCACAACTTTGTGCGGGACAGGCGCCGGAAGGGCGGGAGGCGAATGAAACGCGTCCCATTTTTTTCCTCCCTTGATAAAGGGAGGTTAGGAGGGATTTGTTAAAAAAAGAAAAAATAAAGAGAGTGTTGGGCCTGTCCCGGTATTTCATCGGGAAGGGATTTGTTATCCGCATCCCATTCTCATACGCCCTTTTCTTCAAAGGGGGAGGGCAAGAATGGCGGGGGATTTAAGAAAATTTCTTCCCAACAAAAAAGTCCCGCCAAAAAGGAGAGACTTTTAAATTTTATTTTTTGCTTATCTTAAATTTTTTTGAAAGATAGCCAATACAGCCACCTATAACAAAGAAACCAAAATAAAGCAACAAACCAAAGTAGATATCATAATAAAGAAAATATCCACATAAAATAATTGAAAACAAAAAGAGAATAAAAATAGAATCTGATCGTATATCTCTCAAAAACAAAAAACCAGAAAGAAATACAATAAAATACCACAAAATACAAAGAGAAAGGCCATTATAATTTTTTTTCACAACAAATTCCTCCACTATTACTCCATTACGTCGAACAAGTAGTTGAGTTTGCTCAAAACTTTGGATTTCAAACCCCCATTTAGAAAAAGAATAATTGTTCTTTTTTCCTAATTCTACAGACCCATTGTAGTATGCTTCCAAAGATTTATTACCCCATCGTTCAAAGATTTCAATAGGAACCAATACACTATCAGTTCCGTTAAGGATAGTAATTACGTCTTCTTTTTTCGTATCATACACACTTTGTGCTGATATATTAGCCAAAGACAAAGCTAAAAACAAAATGCTCATTAATTTTTTCATGTTTTTATTTTTTTAGTTATTTTTATTTTCAGAATTACTATATATATACATATTTACTACAAAAAGTCAATCCACTTTTTCTCCTTGCCTTTTACCAAACCAATAACTACTATATGAAAACAAAATAGACAAATGCTTCGCGACAAATATTGCCAAACAATAGCAACTTTTCAGTAATCTTTCGTCAACCATTCGTCGCACGAAGTGCATTAGTCAATTTTTAGTCCCTTAGTAATTTCCCATGGAAGACAGAGACCAACAACTGAGAGTATATCTCGTAGACATCGTCACCAAAGATACCAGTGCCACACTCCTCGAAGATAGAATGAACGAACTAGAAAGTCTTCTTACTACCTACGGTGGTATTGTCGTTTTGAAGAAATTTCAAAAAAAAGACCATCCAGATTATAGAACCTATATCGGTAAGGGAAAGCTTGAAGAAATTATGGCAGAGATGCAAAGATTGGACGCCAACCTTTTGATCGTAGGAAATGTGTTGAAGCCCTCCCAGATATATCATTTGAATGAATTACTTCGCCCAATAAATGCAAAAGCCCGAGATAGAGTCGATTTGATTTTGAAGATTTTCGACAAACACGCAGAAAGTATGGAAGCGAGATTACAGGTAGAATTGGCGGCGATCAGGCACATGTGACCGAGAATTTTTGGTATGGGAATGGAACTTTCCAAACAATGAGGTAACGCTGGAGGAGGAAAATGAGCAATGAGAGGTCTAGGAGAAACCAACACAGAAATCATGAAAAGGCATTTGAAATACAAAGTCTTGAAAATAGAAACCGAGCTCAAAGAATACGAACAGATGCGTAAACTCCACAGAGATTCAAGAATTAGAAAAGGAATGCCAACCGTAGGAATCGTAGGATACACGAATACTGGAAAGTCATCATTATTGAATGCTATGACCAAAAAAGGAATCTTAGCGGAAAATAAACTCTTCGCAACCTTGGGTACTCATGTAGGAAAACTTTATATAATGAAAAATCCTAAGACCTGAGAAGGAAAAGAAATCCTGCTCAACGACACTATCGGATTTATCCGCGATCTGCCTCCCAAACTCATCAAATCATTCTCCTCTACCCTTGAAGACAGCATCGAATCAGATTTACTTCTCCACGTCATCGACGCATCTGATCCGTTCATCGACGAAAGAATCTCCATTGTAAATCATATTTTAGACGAAATAGGAGCTAAACAAAAAAGAATTATGGTTTTTAATAAGATAGATTTATTGGACAAAACACAATTAGCGGAATTGAAAAAACACTTTCCAGGAAAGGAAAATGTCCGGATCTCTGTAAAAGAATGAACCAACCTCGAAGAGGTGAAAACCGCTATAATTAAGAATCTCTAGGTTTTTTTTAAGCACCTTCATCTTCTACAGATTCTTCATTTTTGATTTCATCTATATGTACTTCTTTTGCTCGATCGTTTAAATATTTTGCCATAGTAGCAGCATTTTTTCTAATAATATATTTTTCATTCTCATTCATCCTAGAATACATATTTTTTTCTATAATTGACTGAGATGTTCAGTATCCTGCTTCATATTCATCTCAACTTTCTTCAGGATCAACATCAAATTCAATATCAACAACAACAGAAACATTATTTTCAGGATAATCAGGAGTATAGTCAAAAGAAACTCACGCACAATTCTCAATAGAATTTCTATATCATTCAGCAGCTAAATGTTTTCAACGATTCATAAAATCAGCAACCAATTTGATATTTTTTTCTGATTCAACAATTCCTCATATACTAAACAATTCTTCATCGTATTTTTCGATTTTTGTCTGTTGTCCATAACTTTCAAAGATATAACTCTCTTCTCAAACTTTTTCCATTTTTCATCAAAAATCAAAATCATCAGAAGATAATTTGTTAACAGAATTTTTCTGAACCAACTTTTCTCTTATGTTTCCAAGGAAATGTCTCATAGACAAAAAACAAACATATAAAACCTTATGTTGCTTATTATACATAATTTATTTAATTTGTCAAGGAATATACAAAAAAACT
>CAYXTU010000011.1:0-17791 GCA_964468245.1 uncultured Candidatus Peribacteria bacterium | reverse complement strand
AGGAAATATTCAGATTGAATCTAGAGGTTTTGTTTATTCTAGTGAAGTGAAAACTATCCATACGCAGATTGTTGAATTTGCTAGAGCCAAATACAATGAATATCAAAAGAAACGTATGGATATCAAAGATAATCTTAGACAAATTAAAGAAGATCTTGGAGAATTTATTGAAAAGATTATTGGTAGAGTTCCAATGCTTTTGCCGATGTATGTCTATATCAATAGAGAAGCTCAAACTGGCTGAGATATTCCAAAGGATGAAGCGGTTGTTGGTATGACGCTTGAAGAGCAAGGATATGATGACTAACTCGCCGGAGGCGAATGAAAAGCGAATAGTGAAAAGTGATGGAATTTCTTTTACGTATAAAAAAACTCTGTCAAAATCGACAGAGTTTTTTGCAAGCAAAATATGCTTAAGCAGCAATTAGCTGTTCATAATTTTTTATGCTACGAATTGTTTCTAATTCGTTTTTGATATTTTGTCTAATCATTGAATTTTTTTCTTCCCATGTGATTAAGTACTTTAATAGGGGAATAAAGTCTTCTTCGGTTGCTGTTAGACTGAATTTTTTGTCCGATGCTTTGCATACGGAGATGATTTTGTTGATGGCTGGCTGGGCTAATGTTTTCCAATACCATTTGTTGTAATTTTCTTGTACGTTTTGTTCCATATTTTTTTTGTTTTTGTGAGTATATACTCTATGGAAATCTTGCCAAAAATCAAGAATACTTGTTTATAAATTGAAATAGCTTTCTATATCTCTATAACCACGTATATTTGCTCTTTTTACTCTCTTATCATATCTCATGGCCAACAATTACAATCACTCGTTAACTCGGTCTACGACTAGGATTACTGTTTTGGAGTATTGCAACAAAAAGTATTATCTCAATTATTATTCACATTCACTTAGACCTATCAATGAAGATCTTTGGCTTACTACATTGTTGCTCAAAAATCTCAAAAGCATGGATATGCGAGTGGGAGAAAAAACACATCACCTTTTGTCTGATTACTTAAATGATTTGAAAAAATGACCTCTTGATGAGACAGCTATTCAATTACTCAAAGATCGTGTGATCAAAGAAATGAGAGATGAATTTGAAATTTCCAAAAATAGAGATTATGCTGCTTATGATAGAGATCGTAAATTTGGTCTTTCTGAACACTATTATTGAGAAAATGTTGATGATAAATTAGAAGATGCTATCCAAAAAGTCGTCCACAATCTTGATGTTTTTTTGGAAAGCGAATGGAATCAAAAAGTTCAGCACTATTTTAAAACAGCAAAGATGGTCTTTGTCGAAAAACCTAGACAAAAGGATTTTGAAAGTATGAAATTGAATTTGTCTTCTATTCCCGAATTAAGAAATCTCAACGTGATGGCAGCTCCAGATTTTGGTGTTATTTTTTCTGATAATAAATATCTTATTATAGATCGAAAATCAGGACAAGAAAAAATGGATTCTGATTGACCTTCTGATCAGCTCAAGATCTACGCACTCAAGACTATTCTCAAGTCGAGAACTCCTATTGACGATGTTGATATTGAATGATTTGAGGTGTATCTTCCAAGTCTTCATGAAATTGGTGGAAAGATAGCAAAGACTGATATTGATTATATTATCAACAAGCTCAAAGAAGATATGGAGTATCAAAAACAATTTATTATAGACGGTGATATTGTCAAAAACGAGCCATTGTCTCATGATCATTTCCCAAGGACAACGAGTGCAAAAAAATGTGCAAGTTGTACGTTTAGGAAGGTGTGTGAAGAGCTCAAGAATTTCGAGTAAACTCGAAATTCAACTAACAGTGAACAACTAACAACTAACAGTGATGGTATTTGTTATAATACGAACTACTGTATGGATTATAATTGTAGGGGAGGCTTGTGAAGTCTCCTTTTTTATAAAAAAAATTCTGTTTGATACCAAACAGAATTTCAATACTTTTATTCCTGTATGAAATGTGGAAATACTTTTATGTTTTCGTTGTTTATTTTGTAGGACTTGTGCACGATATCTTTCATAAATTCAGAAGGAACGAGGAAGGTGTCTACGCTTTTTTTAAGTTGGTTTTTTATGAGGGAAAGAGAAATATATTTGCCGATGATGGCGAGTAGTTTGATCGGGTTTTTGGTAGGTTGGGTCTGTAAAAAGTGATGGAGTGTGAATGGTGTCCTGATGTGTTTTTCTTGAAATAATTGGCTAGGAAATGGTGCAAAATATCCTAGATCGTGAAACATCATCCGTTTTTTTGCAGAACTATTTTTGCTTGCAAATACCGGTGCTCGACCAAGATATCTCATTACGCTGTTGTATCGAATGAGATCTGGTTTGTATGTTGTTATTTTTCTTTTTAGTTTGAAAGCTTCGTACATATTTCCTAATCCAGATATGATTCAGAGGTATTTTGCTAGTTTGCCTATTGGTCACGATGGCAGTTTTCACCCGCACAATTCTACTTCATACCCATGTGGTTCGAGAAGATCTTTGATATCATTGATATAGGTTTCTATACCGCCAATTTTGTTGATAAAATCAGAAACTATCAGGATTTTTTTGACGTTTTTGCCGGCGAGGGCGTGGAAATTGATGATTCGATTATCCTTACTATAATTTGCTATATTTACGGCTTGAGGCTTGAAGCTTGAAGCTTGAAGCTGTCATATTAGATGATAAAGCTTTTGTCATGTAGTGGTTCAGGGTTGGTTGGTGAGATCGTAGTCTTTGTCTATGAAATCTTTGAGTCATCATTTCGCGTAGCCGATAGGCGTCAGTCATCGCTGGATTGCCGTCAACGCGGAAAGTCCAAATGTTTCTAAACATTCTGATGGCATGAGACAGTACTGACAATTTTCTACATATCTTTTTATGGTTTCTCTATTTTGTCGTCCGAAAAAATGGATATTTTTGTGTTTGCTTGTTAGTTGTTGTATTTGATTTTCTCTGCTTCCTGAGCCAAAAATAAATAGTTCGAATGGTAATTCTTTTCATTTTTTTGCAAATATTTTAATCATGTCGATGATGCCATCGATTCATTTTTCAGGTTCTAGTCTTCAGAAATAGAGGAGTCAGAGCATAGAATTAATTTTAAATTTTAAATGTAGATTTATTCGTCAAATGTTTTTATCGTGTTTTCATATGTTTCTAATAGTTTTTTCCAAGCTAGATAGAGTGGATGTAATTTTTCTTTGAATTCTGGAAACCGTCACAAATCCCTATAATCTCTTTCCAACTTTTCAAGAGTTTCTTTTGTTCCGATTTTTTTTGCCATTCATAGATATAAGTCTGCTTGTGTCATGTGACTGGCTGAGTCTGAAAAGGCAATTATTTTTGCTTCTATTGTTTCTGGTTGTATATCTTTGCATCTATGTGATCTTACACAATGAGCTATTCTTTTTATTTTCTCTTTATCATATTTATGTTCACTAAGAAATTCAGTAGCTATTTTTTCTCCTCTTATTGCGTGATCTATTTCTGTTGGAATAGGATAATGTCATATATCATGTAGCCATACGCCTAGTAATACAATTTCTTCGTCTGCCTGTATAGTTTTTAGGCATATTTTTGCTCGATTTTCTACTTCTGGTAAGTGTCATAATAGTCTATAAGGATCGCTACCAAATTTATCTATTTCTTTATAAAAGAATTGTTTTGTTTTTTCTATTATATCCATTTTTTAGATTAAATAATAAAATTTGAATTATTCGTCAAATTTTAATACAGGATGGCTATGAAGATCGATTCCATATTTTGCGTAGGTTTCTATAACGCCAAGATCTCATTCGTCTTTGCCGGTGAGTCACAATAGTTCCAATCATTCTCTTACTTTTTCTACGCTTGTGCTTTCTATTTCCAAGTATGTTGGAATTTTTGGTCGTGAGTCGATACAAAATTCTATGTCGTTTAATAGATATACCTTTCTCTTATTTTCTTGGTATACCATAACTTCTCGTTGTAATTTTTGCAAGATTTGTACCATAGTGTCGAAATCATCTACTCTTGTTTCTAACTCATGAGTTGATCAAATTTCCGTTCATCATCTTTCCTTATAAGTAAGTGTTGTTTTGTTCCCTTTTTGGCGCAAACGAAACCGTTTCCCTTTGCCATCAGCATGTGCTTGGATATCAAAGTTTCGTCTTCTCATTAAAACCGTATCTTCGGTGACTACTGCTCATAGTTTTTGTAATTTTTCTTCAACTTCTTGTACGTTAATTTCGAGAACTTTGGTTTCAAATTCTTGCATGAGCGTGTGTTACAAAATAAAAATTATTTTATTTTTATTTTTTTAGTTTTTTTTTCTCTTCGTTCGTTGATATTTTTGTGATGACCACTGAGTAAGATTTTTGGGACTTTCATTCAGAGGACTACTTCTGGTTTGGTGTATTGTGGGTATTCGAGGTTGTTCATGTTTTTGGTGATGTTGTAACTTTCGTCTTGTCGACTGGATTCTTCTTTGATTACTCACGGGATAAGTCTGGAGATTGCCTCGATCATGATCATGGCTGGAGTTTCACCGCCGAGCGTGATGAATTGTCCGATAGATATTTTTTGGAAATTCTTTTTATATTTTTTTTTCATGTATTGTTCGAAACGGTAGTCGATACCTTCGTATCTTGTGCAGACAAAAATAATATTATCTGATTCACTTAATGAATGGGCTACTTTTTGCGTAAAGATTTCTTTTGAGGGAGAGGGGAGGATAATTTTAAAATTTATTTTATTTTTCTTTTTTAAATCCTCCGCACTACGGGCACCTCCTTTAGCAAAGGAGGACACAATAGATTCTACGGCGTCGATAGCGGGTTGTGCTTTCATGAGTAATCCAGCTCATCACCCGTAAATGGTGTCGTCTACTTGTTGGTGTCTCCCGGGAGCAAATGTTCTCGGGTTGATAAAATTAAACTTCAAAATCTTCTTCTCCTGTGCTTTTTTGATCAGCGAAGTTTCTATAAAACTTTTGAAGATGTCGGGGAAAATACTTACAATATGTATGTGCATTTTGATGAATGATGAATGATGAAAGATGAATAATTTTGGATTAGTTTTCTTATTTGCTATTGTAAATTACAATAGTTTATTTTAACAATACCATCATTATTCATTATTAATTATCAATTATTCATTAGTTTTTAGAATCCTTTGGCGATGTATTGGACAAGTCTGATGATGACGTATGAGGAAACTACGAGGAGTAATCCTACGAGAGAACCCACGATTCATTTTTTTGCGTTGGCTGGATCTTTTCCTGAGCTAGCGGCAAAGATAAACATAAGTCCTGAAACGATAAGTGTAATAGTCACTAATGTTCATATAAATAATGTCGCTGAAAGTATGACGTCTTGGACAAAAAGTCCTACTGATGTAGGGTCTCCTTCGTCTCTTACGCTTTTTCTGATTCCTAGGGTATCGTAGATATTGAGTTTGCATTGTCCGTTGACGAGTTGGTTTTCGTTGCAGGTGATTCCCATAATATTTTTTGATGGTGTGGTTGTCGGTGTTTCTGTATTTGCAGTAGCTTCTTGGTTTGTTTCTATAATATCTCCTATAGGAGTTTCTGTTGGTCCCATACCAAATGAAAAGTTTGCACTCACAAAAACTGCTAATAAAAGAATGCTGATTATTTTTTTCATGAAAACTGAATAAAGACTAAAAGTTGTCGAATAGTAGACAAAAAATAGCATAGTGGCTATTGATCATACTATACTAATTCTCCTTGATTTTGCAAACATAACTATTACTTCGCCTTTGGCTCGTGATAAAAGTTCGCTACGCTCACGATGAAAGCTCACTGTGTTCGCGATAAAATGATAAAAACTCCCTCGCACTTCTGCGGGGTCGTGATAAATGCCTTTCGGGCGATAAAAGCTCACTTTGTTCGCGATAAAAGCTTCGCGATGATTACGATAAAGTGATAAATGCCCTGCGGGCGATAAAATGATAAAAACTCCTTTTAGTCGTGATAAATTGATAAAAATTATTGCGATAAAAATCGTTGAAAATTACTTGTGTAATAGTACACTTTAGCTACTTTATATTATATTTATGCTGATGAAATCGTTGAGTGATTCGCTTAGAAAAAGTCTTGCTCATAGGCATCTTGGTAATGCGATGGTCGGAGCGGTAGCGTTGAATAGTATGAGGGCAATCTTGGGTATTCCTACCCTAGAAGGATATGTCAGATTCAATGTATTTTTTCTTAAAATTTCAGATCCAGCACTCAAGATAAAACTTTTTAAAGAAAAAAACCAGATATTACACGAAGTAAATCTGGCTATAGAAAAGGTTGGGTATACTACGAGGATAGAGGAAATTAGAATGAAGACGTAAAAAATAATTGACTAATATTCGTCTAAACGAACGACTAAAATTGTCTAAATGTAGCTGTATTTCTGTGGTTTTTGACCAATTTTTTGTCAATTTTTTTCGCGAAGCTTTTGTTTATTTTATTTCTTCGTCTTCATCTTCGATGATTTCGTTATCGAATTCTTTTTCGAAGTTTTTGAATTCTTTGAGATACATCGTTTCAAAGTCATCATATACCTTTTCCAAAAAATCAGGGAAATTTGGTATTTTTGTTTTGAGATAATCTGCAACTTCTGGAGTTACTCCCTTTTTTTCTAGAATATCCAAAAATCATTGTCCGTCCTTTTCATCGATCTTGTCTACGATATGTGTCATTACTCGATCGTAAATCACCGGTTTGGTGTCTTCTATCATCATATCGAGTCCCTCATCATCAATTTCTGGCATAACTTTGATAAGCATCTGTTCAATAAATGTTTCTGTATCTATCATGGTAATAGGTAGAAGGTAAAAGGGACTAGAGAGTAGGGTATGTATTTGAGCAAAAAAAACAAGATGTTATTTGTGTAGATCATTGTCTAGATAAAGTATATTTCCTGATCCAGACATTGCACTATTGAAATTGTCCATTTTGATTAGCTCTTTTCAGCTTATTTTTTTGTTTTTGGTTTGTATGGTTTGCGAATATGATTTTTGGTCTACATCGTACCATAAGACATAATCGGTTTTGTAAAGTTCTCTAAAATTTTTAATTTGCTCTTTTATCATGTTTGCGGTTCCATATATAAACCAGCCATGTTTGTGATCTGGACTGAATATCAATACTTTCCCTCCACTATATCATCATAAAAAGTTTCCATCGGCTTCTTTTCCTATTCCTATAGGAAAGCTTATTTTGCTCGAATCTTCTAATACAAGCGATATTCATTTTTGATATATGTTTTGTATATATTCATTTTTTTTGCTTATATCGACATCAATAACTTTTTTTGGTTTCCATGTTTCGCTTACTACATATTCTGATTTGTCTTTGAATTCTTCAAAATTACCAGCAGAAATCATTCATGTATTTTTGTTTAGTGCTATAACTGTTGATTCATTATTGTTTTCTGCTAATTTACTTTTGTAGTTTTTTGGATGTACAAATGGCTTAAACGTTGATATTATTGCTCAATCTGTATTGTTTAAATCTCTAGTATCTCATCTATTTCTATAGTTGAATCTGTTTTCCTTCGCCAAATTTATGACTACTGGTACGCGAAAATGGTTCGCATTATCGAATATTGTATCTCCTATTTGTTTTATGGTAAAGTTTTTTTTGTTTTTTGTTTCATTGAATTCATTTATATAATCAGCAACTTTTTGAGCTTTTTCTGATTCTTCTTCTTGATTTATATAGTTTTCTGTCTGTTCTATAAAGTTTTCTGGTCATTCATGAATGATTGTAGATATCGCTTCTTGTACTTTTTCAAAATTTAATCAGTAAGTGATTGCTAGTACCATAAATCATCATATAAGTGCTCATTTCATCCATTCATATTTCTTTTTTTCTATTTTTTTGTCTCATTTTGTTTTTGATAAATTTTTCTTTATTTCTCATTTTTTTTGTTTGCGTAGTTTTTCTAATTTTTTTTGTTCTTTGTTTTCTAATATATCTACTAATCATAGTTCTTTACGTAGTTTTTGTAGTTTTGTATTTTCTTTGTTTTCTAAAATTTCTAGCTCTTCGAGCTTTTTTTTGAGTTGATCTATGTTGTTTTTTTCTCTCATTGTTTTGTTCTAGAGATAAATATTATTTTTTCTGATTTTTTTCTGCTTCATCTATTTTTTTTTGGAGTAATGCTTTTTCTTTTGCTATTTTTTTTACCTTTTCTTCTTGTATTTGTATTTTTTCTTCTGTAGTTTTTGGTCTAATGGTATTTCGAATTCTTTGTATTCAGAATCATCTTCTTATCTCTTCTGCTGTTGCTTTTTCAAAAGATCATATATATACAGGACGTTTGTTGGATTCTTTGTTTCATCTTTCGGTAAATATAAAATACGCTTTTGGTGTTTCGTCTTTGTCTTCGTTTTTGTTTTCTTCTCTAAAAAATCATGTTATTTTCCCACAATATTTTCTTTCCCCTCCATAGTTGATAAGCGTTACGGGATCTCCAATCTTGAATGTTATTCATCTATTTTCGTCTGTAGCTTCATGGATATTTTGATTGAGATATCCTGTCATTGATTTGTGCGCATATGGTGTATCTGTTTTTTTTGACTCAGATTTTTTTGTTTTGGTATTTTCTATAGGTTCAACTATTTCATTGGATTCAACTATTTCTGCATCTTCTATTTCTTCCATTTTTTTGTTTGGTATAATTTTTGGTTCTGGTTGTGTTGTAGATTCAATAACTGGTTCACTAACTGCTTCAGTAATTGGTTCTTCGATGATTGGTTCTATTGGTTCAACTATTGGTTGTTCTACTGGTACAACTTTTGGAGGAATTACAAATTCTCCTTTTGGACCATTATGATCATAGGACTCTTTTACTATATGAGGCACAATAAATTGTAGATTTCTGGCATGATTCATGTTTTCATATTCCATCTTGCTCATTTTTTCTGCTATTTGTTTTTTTCCTTCCATATCAGTATTTCCCAAAATATCAGCAATATCTTGCTTGAATTCCGAAATTTTCTTTTGTTTTTTTGAAAGCTCTTTGAGCTGCTGGACTTTGTTTTCTATCGTATTCATGGTAGTGATATATAACAATAAAACTAATTATTTGCATTGGTAAATTGTTTTTTTTCTCCTGATATTCTTCTCTAATCATTTTTCTTTGTTTGCTTCTCTACTTTCGGTGCTGGCGATCTTGTTTTCCTTCCTTGTTCATCTCTTCTTGGTTTTGATTGTTCGTCATATCTATCTGGTTCTTTGAAGGTGTTCATATGTGTGGGGAAAGGAATCGGTATAGTGTGTGCTGGAGTTATTATTGTCTGTGAATATCACAACATTCATTGTACAACTCTTTCTCCTGCGTTATTGTATGTTGTTGCACCTATATTGTATACGTCTGGTGCATAACTTGGTGTTATAACGATATTTGCTGCATTAGTACTATCGTTCAATGCTTTTGCTAATTGTTCTATTCATTCTACACATCTCATATTGTGAAGTACTGCATTTTCTTGTCATGTAACACCTAACCATGGCTGTTTAGTTAATTCATTTAATAAATTTGTTTTTGTCGTTGAATTTATTGCCATATTATTGATTTCTTTTGCTACTTCAGTTACTTTATTCGCATATTCTGCGTGAGTTAAATGTCCAGGTATTACTTTTACTAGGTCAGTACCTCATCCATAAGGGTATGAAACATTCTTTCCTGCAGTGTTTGATGCGTCAAAAAATGTTTTTGCAGGAGTATATACTCCATTGTCTCCTGCTGATTCATGACCACCAAGAACAAAATTTTCTTTTACTGAAGTAGTATCTGACAATGTTGTTGTAGATTCTTTTGTGCTTGCTAAACTTGTAGCGAGATAAGATAATCCAAATGCTATTCCTCATGCTTTGACTGCACCGAGCAATGCTTTTTCTGTTTGACGATGTTTGAATCTCTTTCGTGATTTTTGGTATCCGATTTGATCTACTTCGTCACCAGTTCCATTATTGATGAGATCCATTTCGTTGTCATAATAGTTGTTTTCTCTAAGTGTTCCTGCTGCTGGATTTTTTTCATCTCATAAATCTTTGTTTAATCTCATCGCTCCTGTAAGTACCAATCTGTAGATATTTTGATATTCTTTTTCTGAAACGTCCTTATCTTTGGATCCTAAAAAGTTCTGTCCCGTCTTTTTGTGGTGGTCCAAACGTGCAAGTCATTCAGATATATATTTTTCTAGTTCTTGTTGTTCTTGTGGAGTGAGTTGTGGTTTGCTCAACAATCATTCTATTTTGCTTCCCAGTGTATTTGAATTTTCCAATTGATCATGTGTTGTCATTACATAATCTCTGAATTGTCTTACGTCTCTTGCTTTTTTACCAAGTCCGAAATAGTAGAGCATAAATCTGCTTGCCGGATTCATCTTACTCATTTCGTCCATCAATCTATTGCGTTCTGCTGTATTGTTCAAAAGATTGTTTGCTTGATTTCTTTGGTAACCGATATGTTCTTTGTTGTAGTGTGCATATTTTTTGAAGAGTGTTTTGGTAAATGCCATTCCACCTGCTCATGATGCAACTGCGAGCGGCCCTAGAGGTGCGAGGAGTATTGCTGGAGTAATCATTGCTCAAAGTTTCGTTGCTCATCGGAGCATTCCAAAAGCGTTTTTTGTAAATGGATGTTTTTCCATCCACTTACCTAATTTACTGTCGTCTGAAATTGGTTTGTCCAATCGATTGCCAACTTTTGTCATTGCTCATCTGAATCATGTTAGTTCTTGTTTTACGTCGTATGCTTCCTCTCCTTTTGCAAGGATCTGTACTTTGAGTCTCATAGTCTGTGCTGCTATCTGTGTCAATGCTCAGTTATGTGCCTGGAGTCTTCTGAGCTCTTGCATAGCGTTTTTGTCATCAAGTTTTATCTTCATTGTTTTCAAAAATTCTGGATTTTTTTTGTAGGTATTGAAATATTTTATGATTTTATCTCTAGAAAAAGCGTTGAAACTTGCATCGGATTCGGTTGGATTTCTTGTTATACGATCTGCGATGCTCCAAGCCATATCTTGATGATCTCTGAATCCATTTAATTTTTCTGTGATATTAGAAGACATCTGTTGGATGTCGTTGTCTTTCATGATCTGTGCAAGTGGTTTTCGATTTATGGCTGTAGCAGTTGTTGGTTTTTTTGTATCAAGATTTCTTCTGATGATTGCTTTGAATTGATCTTGGAAAAGGTTGTCAGCAATTCATCTTTGTCGTGGTGGCATGGTATTTGCATTACCAGTTATTTGTTTTGCTAGTGTATCTATAGCTTCATATGTTCTTGGATAATTTTCTTTATCAATATTTCCTACGTTTTTTATAGCTTCGTTAAATTTGTTTGCTTCTTCCATTTCATGTCTATCTGCTCCTTTGACGAGGTTTTCATCTCGTTGCATACCTCATTTCATCTTCATGTATTTGCGAGTATAGTGATCTTTTATGTATCATCTTCCAAGGAACAATCCAAGTTTTGTTGGTCGTGATCGTGGTTTGTATCGTGCGGTATTTTTATATATCTTTCTGAGTTTTTCTCCTGCTTGGCGTTCTGCGATAGCACGAGTAATTTTTGTTGTATCAGAAATAGTAGCCGTAAGTTCTACAGGATCGAGTTCTCCATCTTCTTGGATTGGTATAGGAACTGGTGGAATATGTTCTTCTCTATGTGGAGGAAGAAGTTTTTGTTCTGGATGAGGTGGTAATAATTTTTGTTCTTCAGGAATTCATAAAAATTTCCAAAGATCTTTGTTTCGGACATGACTTATATAGCTTTTGTTTCCTTCTCCATCTTCTACAAAATGGTTCTTGTCTATATATTGATTGAATTCAGGAACTTGATTTAATAAACAGATCCATCCTTGATTGTCTTTTTTTTGGAGTCTGATGATTTTTCCATCAGGCATTTTGAGATCAGTAATTTCTCCTATGTTCATGTTTTTGAGCTGATTTCATAATTTTCTTACTGCTTCGTTTCTTGTGTCAGTTATTTCTGTTGGTTTTTCTAATGTTGGTACTCATGTTTCAGTTCATTTATTTTGTTCTATTTCTTTTATTTTTTGTTCTATTACTGTTAGTTCTTTTTCTGTCCATTTTATAATGAAATGATTTTTTTCATTTATTTTTTTTGTTATCCATTCTAATTTATTTTTGTATTTTTCTATTTTGTTGAGATTTTCAAATGCTATTTTAGATTCAATTTCTCATGTTTTTTCTTCATCAAAATCTTCTGTACTTTTGAATTCTATGGCTAATCCATTGTCTAGTATTGTTCTTTCTGCAAGTTTAGTATCTAATGCTTCTAGACTTTTTTCATATCCAAATGGTTTTTTTTGAATAATTTCTTCATATTCTTTTAAAATATCTTTATTTTCTTTTGTGTTTATTTGTATTGTTTTTTCTCATATTTTTATTTCTCCTCATGGAATTCCATTGTTTATTTTTTGTATTCAATTTTCATATCTGTTTTTTGATATTTCATTGGAAAAATCTTTTCTACTTATTAGTTTTTTTTCTATTTGAAATGCTTCAAGAAGCTCGAATTTAGTTTGATCAAGAAGTTTTTTTTTTGTATCATCAAATTGTTCTTTGTTGGAAACAATATTGTATTGATTTCCTGTAAGTATTTGTTTGCTCATGATAATAATATATACAATAAAAATGTTATTATCTAATTATACTTGCAAATCTAAAAAAAGCAAATTTTTGGTGATTTTTTTGCTCAAAAATCTGATAAAAATGATTGAAATTTCTGATAAGTTTTTGATTAACAAAAAAACTGACTATTTAGCCAGTTTTTGAATATATATTTTTCTTGTTTTAGAGTCTATTGCTTTCTTTTTTTACGTTGTTTTTTGCTTCTGCTTCTTTTTTTTGTGCTTCTATAAGATCTTTTTGTGCTTCAAAAACTTTTTTTTGAGCATCTTTTAGTGCTTCTTGTTTTTCTTTTAGGTTTTCTTTTGCTTCTTGTACATTTTCTATGGCTTCTTGATATTCTTCTGCAGCTTTTTTAACTTCTAATGTATTAGAATCGCATCATGTAAGTCCAAGTGCTGAAATAAGTGCAATTGAATAGCCAAAATTTTTTGTTTTACTTTTGAATGTTTTCCAGTTGTTTGATCTTGAAAGTTTTTTTTCTGTCATTTTTTTGATTATTATATAAAAATACATTAATTTATCAATGCTCTGGTAGATGACACTATTCCCATCCTATTGTTCATAGTTTTGATCAATCTTCCCATAAGGAATGGGTTTTTCATTACTTCTCTTGTTTCATTTTCATCACACATTTTTCTTGCTTCGGGAGGGTTATTTACTACTCCATATTCTCTATGACTTATTACTCCTCGACGGATCATATTTGGATTTGCTTCTGCTTCTTCTGCACTTACATATCCAAGTTGACCATCGGAATCCAAAATGTATGTTCTTCCTGTAATATAATCTTTGACACCGAAATTCGTTTTTGCTATCTTACTATTTTCTCTCATTTTTTTGATGAGTTCTTCATATATCTTTCCACAAATCTCTCTTTCCATACCGTTAAATGAACGAATGCCTCATTCTCTATGTCTGAGAAGTTTTCCTAGTGTTTTTGACGATATCGGTTTTTTGAGTCCAGCTCAATTGAGTGTGAATTTATTGTCTTTGAATTCGATACTTACGCTTTTTCCGTTAGCTTGTACGTTGGTTGAAAAATCGAACTTGGTTGTTGTATTCAGATTAATGATTTTTTTGATTGGACTGAGCCAAAATGAGGTAGGAAGTGTCATTCTTGTTTCTCATCTTCTGAGTCACATCCATTTTCTTTCGCTTGCTTGTCTATATTGATAATGTAACTCGTTCATAGCAAAATTGAAATGTCCCATAAGTTTGTCGATTCCAATTCTCAAGCTTCTATTGTCGTTTGGAATTGATGAATCAAAAGTGTTGGTATTTTCAAAATATTGATGATCAAAAAGTACAGTAGTATTTCTTCTGTGTGTTCCTCATGCGTTTGTGTGATCGTCTTGTTGTTCTAGAATAATGTTTTTACCATCCATTTTGATGACCATCATATCACCAGTTCCTGGATCACGGTAGGTGAGTGATATATCTTTTTTCTTGGCCGTGTCGATAAATCATTTTATGAGATTGTAGACTACATGTGCTCTTACTTTACCATGTTGGATATCTTCACATTGAAGAATTTTTTTTACCATAGATGCTGGATCTCCCGCTTTGAGCTTTATTTCTTTGTCTTTTCCTATTTTTATATTGGCTAATATCTGTTGTTTTCCAGATACTTCCATACTCATATCGTATTTTACTGGTTCTGGATTGTTTAAATCTTCTGGTTTATTGTTAGTAGTAATGTTTACTGTTTGATCTTTGATGTCGACTTTGGAATCTTGTCCTGCAAAAAATCTCAAATAGTTTACATCTTTGCGACCTAATTTTCCAAATCTTCTTGTGTTTTCCATTTCATCAACAGCATTGATATCACTTAGGACATCTTGATGAACGTTGGTATCAACTTTTTGATGTTCTATTTCTGTGAGATAATTTGTTACTTCTGTTTTTAATAACGTATTTCTATCTATATTGTCTATAAATTCTTTATCCATTTGTTTTCCGAAAAATTCTGGTATGATAGTTTCTAGATTGTTGTTTATGTAGTCTCTATATGCCATAGCATTTTTTATGTTTTCTGCCTTATTTGATGGATGTTTGTCTCCTGTAACCCAATTTTTAAAGTTATTATAATCAAAATTTATTATTGGGATTAATGGACTTGCTCCTGTGGGTGGATTGATTATTTTACGTATATTTTGATACATATCTTCTTTTTGTTTAGCATTTAGTTTATCAAATTTTGGTCCGTCATTTTTTGATATAGCACGGAAAATCGCTTCTCTTTCTCGTTTTGCAAGATTGGTCGCAGAGAGTCTATTCATAGCATTGCTTATTACATTTCCCGTTCCTGCATTATTATATGCGTCTACTTCGGTTGCACGAGCTGCCTGTGAATTCAATGCTCCAGCTGGTCAACGAAGTACTTTTAATGGTTTGGTACTGATGAAATTTCTTCATCAAATTGTTCTTGTTGCTCATGGATTGAGCATAAACTCATATCCTTGGGTAGGTATATATGGAGCTCCTGTTCTATCAGTAAATGTTATTCATGTAAGATCTATTCTTCCATTTGGCATAGCGATTGTTAATCCATTAATCTTTACATTCTGTGTTGTTCCGTCTGCTAATGTGATATCTATTCGATAGTTTGCGAGATTGATAGGCATTCACAATTCATTATAAAAATTGAATCCATTCGCTGCAGATCCTGGAACCATAAAATCCGGTCATGCATCGTAGGTATTGCCTTTCATATCAGGAAGTGGTCTCGCCATATCAAATTCATTTACAAGATTAGCTAATGTTTGATATTCACCTTGTCTTGGCATCATATTTCATAGTAATGTTCATATTCTTGCTAATTCTGACGCTATATTTGCTCTTCTTCCTGTTATAGTCATTCTTCTTGAATTATTTACTGGTATTCATCTCGCTGCTAAATCTGCATCTTCTGTTGCAAGCCTTGTTTCTTCATCATTTAGTATATTTTCTTGTTGTTGAAGTGTTGTTTGTTTGATAGTCAAATCGTCTGAGATTTTTATTATCTTATCTTTATTTTCATTATCAAGGAAAAAATTGTTTGATGGGTTTAACATCAAAAGAAGTGCATCTCTTGTGTTGTTAATTACCGATCCTGCTGTTATTAAATTCACAGAATTTAGATCTGTATCGATTTTATTGATAGCTGTTTTAGTCTGTCTTTTACTCATTCTTTCTTTGATGACATATAAAAAATACTTTTTTTACTCTTCTTCTACTATTTCGTCACTCACCATATCTACTACGATATCAGAGAGGAGGTCTTTGTAGTCTGGGACAATTGATTGAAGGTAGTCGTCGATAGCTTTTGGATTTTTTTCGTTTTCTTCCAAAAATCTTACGTCTTCATCAGTCATTGCGTATTCTATAGACTCTAAGACTTCATCCATGATGGTATCATATACATCGTCTTTGTCGATGTCAGGGTTGATTGCTTTGAGTTGGCTGTAAACGTAGTCTGTTGCTTGTGTTAGATTGGTAATTTTTTCCATTTTTTACATATATATAATTGATAAAAACATTATGCAGCTATTGCTGTAGTTTCTTGTTTGCTATTTAATTCAATTGTTTTGGGTGTTTCTAAAATCTTTTCGTCTTCTTTTGCTGTCTTTTCTGCTTCTACAAACGGTGTTACTCGAGCGTTTGCTCTTTCTCTTGCATATGCATATCCGTAATAAGTAATTCTATTTTTTATGGCGGTTATCATATCTTTTTCTCATTGTGTTTTCTCGTCTCACGTATCTGCATCTAAAATATCAAATATATTTTTTCTTCCTGCATTAAAGAATGTGTGAAACTCTTTTGGAGGTATATCCATACCTATTCCTTCTGCTATTTTTCCTAGTCCGCTGGTTAATCATATTCCTGTGTAACGAAGAAATCTTGCCTTTTCAAATCCCATTATAAATCTTACTCCATTTTTTTCATCTTTTCCTATCTTGTTAAATTTTCTGATAAGCTTTTTGATAGTCATGTTTCTTCTATATGTTTTCATTTTTGTAATTTTTGGCGCGTTGAAAAGTTTGTTTTCTCTTATGGCGTATCTTACCCATTTAGTTGGGACTTTTCCAAGATCTTCTTTGGTGAACTTTTTTACTTCATAATTTGTTTTTGCAAAAAAATCTTTTTTTACTTTTTCATAATTATTGTTTTCTGTTTTTAATTCTTCTTTTATATCTGCTATTTCTTTTTTTAGTTGTTCTTTTTGTGTTTCATTTGCTTTTTCTAGGTCTTTGATTTTGTTGGTATATCTATCAATTGTTTGCATTACTCTTGTCTTGGCTTTTGCTATTATAATCTCAGCGTTTTCTTCTGTTTTTTCTGATTTATCTTCCAATAAATCTTTGAGGTCATCCATCTTCATTGTTTGTTTTGCTTCTATTTCAGATCTTCTTTTGTCCATATCTTGTGTGTGTTGATTTAGCTTTATCTGTTCTTGTGTTGCTTGATCATTGATAATAAAGTTGGCAAAACTATTTGCTTTTTTGATTTGTTCTTTATTAGAATCAGAAAAATAATCTTTGCCATCGCTGATATTCCATTGATCGATGATTCTACGAGCTAGTTCTTCTCTTGAAATTCCATTTTCGTATAACCCTGCATATATCTGCGTATTTTCTGGTAAGTTTAGTTCTTGCTCGTTGCTTCGTAGTCCTTCTTTTTGGATAGTATCCAGTTGTCCTTTGATAATTGGGTCTAATCAGTTTATCATACCACTTGTGTAAATAAATAAATTTTCTTACTATAATAGTATCCAGAAAAAAATATTTGTCAAAAAACTCCGCAATTTTTGCGGAGTCTTGATATTTATTACTTGCCTTTTCTTCTAAAATATATATAATATTGATTAAGAGACAAAAATTGACTAATATCCCGACATGTCGGGATGACAAAATTGTCAAAAAACTGACTATATATTATTTTTTGAACTCTTTGCTCATCTGTTTTTTTCTATAATTATTTGCGAATCTGTGCGCTTCGTCACGAGCTTTTAGTAGAATTTTATCTGCCTGATCATAGACCATGTTTGTTTCGTGGATTTTGAGATTTTGGTCTAAACGATAGATGATTTCGGTTATAAGTTTGTTCGGTCTTACAAATCCTCCATCCGCATCGGCGGATACCTCCTCCTTTATCAAGGAG
>CAYXTU010000010.1:0-18624 GCA_964468245.1 uncultured Candidatus Peribacteria bacterium | reverse complement strand
GACCAGTAAACAATTTCCACATCGGTAAAAAATCTGAATTCTACAGCAGAAAGTATTTTGAAGAAAGCAAAACCAACAATTCAGAGTTCGTTAGACATTTCGCGCCAGAATTTGTAGCTTGTGGATGCGAAAAAAACTAATAGGTAACAACGAATACTTAATAAACAAATACTAAAGTAAAGTGATACGAAGCACAACATCGCTTTTGATAAACTTTACTTTTTATTTACTGTAAAAAATATCTTTATTTTATTTGGAAATATATTCGTGAAAATTGCGTGAATACAACAGTCGACTATGGTGGATTATCCAGGCAAAATAGCCTGCGTAGTTTTTACGCAATGATGCAATTTTCGTTGTCACTTTTGTCATAATCCTGAATGTGTATTGCCGGAAAAGATGATGTTGTTTCAAAACGATTTGATACCTGAAGAAGCATTCTTCAATTTTTTGAAAGCCAGAAAATGATTGCTTGACGGCGTGAGTATCTGTGGTGGAGAACCAACCCTACGACCGGACTTGTATGACTTTGCCAAGAAAATAAAAGAGATGTGATTTCTAGTCAAGTTGGATACCAACGGGAGAGATTGGCAGATCGTCAAAAGAATGATTCAGGATAAAATTTTGGATTATGTAGCGGTAGATTTGAAACATTCCTTGCACTGTTATGAAGATGCGATAGGGATTGCACAACCCGCGGAGTTTTATCAGAGTTATCAGAAATTATTGCAAATATTATTGGAAAGCAAAATAGATTTTGAATATAGAACTACCGTCGCGAAGGGGCTTCATACCGCGGACGATATTGAGAATATGGCTGTCTACATCAGAGGGGCGAAACATTATTATCTTCAGAATTATATCGGCGGAAATACCCTCGACCCGGATTTTTGAGGAACGCCGTTCAACGATGACGAACTCGAAGAATTTAAAAAAATCGCTGAACAATATGTCCAGCATTGCGAGATACGTAAATAAAAACAAAGCTACAAGCAGAAAGCTATAAGTAGAAAGCTGCTTATTAGTTATTTTACAGCTTTAAACTTCAAGCTTTAGGCTTTAAGCTAATTATTTTTTAAAGTGTTTCATACATTCCCTATAGCCTTGATCATAGGCTTTTTTCATTTTCTTTTTGTCCGTATCTAATATTTTGATAGGAATACTATTGTAAAATAAGTGGTCTACTAAGGGAAGATTTTCTATCGTATTGTTTCTCAAAAGTATTTCGAATGCTACAGACAAATTATCTAGCACATTTTCTATCTTTTGATTTTCTTGAAATTTATTGAGCGCTATACCTATAATCTCATCTTTGGGATATTTTTTTTTGACAACATCTACAGGGAAATTGTTTGTGGTTCCTCCATCCATCAAGAGACATTCTTCATAAGGTATTGCAGGGAATATCCCAGGTATTGATATACTTCACAACAATATTTTGTGGAGATCTCATTGGGAAAATATTTTATATTTTCCGGTATTTGCATTGGTTGTACCGATACATACTTTGGGAGAAAGCTTTGATATATCGGTGGGAAGATCTTTTTGAAATTGCTGTAAAATTCCGTCTGACTTGAGAAGACTTTTTTTCGAAAAAATATTTATCGCATAAATATTGAGAAACTTTTTTGCATCTACAAAAATATTGAATATCTCATCAGTACTATATCCAGCTGCTCGATAACTTGCAAGCATCGCTCCTGCGCTGACACCGTAAATGACTTTTATTCTGTCTTTTATTCCCATTTCTTCCAATCACTTCAAAACTCCTAGACCATAAAATCCCCTGGTTCCTCATCACGAGATCACCAGTACATATTTCTTCTTCTTGGACAAGAATGACAATATTTTCATACTTTACAACTTAGTGAAAAACTAAAAACTAATAATGAATAACAAATGAATTGTTTGCTTATAAACTATTGTGAATTACAATAGTCCATATATACAAATTCCTTCACTGTTCACTGTTAGTTGTTCACTGTTAGTTAATTATTTTATAAGTTCCGCTCGATCTCCTGGCCTTACACCTGCTGCATTGGCTTCGTCGATATCGATATGAAAGTCGAGCGCGTAATCGTCTTTTGCTCTGACTGCTACATTTTCAAAAACAATTCCTCTGACTCCTCCGACGTGCATCTTGACGATATCTCAGCTTTTGATTCACATTTCTGTTGCTTCTTTGACGGTGCAATGCAAATGTCTCTGAGAAACAATAGCAAATGGTCCGTAGATTTCTCAAACGGGTCAGACTATTTTGATATATCCAGCATCTTTGAGATCTCCTGATATTTTTACTGGTGCAGTGACTCACAAATTGTATGCATCTCCGACACTAATCTCTACTTGCGTAGTTTTTCTATTTGGTCCTACTACTCTGACTTTTTCTATTTGTCACTTTTCTCCAACGAGAGTCACGACTTCTTCAGCGGCAAATTGTCCTGGCTGCGTAATAGCTCTAAACTTTTTTAGTTCATATCATTTTCCAAAAATTTTTTCACAATCGCTTGTGGACAAGTGGACGTGTCTATTGGAAATTCATAATGGGATTCTCATGAGAAACGATAAAACGATAAAAGCTGCGCGATGAAACGATTAAACGTTATAATATTAAGTCTTAATACTACGCCACGTCATTCCCGCGAAAGCGGGAATCCATCTTGCTAAATAGACAACTGGATTCCCGATCAGGTCGGGAATGACGTAATGAAGAGAAGCGCGGGAATAACCTGTTTAGTTTTAAATTTTCAACTTAGTAATTACATCTTCTATCTGCTGATGGAGTTCTTCCAAGGTTCAATTGTTGATGAATACGTGATCAGCCATCTCCATACATTTGGAAAGATTTTGTTTGGTTGGATCAGTATTGTTCATTTCTTTTTGTTCGTCTTCTATGAATTTTTCATAAGAAATCTTGTCGGTTTCACTTCCTCTGAGCACCACTCTTTCGTATCTAATCTTGGGATCTGCGTCGATAGCAAAAAAAGTAAAATTCTCTTTTTTCTTGAGCATTTCTACTTCACCTACAGCTCTCAAACTTTCTATGATTGAGTTTTTTGTACTCTCTATAGCTTGCTGATATAATTGTTCGATAATATATGCAGGTCCATATTTTGTGCGAAGATCATTGGCTATAATAACCATATTATCTCTATTTACCGGCATTCCTCTTTTTTCAATTTCTTGGATGAGAAAAGCTCTTACGGACAAATGTTGAAATCATTTTTTTTGTACAAGATAATCTACGATGGTACCTTTTCCTGCGCCGAGCGTTCAGGTAATTCCTATTACTTCCATGATGTGTATAATAATATAATAAAACAATAGTACGTTATTTGTATTGCTTTATGTTTTTGTATATGTGAAGAGTATAGTTATTTGGCAGGTAAAATGAAGGATATTTTTTGCGTTTGAAAACATCTCTGCAGTTCGTATATATGATGTATGTTTTTATTTTATGTCTCCAAAAAAAATGCGAACCGAAATAAAAAAACATTATCTCCACAACAAAAATATTTGGAAAATTGGAGCCGGAATAGTTGTTGTAATAGTGTTTTTTTGGATGATACAAGGAAATTCGTGATGAAGTATCGCCTATGATGACCTATCGTTTGCGGGGGAAGTCATGCCGACCGAGGGAAAATATCAGTTGAATATTGAAAGGTTTGATAGAGAATTAGCGTTGTTGCAAATGAATCCTGCGCAATTTGTGATGATCTTCAAAAGATGGAATCTGATTGTCCCGATGATAGAAAAAGAATTAAAAAAGGCAGGTCTCCCCGACGACTTAAAATATATCCCGGTCATCGAAAGTGCACTCAGGGAAAATGTTGTCAGCTCTGCGGGTGCTGCAGGGATTTGGCAATTTATGCCCGATACAGCGAGAGGGCACGGATTGATTGTCGATGAATTTGTCGACGAGAGATTTGATGTCGCGAAGTCTACGGCGGCGGCAATGAAACATCTTGCTATAGTATATAATAGATTTAGCAACCGAACACTAGCTGCCGCCGCCTACAATAGGTGACAAAATGGCTTGGCTACTACGATAACTAATCAACTGAGTGACAACTACTATGACCTATGGTTGAATAACGAAACCTCAAGATATGTGTTTAGATTGTTGACTATGAAGTATGTATGGGAACATCGCTATGAATTTTTTGATCGTGACCAACTCGGCGAAATGTATAGTTCATTTAAGACAGAAGATATTAATCTCAAACAAACGGACAATCTCGCCGACCGAGCAAAGAACAATGGCTATAGTTATTATGAAGTCAAAAAGCTCAATCCGTGGATTTTGAAAAATAGTTTGCCAGAAGGTCAGTGGAATGTACAAGTGTTTAAGTAAGAGGAAAACCTAACTTGACTTATTTGGGTAAATATATAAGCTCTTTTTATAAAAAAAAAGTAAAAACTAAAAAACATATGTCATGGAAAACAAAGATGGTAAAAAAGAAAATGGTAATGTGTTCTATATGAGAGAAGGGCATTATTTAACAAAATTATGTTCAAGCACAATAAAACATATTGCAGAACAAACAGAAACAAATGAATCCAACACTATAGATCCGTTAGCGCTTAGTGCAATAGTTGAAACTATTCAAAACACAAAAATAGACCTTAAAGGTAAATTCAAACATTGGGGAGTTGTTATCTACAGCGAAAGAGAAGATGTTTTGCAATTAGGGAAGGGTGTAAGTTTAGCATTGTTTAGCACTAACTGGAAAGATTCTTGCAGTTTTATTGCAAACAACAGCACAGAAAAACAAGAATTTTTCGAAGAATTTATGGAAACATTTGAACAGCTTGTACTTATCTATACAGCTAAATAATAGTATAGGAACAGCCAAATAACACTATAGGAGCGAGATATTTTCGAGCTCCTTTTTTTTGTTGAAGAAAAAAAGAGGCACTTATTTACCTCTTTCATCTTTATTACAACTTTAAGCTTTTGGCTTATAACTTTAAGCTTTAATTCGTTTCTCCCGTAAGGGTATTGAGTGTAATAATATCGCCCTCATTTTTGTGGAGTGGAATCATAATTTCCATCCCTGTTTCTATAGTTGCTGGTTTTTTTCCTGCTTGTGCTCTGTCGCCTTTTACTCCAGGAACGGTAGAAACAATTTTGTACGAAACAGTTGGTGGTAAGATCACACTGATCACATTACCTTTGTAGACCATTACAAAACAATCCATATTTTCCTTGAGATATCATGCAATATCATCTACCATATCTTTGTTGAGATCGTGCATTTCACCCGTATCATTTTCCATAAAAGTATACGTATCTCCTGCTGTATACAAAAAGACAGCATTTTTTGTCGTTACATCGCCCTTTTCAATAACAGATCCTGATTTGTAAGTAAGACTTTGTACTCCACCTGTAATAAGATTTTTTAATTTGAATGTATATGTTCATTGTCTTTGTTGACATTGCATAAAAGCAAAATCAATAACTTTAAACAGCTGACCATCGATTTCGAGGACAGTATTTTTTTTGATATCAGATACGTCTAATTTCATGACTCTATGTTAATTGTTAAAATGTTTAAGGTTTGAAAGGTTAAAATGTTTAAGGTTTGAAAGGTTAACAGCTACATAGTAACTTGTAACTTTCAAAACTTTTGAACATTCAAAACTAATTTAATTCAAACACAATAAGTTGTGAACCACCTCATAAACTTTGACCGAGTATAGAATTGAGGAATTCTTGATATTGTGGACTATTTGTTTTTGCAAGATTAACAAGGCCTAGATATTGCATCAAAATCAAACGTTCATCTTGTGATAATTTTTCTATAGTTGCACTTAATTGTTCTGAAGCTCATTGTTGGCTAACTACCGATTGTGCAGCCATGAATATCTTGTTTTCATCTACAATCTTTCCGTAAACATCAGCTATATCACCTATTACCAATCCATTACCAATTCTACTACTAAATGTCTCTGCGATGAAATTGAGAAGTTCTTGTGCGTCGGGGAAGAATCTTGCGATAGCGAGTTTTGCTCTCAAAAAGACAAGTTCGTCATACGACATTTCTCCAAATTTTGCTTTGAGCGTATCATCAGACAAACTAAATGCATATTTTGCTCAGAGATTGTTGGTAGAAAACAATTTGATATATCCTGCTTGTTGCAATTTTACCAATTGACTGATTGCACCATCTTCCTGTATTTTTCCAGTGACGGGATCTCTCTTGGCAAAGAATCTATTGAAGAGTGATTCGTTTCCTTCTCCCATTACTACCGTTCCGATATTTGGATCGATAACGAGATATTTGAGATTGCTGTCTACAAGTCTTTGGTAGGATTTACACAAATCACCATCACTATTTTTTTCTCGGAATCGGTTGAGCATTCCGTCATTTCTGATGTTTCTTTGATTGTCTAAGAAGTATGCCATATAGGTTCCTGCGATCAATACTCAGTCAGTATCTGGTCTATCTTTGACGTATTCAATGAATTTGTTGTAATGAGGGAACTGAAGATCGAAGACATCTTTTCGTCCATACCCTACTTTTGTGATTTCTTTTTGTTGGAGTGAGGTAGATATTTCTACACTGTTTCCGTTGTTCATTTTGTATCGAAGGAAGGGACCTGATCCTCATTGTGAAGATATTCTGATGAAGTTGAATATAAATTGTATACTTCCTCGGATAACCAATAAGGAAAGAAGAACGTACATCAGTATTTTATTTTTTTCATCAGTTGAATGAGAGAGCATATCTCTGAGAATCATAGCTACAGCAACAAGTGTCCACACGACCAATCCCATTGCATACCACACGATACCTCATCCGATAACCCACCAGATAGCTCGTCCAATTATAGTAATACTCGTAATGGCGATAAGGTTAGTATCTTGTCTAAAACGTTTTGCATTGCATAATGCATAGACGAAACCTAGCACAAGAAGTATGAAAACCAACATCCACACAAAACCAATATCAGTATAATAACTACTAAGATTTTGCAGTGATCGGTTGAACGTAACATTGAATGGTACGAGATATCTATAAGGAACACTTACCTTTCCTGCCTCTGTTTTGATAGCATGATTTTGATAATAATTTTTGAGTGCAAGAATCTGATCTCTATATTCTGTAGGATTGGTAACCGCTCCACTTCATTTTTCTTTGTATGCTGCAAGCGCTCCGCTTAATAACCCATATACAGGCTTATCTACTTTTACCTGTGATAATAATGTAGTCAGCGTAGAGACATTGAATGCTTCTATCGCTTGTGTATTGTTGCAGAGTAATTTCGCTTCACGATTGGTACCATAACAGACATCGTTTCTTGGCGTGAATAATCTTACTACTCTATATCCAAGACTTAATCACCCACCTTTGGTGATTTCCTTTCGTCCATATCCGACATATCTTCCTACATCTTCATTGGTAGATACTGCTGTCTTTAGTCCACCACTCAGCTCTTCTGCAGTGAATGTTGTTTGTTTACATTGTGCTGGTGATGTAATACTTGCTGCAATAGCAGCCTGATCTACTACTGTTTGCTCTGCTACTGCTGTAGCATCTGTAGCAGCCAAAAGAGTTTTTGGTGTCTGTGTTTTTGCCAACAAAACACTCTTGATAAATGTTCCTGGACTAAATGTACCTGTATTTATTTCGTTGATAAGTACGTTTGGTCATTTGAAAACAATTAATATAGCTACTAATGAAGCCAATCGAATACCTATATAACTCAACAATCTTTTTTTATCTGACAACTTTCCATCGGCATTGTTTTTGTTCATCATCATCCTACCTACTCAGAAAGCAGCTACGACCAATCATACAAGAACAACATATTTTCCTGCGCTCGTAGTAAGCATATCTCTTGCATTACCTACTTGCAATATTCCTGTAACACCTACGGTCATAATACCTAGTCCAATAGCGATAATACTATCTATCCACAATCCGACTAGCAACAATCCAAACATTGCTATATCGATAAATGCTGTGGGTTTTGCCATACTTGCTCGTGCAAACATCACTCATGAAATAACAATATATTTGAGTGAATCTCGATGGAGTTTGAGTCCATGTTCACGGTTGTCGAGAATATGTTTGAGAAATATAAATCCAGAAAGTACCGCAAGAATAGTCAATGCCATTACTCCAAGATCTGTCTTGTTGTCTACGAAAACCAAGAACGCACCCATTCCGCTCGTAAGTCGGAAAAGCAACATCATCCAGCCACTATACATTCCAACGGCGGTAATTATCCCATCATCTTCTGGTTGTTTTGGAGCAAAATATCCCAATGCTTCTTTGATAAGTCCTGTTCCAAAAACAAGTACAAATATTCCGCTGATGAAATTCATGGCAACAGCTATCGTATCGGGAGCCAATCGAAATCGACTCTTGATTGGTTGGATAAGTCCAAACCAGAAGGTAATAAACATATGTCGAAGTCCTGGCGCTGATGCTGCTGGACCTACATTTCCTCGAAGTACTCCATGCGCTTGTGCAATAACTTTTGGAATATACATATATTCGTGATTAGCATCCCAAGCTGTTGAATACGGAATGAAAGAAAGTTGGAACCCATATATATAGTAGATAATAGAAATAGCCAACAAAATAATTCCTATTCGTTTCCATCGATTTTTTTGTAAATTATCACCTCTAAATTCATCCGCTACATCAGCGATAATAGATATGTAGGGGCGCAATTGATCTCTCATATATCGAACCATAGCTCACAACGCCAAGAAAAGAATCCAGATAACGACTCCTCGAATCAGATGTACCATAGAAAAAATATACATGATGAGCAAGAAAATCCCTAGTCCGATTCAGAAATTAATTAACATTTCTTGTCGTCTTGTTTCTTTGAATTTGATATATTTGGTAGAAATTCGTGTACCAAAAGCTGTGATACCGAGGATGAAATATAGGCTTAAAAAGTATAATAATAAGGTGTTGACCATAAGAATAATAAATCCTGCTGATCCTCCAATAATACTATCTTTGACCAAAGTGAACGCAGTCGTAAAGACTAATACTGTTGCAGGAAGGATATAAAGAAAGAACTTTTTGACAGAAAAAATTTTTGATCTGATAATATATACGATCGGAATTGCTACCGATACTATTGCCCAGATAACCAATTTTCGGTTGACTCGACTGGTAAGCATCGTCTGATAGTAGGTGTGGTTTGCCATAAATTCATTGTAAATAGACACACCAAAAATACTTAGCAAAATAATTCCAACAATCAAAAAGATTTTTTGTTTCATGGACTAGACTAAAGAGTTAAAAAAATATTAGACGGGATACAATATAACATCACGTCATTCCTGGCCTGATCGGGAATCTATCTTGCTATTTAGCAAACTGGATTCCCGCTTTTGCGGGAATGACATAAATAAACAAAAAGTTTATTTCTTAGTGTCAAAGAATGCATGTAGAAGTATTTTTGTGATTGGGACATTGAAATATAATGTAAGTAGCATAGTCACGATAAGCATAGATCCAAACCCTTTGAAGACATTGGTACCCATAGAAAAAAGTACGAATGCAATCAAACCAGTACTGATCTGACCATCTCTAATTGCTGGTCGACTTCTGTCTTTTGCATTGTCGATAGCTCCTGATATACTCTTTCCTTCTTTGAGTTCTTCGTTGAGTCTTTCGTAGATAAGGATATTTGCGTCGACTCACATTCCGATAGAAAGGATGATAACTGCTATTCCACTAAGTGATAATGCGTAATCAGTAAGTTTCATAAATGCAGCCAATACCGTAAGAAATGAAATCAATACCACACCAGTAAGTATCATTTTTCTTCGACCATACATGAAATAGATAAGAATCATAATAGCTATAAATCCTATCAATCCTGCTCGTAGAGCTCATGTCAAAGCATTACTTCCCAATGATGGAGCAATTTTTTCTTCTTGCATCAAAATCAATGGCGCTGGTAATGTACCTTCGTTTAGCGCATTTGACAATTCTTTTGCTGATTCTGTCGTGAATGATCCATCTATTTGTGCTGATCCTCAGCATATTTTACTTTGAATATTTGGCGCAGTAAGTAGGTTTCCGCCGACGAAGATTGCCATAGGTTTGCCGATATTTGCCGTAGTGATATTGCAGAATATTTCTTTTCCTGCATCATCTAAATTAATAGCTACGACAGGTTCTCCCATATCTGATGTTGATGTGTTAGCAAATTTGAAGTAAGCACCATTGAGGATAGTTTTGCCGTCGGTTGCAGGAATCCATGTTTCTCTGTCTTGGACAAATACATCTTCCAACGCATAGATATCTACTATATTTCCTGATTGATCTTTTTGTTGTTGTCTATCCAATACACGGTACATTACATATCCGTCCAAAGCTGTCCCGGTACCTTGGGTAAGCCCATCAGCGCTTTGCTGATAGATAGTAGTATAGTTTCCTTCTTTTATTCCGTATAACTTTCCTATCTGTGCATCATCAAGCAATTTCTTGTTGTTTTTGTACATATCAGGCAACTGATCTAGTGTGTTTCCTGTATAAATTGAATGATAAATATTTTCTGATCATCTTCCTTCGAGGATCTTGCTAATATCTTCTGTACTTGCATTGATCTCTGCATAGACTTGATTAGCCAACGCTTTTCTCGCAGCTATACTTGCTGGAGTTGGTTTTTCTGGATTTTGAAGTTTGAATTCAAGTTCGAGAGTTTTTCCGATAATTCCTTTTGCTTGATCCAAATCTGCAACACCTCATATTTCTACTACAATGTAATGTTGGTCGTCCATATTTTGGACATACGCTTTGTAGTCACTAACACCCAATTTTGAAATTCTGTTATCAATATTTTTCATAATAATAGTCTCTATCATCTTTTTGAGGGCATTGAGTTCTGCACCATTTGTGTATATTTTTTCGTATTTGTCATAAGAGATCTTGTAGACAAGTTTTGTTCCTCCTGATACGTCTAATCATTTTCTGAAATGAGAAAAACCATTTGTGGTAAGTATAAACTTTCTCGTTCCTGTCTCTGCATTAAATTCTCTTCCTACAAACAATACAAACAGCAATGAGATAACAAACACTGCTGCAAAAATCATTTTTTTACTAATTTTCATCTGACAACATAAAACAAATAAAATAAGACTATTACGTTATGACTCTAGGTCACACGTGGCTTTTTAAAATAACTACCTTTTTGAATATACCAAAAAATCTTGAACGCTATTTTCTAGCTTTTTAGGGGCAAAATACAAGATGAAATAGAGACTTAGAAGCTTAGGGACTTATAAGCTTATAAGCTTAGGGGCATAGAGGATTAGAGAAATCTAAGCATCTAAAAGTCTAAACATCTAAAAGTCTAAGCATCTAATAGTCTAAGCATCTAATAGTCTAACAAGCTTAAATTGTTTTTTTCCTTTTCTCAGGAGAAGTACTCCGTTGATAAAATCGGCTTTGGTGACTATGGTTTGAATGTCGGTTACTTTTTCTTCATTGCAATATAACGATCAAGAAGCGATGAGCTTCTTGGCTTCGCCATTGGATTCACTAAGTCCTGATTGGGTGAATATGTCTAATAATTTATGTTCTCAATCGGTAATTTCGCATCCACCTGTTTCTTTTTGTAATGCTTGAATATCTTCTTTTGACATAGTCTTTATAGTTTCAATTTTGTCTCCTTGTCCAAACAATATTTCTGAAATATTGACTGCTTGCGCAGCAGCTTCCTCACCATATACGGTGGTAATGAGATAATTGGAAAGTTGTTTTTGTCCAAATCTAAGTTCTGGATTTTGTTTGTGATTGGCCACAATACCTGAAATAACTTCGAAGTCTAAAAGTGTAAAAATTTTGAGATATTTTTCTACATCTTCATCAGTTGTATTCATAAAGTATTGGTATGTGAAATATGGACTGGTTTTGTTGGGATCGAGAAAGATGGCGTTTCATTCAGATTTTCAGAATTTTTTTCCGGTAGAATCCATGATCAATGGAAAGGTCATCACAAATCATTCTTCTTCGTTTCCGAGTTTTTTTCTAATCATTTCCGTACCTGTTACCATATTTCCTCGCTGATCAGATCATCCTATTTGGAGCTTTACCTTATGTTTTTCGTAGAGGTTGAGGAAGTCATATCCCTGCAAAAGCATGTAGCTAAATTCGGTATACGTGATACTCATTTCCGGGTCTTCAATTCTCTTTTTGACAGATTCTTTGCTGAGCATATTGTTGACGGTGATGTATTTTCCTGCAGTTCTGAGGAAGTCAAATACATTCATATTTTTGTAAAAATCGTAGTTGTTCATTACCTCAAATTTGAAATCATAGCCACTAAGTGACTTGAGATTTTCGAGTATGTTTTTGACTTGTTTGGTAATAGCTTGCTCGTTGTGTCTCAATGTTTCTTCGTCCAACATCGCTCTATCACTGGTTTTGAAGCTAGGATCTCCGATCATTCCGGTTGCTCATCCAACAATCATGACAAAGGTATTTTTTCTTTTCATAAAATTTACGGCAGCCATGAAGCTAACGAAATTACCCAACTGAAGCGAATCAGCCGTCGGATCAAATCCACAATAAAATTTTTGACCTCACTTTTCGTATAGATCAAATAATTTTTCATCAGTGAATTGATAAATCAAACCACGGTTTTCTAACTCTTCACGAAGTTTCATTACTTTGTTATTTATAAAATAAATTAATGTTTAATTTTGAATTTTGAATGCTTAATGAAAGATTTGTCCTATTATTAGCTATCGTAAATTACGATAGTTTATACAAAGGAAATACATTCATTCAACATTTAGCATTTAACATTTTGTTTTCTACATTCTTTCCAAAAATTTCATTCAGATCAACTGCATCGCAGACTGTAGCGTTTCACGAACTTTTTTCAACAACAACCCTCTCGTCATCTTTGTCGCTTCGTCATCTACCACAATCTTGGTATGTGCATAATAACTATTGATTAGCTGAGCCAACTCGAAACAATATTTTGCGATATAGTGAGGAGCTAAGTCTTCTTTTGCCCTTTGAATAGTTTCATCGAGGGTGGTAATTTTTTTGATAAGTGAGAATTCGCCTGCTTGAGTGAGTAATGAATAGTCTACTTTTTTCTCATCAATACCTCCTATCGTGTCGATAATGCTCTGTATCCTTGCTCCGGTATAGAGAATATATGCTCAAGTTTCACCTTGCATATCCATTGCCTCATCGAGATCAAAAACAATATCTTTGGAAATATCTCATCTAATAAGAAGAAATCTTAATGCGGAAATCGCCATAGCTTCAGCGACGTTGTTGAGTCGGTTTTCATCTTTTTCTGGATTTCTTTGTTTGGTCTCATTGTATGCTTTGGTATGGAGCATATCGAGCATTTCATCTATGCTTACTGTTCGTCATTTTCTACTCGCAAATGGTAATTTCTTTTCTTTTTTTTCTTCATCACTGAGTGAGTAGTTGAGTCTTAATAAAGTCTCTGGAGTCAAATAGACGATACCATATCACAACGGTAAATATTGTTTTTTGCTTTCATCGTGGCCGAGTAACTTGAGTGCTGACCCAACGATTTGTTGGGGTGGAATCTGTCTGTAGTCGATCACGGTAATTGCGCAATCGTAGTTTCAGAATATCTGGTTTGTAGTATTTTTTGATGATGAAGTCGTTGTGTAAACGGTTTCGCCTCTTGGATCTTTTTGGAAAACTTCGTAACCAAAATCTTTGGAAATATAGCCGAGCTTTCGCATCGCGAAAGCGATATCTTTGGCTATGTAGGTAGCTAGACCATCGGACTTGACTATAATCTGATATTGTTTTTCCTGTGTTGCGTATTCGGGCAATGATGAAAGATCAAGCACTCGGCAACCTTTTGCATCGCCTTCGTCCATGAATTTGACGAATCATTTTTGTTTGAGGATTTCTATCGCTTCAGCAAAAAATTTGAGATGAAGGATATTAGTTTCCCAAGCAACAAGGTCGAAATATGCGCCCATTCTTCGGCAGCTCACCATTTGTTGGAGCGTGCAATCCTGGGTATATTTCTGATGTAATGCTTTGATTTTGGGATCTGTATCTTCTTCTATTTTTAATAATGTCTCAGAAAGTTGTTGCATAAAAACTGGATCTTCTTCTTTTTTTCTCATCTCGCTATATACTTCCCCGCAGTAGTGATCGAATTTTTTGTCGGTCTCGACAGGGATATTATAGTAGAGATGTCCCACGATATTGTAGCCAATATTGACTCCGCTATCATCACCATAATCACAAGAGGTGACGTCATATCACAAATATGTACAAATTCTTCTCATACTATCTCCGACACAAATATTTCTCGCTTGTCAGATATGAAGGGGTTTGTTGGGATTTGCAGACATATACTCTATCAAAACTTTTTCACTTCACAACGGCTTCAAGCTTCAAGCTTCAAGCTTCAAGCTGTCTTTGATAAAGTCAGATTGGTTGATGTGTGCGTTGATGTAGCCACCAATAGCTTCAAACTGAGAAAACAGTTGAGAACTGAGTTTCTCCGCGAACTGCTGGGCTATCATGTTGGGGGATTTCTTTTCTTGCTTGGCGAGTTGGAAACAGGGAAATGCAAAATCTCCAGGAATATTTTCTGGTGGAATTTCTATCAATGCCAAAATTTCTTCTAGCGGAAGATCGATATGTTTGGCTAATGTTTCAGCGAAATGGTGTTTGTATATCACAAGTGACATGACTATATATAGTAGAGATAAATGTTGATAATATACTATTTACTTGCTCTATATTATCAAGCAAAAACAAAAAACATTACTTTTGTTTATAATGGTATGGTTTTTGTATATAAAATATGTATACAAAAAAAAAATAAAAACATATGAAAGTAAAAAAATCACGGACATTTCATCTTACAAAAATCCCATGGTTGGATCGAAAGATGATCAGAAAAAGAATCAAAGAACTTAAACAAATCTATTGTTTGGCACAATACCCCTATGGGCATTTACACAAACTCAATGGAAGTCTTTGTGGTATGTATAGTATACGACTCGGCAAAAAATCTCGACTTATTTTGTGTCCTATACGCTTTGATATCACCCAAGCCATCCAAGATGGAAAACCACATTTTCTAAAAAAATATGTGATTGGGGTAGAACTCTACTACACACCAAACCATTATGGAAAAATCTATTAACCTTATTTTGCTCTTCGTATATTACGAGATGAAATAAGGTTTTTTTTGATGCGCTTAATGCTGGATGCTGAAGCTTAATGCTTAATGCTGAATGAAAGACTTGTCTACTTACGGACTATTGTAATACTACGATAGTTCATACAACAACAAAGTCCTACACCAGCCCTCGGCCTGCCGGGGTTCAACATTTAAAATTAGTTGTAGAAGTTTACCATTCAACATTAGTCTTCTCGTGTTGGTTTTTGTCTGCTTTGTTTTATTTTTCCTGTAATTTTCTTGTCTAAGATACGAGCTTCGCGCTCTGCTTTTGGAAGTTTTGTGGGAATTCTCTTTTGGGGTTGTGGAATAATTTCTTCTAATAATTGTCTGAAATGATGAATCACTTTTTCTTTGTTGGCTATCTGTAAACGCTCTTCCTGACAGGTCATAATGAGAATACTTTCTTCGTGATGGATTCTACTTCCAGCTAATTCAATCAGTCTAGCTTTTTGCTCTGGGGTTAAATATTGTGAATACTGTACATTGAAATATAGCTCTGCTTTGGTTTCTCTCTTATTTACATTTTGTCCACCATGTCCTCCGCTTTTGGAGAAATGAAAGTGAACCTCATGAGCGAGAATATTTTGTATGATCGTATCTTTTCCCATAGTATGCTAGTGAGAGTAAAAAAAATTATATTTTTTGTTTTGCAGCGATTTTGCGAGATTCATATTTGTCTAGTTCTGGAGATATTTGATTTTTTGCAAGATATTGTCATTTTGTGTTTGGTTTTTTTGTACCATTTACAGCACGAGAAAGCTCTTCTACTCCCAATCGTAAACCACTTCATATAGTGGTAGCTATATTTGTTTTGCGTTTTTCTTCAAATTTTTTGAGATCTGTAGTCATCTTGTAGTCGAAGAAATAAAATAGTGTTTTTCATCTCATACGGTATGAAAAAACATCAGAAAATCAATGATATTTTTGGTTGATATTTCCATCGTTGTTTATATAATCATTTGTATAAAAAATATATTTTACTCTCTATGTTTTTTTATTATGCCAAAAACAAAAAACGCATTAATGCTATGACTTGTTACCGTAATCGCCATGATGTGATGTGCACGATGAGCAAAAGTCACCTTTCAGCCTACATTTTCTGATGTGAGATTTCAACCTGCTGACAAACTCCATGCTAATTGTGCGAGTTCTGCAGATGTTTTGGTAGCTTCTCAGTGACAAAAAATAAGTGAACTTACGCTGATATTGTATTACAATCCGGAAACTATTGAAATACTTCGTGTACTTCCCACGACCAAAAATAGCACTGCAACAGCAAAAATAGAGTATGACAAAATCATCCTTACGATAAAAAATCCTAGCTTTGCTTCTTCTACAGAAGCTACATCATTGTTTCAGTTAAACTTTAAAAGCAATGTCGTAGGCCAAGAAACATTTGTTTTGGGGACATGATCTGAAATGGTAGTAGGAAACAAAACTACTCCGCTAGATGCAACATTTGCGCTCAATTTTGCGAAGGTACCAGAATGCGAACCTGATATTATTCCCCCAAGCATCAATCTTATTTTTCCAAAAGATACGCAAAAAAAAATAGCGTTGGATCAGTATTTTGTTTTTGATATCAAAGATATTGGCAAAGGAATAGATCCCAATAGTGTAGTTATCAACTTCGATGGACAACAATATACTAATGGATCTGACAATTTGAAATGGAAAGGAAATTTTCTGACGTTTTACCCAGGGACTTGGATTCCTATCAACAAAACCCTCGATCTCACTATTTTGGCTACGGACAAACAAGCATATTGATGAGCCAATACTACAGAGAGTACCTATACATTCAAAAGCGCAACTGGGATGTTTCTCTACGAAAATATTGGTCCTATGATGTTTAGAATATTAGCTAAACAATGAGAAAAAATTTCTGCATCTCTCGATGAATGCGCACTTCTCAAAAACATATATACTAGTAATAGTAGCAATCAACAAGCAATAAAAAATATTATCCAAAAGGTCTGATGTGATATCACTACATTGGATACTATTGACGAATCATGAACACAACTTGCACCTATTACTAATAAGAATTTACAACAATACAAAAATATCTCTGTCTTTGCTGGCATAGGTCGAATACTCTTTTTCTTGACCTTTGCCTTGAAAATACATTATATCCTCGCATACAAAAAGCACAAAAAAATGAATAAATAGTTTAAGCATTTAGCATTTACGGATAGTAGTATGGCTCTTGAAATTGAAAGAAAATTTTTGGTACAAACGATACCTATGGATATTGAACAATTTCCTCACAAAGAAATTATTCAGTGATATTTTAGTGATCCAAGCACAGGAAAAAGTATCAGAGTCAGACATATCTGAGATGAATACAAGGTAACAAGAAAAAAGTGAAATGGACTTGTGAGAGAAGAAATAGAATCTTCTCTTACCAAGGAAGAATTTGACCAATTGTGGTACAATGTAGAAAATCATTTTTTGGAAAAGACTCGTTATTTTGTACCGTATGAATGATTGACGATAGAGCTTGATATCTACAAAAACTTGCAGTGATTGAAAACTGCTGAAGTGGAATTTGCGAGCAAGAGAGATGCCAAAAAATTTGTCGCACCTGAGCGATTTGGTGAAGAACTTACTTCTATGAGACAAGCTACTAATGCATATATAGCCAATCATGGACTCTGTGAAGAGCTTCTTGGTTTGATTAATACAACCGCGTAAGCAAAAAGTTTCAATATTTTAACGATGAATGATATAGTAAAAATGACAAATGTTGCTATTTGCTGTAGTATGAACTATTGTGAATTGCAATAGTTTTTTTTAGCAAATCATACATCTATCATTTATCATCTCTAATGTATATTGTTGTTTTAGTTAGAAGTTTCTAAATATTTCCTGTAATCTTCTTCTTTCTTTTTCTTCTTCTTCTTTTTCTTTGATCTGTTTTTCTAATTTTCTCAGTTCTTCTGAAGTAAGGAAAATAAATTTGTTGAGCTTGTCCATGACTTGCATTTTTTTCTTTTGATCTTCTGCGAAATCACTAATTTCATCGAACAATGTCACCTCATTTACTACTACTTCGAGTGATGATGTTTCTTGATTGAAAGCAAATCTCAATTCATTTATTGTCTCTTCCTCGGTATCTTTTGTTTGTTCTATTTTGGTAATAAAGAGCATAGGATCTTTTGTTTCGTCGATAAGGAATCTGTAGGAGATAAATATCTTATCGTTGTTTGCACCAAGAATATCGAACGTTTCCTCTGTATTTCATAATTTTTGTTTGGTTTCATAAATCTTTTTTGTCATAGAAAACAATTCTCCAAACTTCTTTTGAACATCTGTCTGAAGGTGCGTATCCAATAAATTTTCTATCTGACTTTGTTCTAGAGAAGATTGCTGTTGGATTTCTTCCATCTCTTCCTGTGCAAGATTGTCTACTACGGGTGTCGGTTGTGTATG
>CAYXTU010000009.1:0-19193 GCA_964468245.1 uncultured Candidatus Peribacteria bacterium | reverse complement strand
ATCCAAGACTGGATTATAGGAAGTATTGTACGATCAAACATATCTATAATGAATGAATTAAGTAAAATTCGTTTACTATAATAACGAAATTTAATATAATTGCAAGAAAAAAAATCTCCCTGTATTTTACAGTGGAGACTTTTTTTTATGGTTGCAATAATACAAATCGAATACAACTCGACAACTTATAATATATTTCCCCCCACTCTTACACCCACCATCTCAATACATACGACATTCCCAATCACCCACACATTCACAGCCCGCCCTCGGCGTACCTGGGGCATTCCCTTTTACTTCACTACGTCATTCCCGTGAAAACGGGAATCCATCTTGCTTTACTACACTCTTTCGTCCACATTCAGCAACCTTTCAGCAATTTTTCGTCGCGACCAACGGGAGCATTTAAAGTTGACTTTTTCCACCAAATCAGTATAAACAAAACAAGTAAAAAAAACTTTATTACAACGCCAGACCTGCCCTCGGTATGCCGGGGTGCACGCCACGAGATAGTAAAAAAACTAAACCATTTTCACTTCCTCCTTCAACCAACCAGGAAAATCTCAATTTAGAATTTCATCCTTTGTCTTCCAAAAATAACCGGTATGTTCATCACTGAGCTTTATATTGTCTGTATTCTCACATTTTACAATATAGGTCATTCAGACTAGATGCATTTCTCATTTTGTAAATCATCGTCCTCTCGATAATTTTTCTATTGTTATATCTAAATTTACTTCCTCTTTTACTTCTCTAGCAATAGCATCTTCTAATTTTTCTCACCAATTAAGTCTTCATCATGGGATATCAAATGAATTTGGGTTTACATCTTCTGTTTCACTTTTATAAACCACCAAAATCTCTCCATTATTGTTTTTTATAATACACTTTACCGCCACTCAAAAATATTCCATCGTTTTTGTTTTAAAAGGATAAAAAAAATTTATTAATGATATGTTAATTTTTATTAAAAGAACAGACTAAATCACAATTCAAGAATACACAAACTAAAATAAAAGTAAATGAAAGTTTACATTAATAATTTTCAGCCACCTTTCGTCCCTTATTCAGCAACCTTTCGGCAATTGTTTGGCAATTGTTTGGCAATTTTCAGCAACCTTTCGGCAATTGTTTGGCAATTGTTTGGCAATTGTTTGGCAATTTTCAGCAACCTTTCGTCCACCTTTCGGCAATTTTCGTCCATTTTTCAGCCATCTTTTATTTGACAAAAAAACCAAATTAACTATAATATAAACATACTAATTTTACCCTTTCCCCAGCCACATGATCAATAAAATTAAACAATCAACACAAGCCAGAATATCAAACTACATAAAGACCATAGCAACCGTAGGGACTACGCTATTTATCACACTAACCGCTGGAGCCAATCCCGCAAATACTGAAGTTAAAAAAGAAATCGCTGCAATTTTCAAAAAAAATCCAGACAAAGAAATAGTAGTCAAAGTAGAAAATAATCAATCAGAAGAAAAAACAGCAAAATTTGAAATGACACCAGATACACTAAAAGACCCCTACGATCAGATAAGATCATTCGTTAACACAGAAGATATCAACTATTTCAACCAACTCAAAACCCACATAGAAACAAAAGACAGCGTCGAACAGATAAGATGCAAAGCAGTAATCTACGCTATCCTACAAGACAAAGAACTCAGCGAAGAACAAAGACAAACACTAGCATTAGCATATTTTGAGAGATTAGCAAGAATGCCATGAAGCAACTACAGATTCCGGACAACAGGAAACAAAAAATACGAAGGAGATCAAGCATACGCAGACAGAAGAAATTGGTATTCAGGGTATAAAAGCTATTTGGATGTAGTAGCATTAGATTTAGAAATAGCAAAATTAGACGAAAAAAATAAACAATTAGATGAAGAGATAAAAATATTAGAACGGCAAGTTAAATTATTCAAAGGACTTTTGGAAACGTATAAAAATTACAAAAAATAATTTACATCATAACGAAAAATGGAGAATATCGAACAAAAAAAAGATATAATTTCCAAACAAGAGAACACATCAGACACTACAACTGATAGACTACATTTTCTTAATGACGAAAAACTCAAAGATATAAAAGAGCCACTAACTAAAACAATTACCAACCTATCCAACGAACATATCATTGCTCCCGAAGAAGATTTTCGAAACAATATCGAGCAAGTCACCAAAGATATTTTTTCTGACCCTCTCTACGATTTTGACATAGATCAAAAAACAACGGATGCGCAAAATATTTTTCTCTTTAGAACAAAATTCGAAAAAAGAAAAAAAGAAAAAGAAAAAAAAACTAAAGAAGAAAAAGCAAATAAAAAAAAAGAGAATAAAGATAATCTCTTAATAGAAAAGTCAGAAAACTACAAATGACTAATGAAGATGTACGAAGAAACAGAATCTACGTACAAAATCCAAGACGAAAATTTAACCAATTATAAAAACGCATATCTAGAATGATTAAGCGAAGAAAGTAAAAATAATTTTCAAACACTTTTACCAGACGAACAAGAAAACTATCTCAAAGCAAGATACTCAGCAGAAAAAATCACCGAAGAAGCGAGAAAAAATAACACCATATCCGAGAAGCATGTCGCCTTCATAGAGCAGTTCAATAAATTGGATCAAGAGCTCAATCTCAATAGTCAGATTGATGTTTCTGATATTCCAAGAGAATGATGAAACACAAAAAAATCACTCAGCACCATGAGCGATATCATCAACAAACAAGATATTGGAGAAACATTGGTAGAGGAAAACCAAAGTATCAATACATATATCAACGATGCCAACGAAATAGCTACAGAAGACAAAAAAGATACACTTTTCCCGATTGAAAAAATAAAAAACAAAATCCTACAACGATATCCCAAAGAGATTGAAAAAGCTTTGGATAGCTTATTACAAAAAAACAACCTAACACAATACAAAGAAAATTTTAACAAAGACGGTACAATAAAAAATACAGAAAAAATACCCACAACAGACAAAAAAAAACTAGAAAAAATAAGCACAAAAATAGATGAGGCGACAACTATATTAGCACAACAAGAACAAACAAAAATGTTTGAAGAAACCAACAAAGTCATCAAAACAAAAGTAATAGAAACACTTATAAAAAATATAGGACAATACTTTGAAGTTACAAGTTTCCAAAGAGGAAATATGGCAGAACAATTTTCTATAGACACCAAAAATGGGATAAAATTTGACAAAGATATGATAAGCTTGTCGGGAAAGATGGATGGTAAACAAATAGGATTCTATTATGATATAAACAACGGAGAAATACGATCAGATGACTTTATACACCTAGACAAAGAGACGTATTATATAAATGACCAAAAAGAAAAAACAGGTCGTGAAAAATTACCTATCAAAATGGATACTATGAGCCAAATCATGGATACCACAAAAAAAACAGCACAAGCAAATATCCAAAAAAGCATAGAAACAAGCAAAACACAACAAGAATATAGCAAAGAACTAGCAAGCAAAACATCAGTAAAATATAAGCAAGAAAGCCCAGTAGCAAAAACAATTATAGAACATACCATGGAAAAAAATATAGCAATCCAAGAGACCCATGACTTTATACAAAAGTATCTACCAACAAAAGAGGCCTACAACAAACAATGAGAAGAAAAAGAATATCAAATATACAATATGATAGACACAACGTTTAATCGATACACGGTAGACGAGATCAAACAACGAAAGGGACTTTTGCAAAGATTCCAAAGAAAAATAAATGAAAAAACTCCAAATTTTGAAGACAAGATGATAAGTAATCTCTTTGACAAACCCACAGCAAGGACACAGCAAAAAGGAATATACGACAAAGAAAAATGACCAAATATCTATCAGTTTATGCAGGGATTGACCTACGAAAGCTGAAGCACAATAAAACAAAACGTAATAAACCTAACACTTTTTGATCAAGTAGTAAACCAATTAGAAAAAGAAAGTGGAACTACAAAAAACATACAAACATCAAAAAAATATCAAAAATTATGGAACAACTTTGAAGAACAAAAAAGCCAAGAAAACCTAGATAACGAATTAGACCAACAACTAGCAACTATATAATTTTATTACAATTATACTCCCGATGGTAGAAACATTTGAAACAGAAAACAAAGAGATACTAGCGCCCAGACAGAGCAAAGAATTTCTCGAAATAGAAAAAACTACTGCCAAAGAAGAACAAAAAACACGTACCAAAAAAGAAATAAACACATTAAAATCAGAAATAAAGAGAGACAAAGAAAAATGAGAAAATCCCCTGACGTCTTCAGAAACAGCAGCTCAAGCACAGGAAAAAGAAGCAGTAGAAAATATCTGGAAAATGTGTCAAAAAAGTTATAGAAAACTTCCAAACAAATATAAAGTAAGCAAAAAAACCATCACAACACAGCTACAAAAAGAAACCATAGACAAACAATTGATACAAAAAGTCACCAAATATATTGATCCAGAAACTATGGAGATAGAGGAATTTTTTAGACGAGAAGCTACGATACAACAATACCAAGATGAACTAAGAGATACGCCTTTTTTTGAAGAATACAAAAAAATAACTATGGCAATGATGATCCAAAGTGATATTAAAAACCTAGAAAAAGATATTGATTACACTATCAAGACGGTAGAATACAACAACCAACTTGCAGGATATGCCAAATGGTGACCTATTTTCCAAAGATTTATCTATCCAGAAGAAAAAAAACTTCCCTTCGATGAAGAATTTGATTTGTACCAAAAATACCTAGTCAACTACGGAGGATATCGAGAAATAGTAAGACAAAAAAACACCATTAAAAAAATCAAAGATAGACAACGAGATAATAATCAAGGAAAAAACACAGCAGAAAAAATCGCACCCGAAGCAACCAATCCAAAAACCAAAACATCAGAAAAAAATATGTTAAAAAAAGAAATAAACCAAGAAAAAAACCAAGAAACACTAGGTGATAATGACACACAAAAAGACGAGCAACTCATCAAAACCTATGATGACCTATTGGAAAAATGCAAACAAGATATCCAAAACAATATCCAAGAAACAGCCACACAAACAATAGTAGCCACGCATATCAATGGACTATTGAGTTATTTTGATATCAGCACCCTCGAAGGAGAACAAGGAAGAAGATATGCAGAAGAGATGACGATTTCTGCCGACAACGGATATCATATCGATTACCAAGATGGGATACAAATACTCACTATCGACACCAATATAGGCAAAAATATCCCGATCAAAATATATTACAAATTCAACGCACAAGACAACCAGCTTGCGATAAATACTACCACACTCCTCGACAACAAAAACAATATACTACTCAATAAAACAGCACCAGGTACACGGATTACCACAACAATCCCACCGATACAAGATTCTTACCAAAAAGTACAAAATATGATTACGCAGTCTTATGCCGACATGATAAAAAATGCCAACAACATACAAGACATACAATCGACACTACAAGATAAAATACCCAATCTCCTCTTTGCAGATTTTGGCAAAAAAAACACAACAAAAAAAGCTATCGAAACACACATAGAAAAAAATCTGACTATGGCTACTCTGCAAGATATCTTTTTCCCGCCAAATATCCAAGAACATATCAAACTCCAATCAGCGATATCCCCAAGCGATACCAATATACGAACATTGTTGAATATGCGAAATACTACTACAGAAAAAATACAGGAGTACGAAATTAGAGATATGAGACGTACTATGCAAAAAATAAAAGAGCTAATACAAAAAAACCACCCATCACTAGGATGATGACGAAACGCATTATTCAAAAAAATGAAAAAAGAAACCGACAAAGGAAATGACTATAGCCCACAACGAGGAGAATCACTCATACAATTTTTTGAGATCATGAGTGACCAAAACGGAATCATAAATTTTGACGATATAGACTGGCTCATAGAAACTATAGAAAGAGGAGAAAACGTAGAAGCCAATCTCCAAGAATTTTCTCAAAACTTCCAAGAAAAATACGAAACCATCCAACGAGAAACCGAATAGACAAATAAGCTTAAAGTCTAAAGCTTAAAGTCTAAAGCTTAAAGTCTAAAGCTTAAAGTCTAAAGCTTAAAGTTTAAAGTTGTAATACACCTAAAAAACGGCTTTCTATCATCCCGTCTAACCTTCTAATCATCTAATCCTCTAATCCGTCTAATCGATCATTCTATCGTTCCATCATTCTATCGTTCCATCATCCCATCATCCCATCGTTCAATCGTTCAATCGTTCGATCATTCTATCGTTCCATCATTCTATCGTTCCATCATCCCATCGTTCCATCGTTTAATCGTTCAATCGTTCTATCGTTCAATCGTTCTATTTCCCCAACCAATCTACAAACACCTCATAATCATGAGACATATCTTTATCGGCTTTTATTTTTTTCTCTGTATTGTTGATCGCATAGATAACCGCCGCATGTCCTTTTCCTCAGAAATGATCACCGATTCTTTCCAACGTCCAACTAAAATATTTCTTTGCCAACAACATCAACATCTGACGAGCATTGGTAATCTCTTTTTTTCTCGATTCAGATTTTAATTCCTGGACAGATATGCCATAATACTGAGCGACCATATCTATAAGCAAATCAAAATTTTTGGTTCATTTGGTATTGGACTGGACAGCAGTTTGCGTTGTTTCCTCAGTATGCTCTACCTTATATCCAAGTGTTTTGAGACATTCGTATACATCTTTTTCTTCTATATCTTTGTGTAAGATAGCTTTTCTACTTAGCAATATATTGAGTGCTCATTCTAGCTCTCTCACATTTTCTTTGATATATTTTGCTATGATTTCTAACAAATAAAAATCTAAGTCCTCTCACTTGTTCATAAGTTTGGACTGCAATATCGCGATTCTCGTTTCAAAATCTGGTGACTTCATATCAGCAACCAATCCGAGAGCAAAACGTGACTTGAGTCTAGGTTCGATATGCACAAGCTCTTTTGGAGGGCGATCAGAAGAAAGAATTATTTGCTTTTGCTTGAGTTGGAAATCATTGAATATATTGTGAAATATTTCTTGTGTCTTATCTTTGCCAGCCAAGAACTGGACATCATCAATAAGCAACACATCTACATCATCAAATTTTTTCAATACATTGGATAATTTGTTGCTTTTTATGGCAGAAACAATTTCGTCAATAAGCTTAGTTACTGGCAAATATACGACTACTTTGTCAGGAAATTTTGCCATAATATCGTTTCCTATTGCCTGCATGAGATGGGTTTTTCCTAGACCAACTGTCCCATAAAGAAACAAGGGATTGTAGGTTTGACCAGGCTTTGTAGCGACCGATTTTGCAGCAGAAAAAGCGATGTTGTTGGTTGCTCATACGACAAAAGAATCAAATGTAAATTTTGGATCAAAGAGAATACCAAAAAATTCAGAAAGTTGTTTTTTGATCGTAGGAGTTTCTGGATTAAAATCAGATTTTTTTGTATCTTTGATATTGAGAAGTTTTCTGATATCGACCAACAACGCATGCCCCGCAGAAAACTTGGAATACACGATAAACTTTACAGAAAACTGCTGATTGTAGACTGCATTGATTGCTTCTTTGAGTGGCTTCCCAAAAAACTTTTTGACCTGAGTCAAAATAAACTCATTGGGCACTCAAAAGACAACAATCTTTTCATGTTCATCTATATCTACAATTCCCACCTTACACAAAAAAGAAAGAATTTTTTTCTGATCCTGTTGTTGTGCAAGATGCAAAAGCGTTTTTTCTCGAACATCATGAAACAATGCTATTTTTTCTGCATCATATTGTTCTATCATATCAATAAGCATAGTCCAAGATTACGAAGTAAAGTAATTATCATTTTATCGCATAGCTTTTATCATTTTATCGCATAGCTTTGGAGAAAGTTTTTGATCAGCATACAGTACACGTTCACATTCACGTATCTCTTGGTGAGAAAATCCATGAAGTGACAAAAGCTCTCTTATTCACGTATAGGATTTGGTTGTAACAAATTTTTCTAGATATTCAATGAATAATACAAGTTTGGTTTTGTCTGATGATTGTATAATTTTTTGGATCAACAACTGTTTTTGCAAATCTAATGTCTGAGAATCTAAGGCATCAAGCTGTTTAACTAATGCTTTTTTTTTACGATATTGGAGGAAAAAATACACAACAAAAAACAAACAGACACCAAACATCAGAAGAATAGCCAAAATTTTGACGTATCGAATGAAACGCATACCTGCTATATTAGGAATTGCCAAAAATGAAAAATCTATCATACAATGATTACAAAAAAACAACTAAAACAACAAGTATTCACAAAAGCGCATACAACACTATACGTTGTGACATAGGCAAATCCACACCACCAAATACCAAGTCATTAAGGTCAAATCCGTCTACACGAGTCAGCGAGGTATAAGGAGCATTCAATGATGTAGCTATGGTATCATTACGAGCACTAGAGACATAATTGCCACTAGCATAATAACGAATACCATTTGCATATCTCACCTGATCACCTTCCAGCGACCCTATTCATAGCAACGATATTCATTTTTTGAAGCTAACACTTTTTTGTGGTACCGTATCAAAATCAGAAACAATAACATAGGTAGTATAATCATCATGCAATAGTCAGCTCAGCTGAGCAAAGTTTTTGACTCAGTCTGGCAGCAAATTAGTCGTAATTCCGTTGAGATACAATAAATACGTACCGGTATCAAACGTAGGAGGCACGATATAATCTGTACCCGCATTGAAGATTATAAGTCCATACGAAAAACCAGGCTGAGACACAACAGTTTTTGAAATAATTAATTTGGCAGCTTGCAATCTAGAAATTTTTTTATCTCACGAAAAGACATCTTGCGTATTCATCGTTCTATTACCATCCAAAACAAAAACAACTTTTTGATCGGGAGCCAAGGTATGTTTATTTTCATCAATCGCCAAAAACCCAGCCAAACCAATGGCAACAACTAGCAACAAAATCTTTACCAATCAAATATATTTATATCCCATATCTACAAACTACATCACTAAATAACAAACCTTTTAACCTGTAACCTTTTAACATTTTAACCTGCAACCTTTTACCAGTCTATTAGTCTAATCCGTCTAATCCGTCTATTAGTCTAATCTGTTGAGCAGTACTTTCAGTAAATTGCGAAGCAACATATTCCACATACCCACGAATAAGTAAGTTTTGCGACTGTCATTGCGTCAATCCTCTACTCATCATATACAATAGTTTTTGTGGATCGAGCATATCTATTTTTGCACCATGGGAAGCACGAACATTGTGAGAAGCTATGGTCAGTTTCGGCAATGTTTTGACGGAAATATCTTTGCCCAAAACAATAGTGTGTTCAAGCAGACGACTATGTACATTGTCCAGATATGGAGCGATATCTATAGATCAATCAATAGCTACCCTAGCGCCATCATACAAAAAAGAAATTAATTCAACATCAGCACTAGTATGGGAATGCGTAAGCGAAACCTGAAGTGATCACGTAACCGGATGCTTTGTATCAGAAACAAAAATTCAGAATATCTTGCACGAACAGCTTGGTCATGACGTCACAATTTCTATATTAATATCAGGACTCGAACCGACGACAAGATACGTCAATGAACTATGCGATTGCAACTCAATACGCTTTTTCCCTCCAATATCAAAAACATCGACAAGCTCCAAAACCTGCTTTGTATCTACACACACCGAAGTAAATATATTTTTTTGAATACCACCCATACCAACTATATCACTAAATAACAAACCTTTTAACCTGCAACCTTTTAACCTTTTAACCTGCAACATTTTAACCTTTTAACCTGCAACCTTTTAACAGTCTATTAGTCTATTTAGTCAACTCACGTTGTTTAATAAGATTGAGAAGTTGAGCTTTCGACGTAGATGAAGTAACATCAGAAGACGAAGCGTCAGCAGAATTGTGTGTTTCTCCTGTTGTAGTAAAACCAAAATCTTCGTCTACATTACCAGAAAGTGTTGGATCAGTAAACGCATTAAGTTCAGCTTCAAGTGCAGGATCATAGACATCAAGTCCAGAAAGTTCTGACTCCAAAGAATCATCAGACAACATATCATTGATATCACCAGACAACGAAGCATGTGACCAAAAAGGGACAGTCCACGTAGCCGGTTGAGAAACAACAAACGATGACCAATTACTCGTATTCAAAAAAGCAATATACGATCAGATATCCCAATCCATTTTTGCCCATCCTACAAAGAGCACAAATACGATAATAGAAAAGAGAGACCACAAAAGGTATTTAATAGCATGACCAAAAAAATGCATGAGAAAAATATAAAGAGTAAAAAATCTCTAAAAATATATAGATTATTTGTCCACTATCAATATAATCTCATCAAGAAGATCGTAAAATAATCTTTTTAAATATTTGACAAAGCACAAAAAAAAGTTATAATAATGTATAAACATATTAGGTACTTTTACTTATTTATTATACACCCATGAAAAAACTTTTATTGAGCCTAGGTCTTATGAGTATTCTCGGAGGACTTGTTACGACAGTTTCTGCACGTAGCACAAGCTGCAAAGACGTAGAATTTTCCAACGGAATCACTGCATGTGTCAATATTGAAAAAGTTAGAAGCAACAAACGAGAGCTTACTACAGATCTTGATGGTGGAACCACATCCAACCTAAGATGTGATATTATGACTCCTGATTCTATTCTCACAAGTGTTTCTGCTTGTAATGGAGAGTTTTCTTATAATGGAACAAAACCATGAAGAATAAAACTCTGGATAAGATACAACAACGCAGCTCCGGAAGATCGAGAAGGCAAACCAAGCAACAACAGCACACGAACATATCCACAATGGGTATATGACTTTGACAACGAAGAACGATCAGACGACAATCTTACAGATATAAATGATAATAACTACGATACGGACAATTTCTATCTGAGCACAGACGATACTACGCCTTCTACTTCTCAACGAGTTGATCTTACGGTCAAAGCAAGAGATGGTTCTTCTACTGATACAGAATATAGAGGAACAATAAACTTTGAAGTATACTACAGATCATCTAGTTCTTCTTCTTGGACCAAAACCACTTCTTCTACCTACTATGAAATGGATTCTGATTATGAAGACGATGGATATACTTTCACTTCTTCAAATAGAGGACTCAAAACACTAAGCGATTTCATTAGATTCAAAAAAACAAATTATTCATACAAAGTAGTTGTTGTAGACGAAGATGATGAAGATATCCTTGGTGAAAAAATATTTACCGTAGGAAGCGTAAACAACAGTTCTTCTGATTATGATACCGACAACTTCTATCTTAGCACAGACGACACTACTCCTTCCACTTCTCAACGAGTTGATCTTACGGTCAAAGCAAGAGATGGTTCTTCTACTGATACAGAATATAGAGGAACAATAAACTTTGAAGTATACTACAGATCATCTAGTTCTTCTTCTTGGACCAAAACCACTTCTTCTACCTACTATGAAATGGATTCTGATTATGAAGACGATGGATATACTTTCACTTCTTCAAATAGAGGACTCAAAACACTAAGCGATTTCATTAGATTCAAAAAAACAAATTATTCATACAAAGTAGTTGTTGTAGACGAAGATGATGAAGATATCCTTGGTGAAAAAATATTTACCGTAGGTACAACAAGTTCATCATCAAATAGTACCAACTACAATACCAACAACCTCTACATCACGACAGACGACACTACACCAACAACATCTCAATATGTAGATCTCACAATAAAAGCTCGTGACGAAACAGTGACCGATACAACATATAGAGGAACAGTTCAATTTGAAGTATATTACAAAGCATCATGATCTTCTACATGGACACAAACCACTTCTTCTACGTACTATACTATGAGCTCTACCTACAAAACAAATGGATATACGTTTACCTCTTCAAATAGGGGTGTCAAAACAATTACTGACCTTATCAAATTCAACAAAACAAATTATTCATACAAAGTAGTTGTATATGACAAAGACTATGAAGATATCCAATGATACGCAACATTCACCGTAGGAACAGTAAGAAACAGCTCAACAAGCAGTAGTGTATATTGATTTACTTCAAGCGAACTTGCTACCGTAGAAAGTATCTACGACAAACGAGATAGCATGATTAGTGATCTAAAAAATAAGTATTCTAAACTCAGAAATAGCACAAGACGAAATAGTATGTCAGATGATTTTTATACAGCTATGCAAGAAATTATTGATGATGAAAATGATAAAACATATGATAATTTTGAAGATTTCAATGACGCATGGTTAGAACGATATAGATACACCATCAGTATAAGATAACTCTCAAACAATAGAGAATAACCAGCCACCCCGTACGATAAAACGTGCGGGGATTTTTTTACGTACAATTTTGTTGAAAGCTACAAGCAAATAGATACATATATTGCATGAAAAAAAACACACTCTCTCAGAAAAAATGATTTACCTTACTAGAAGTAATCATAGCAGTTACCAGTTTTTTTTTGTTGTTGACGGTAATTATCAGTATCTATACCAAAATGATCAAAATCAAATACAATATCCAAGCAAGGACAAATATAACCCAAGATGCCTACTTTGTTGTAGAAAAAGTTAATCTATTGCTCAAAGATTATACTATCGATTACGAAGAATATTTTAACAGAAAAAATGTGGGTTGTGACGTATCTACCGAGTCATTTAGCCGAGACGTATGAGCAAATGGGTATTGTGATCTTTTTACCGCCTATGGAAACAACAACAGTATCATCACATCAGCACCCACAACACACACAATCTACTTTTGTAGTTCCAAAAATATCACTGAAGATATTGTACTAGAAAGCACACAAGTACAGCAATGATCATGATGCCTTCTCACCGGACAACAATCTTTTGGACAATATCGCTGGCAATTTCGAGATGTCAAAAACAATGTAGATTCAGTACCATGAGCACAAAATGACGACGATGACGAAAACGTAATGCAATGACCTAGCGCTATCGACAACGCCACAGGAATACAAGAACTCTATCTCATCTCCCAAGATGGAAAATCAAGAATATTTATCAGAAGAGTACTTCTAGAAACAGGAGACTTCAACAACGATAACTTCGCCAGTGGTGATAGCGAATATCTCTACACACTACAAATATTAAGACTCAGAGGTTTCGACGCAGGAAGCAATCACGACTTTGATACAACATCTTCTTCATGAGTATATGATGGAAAAATCGATACCCGAGCTTGCGATTATTCGCAAGGATTCATCTGCCAATGAAGTGGTATTTGACAGCTTTATACCTGATACAAACTACCTAGCGATCAAAACGACGGACGAGTAAATCTCTTCCAAAAAAACATCACTATAAGCGACCGAAATCTCATTATCTATCCTACCAAAAATCCACAATACGCTCTCGCCGAAGACAACGTCCAGATAAACCCCTACTTCACCATAAACTTTACCAGCAAACTCTATTGAAATATCTGGCAAAAAAGACTCGGTATAGCAAACATCGACACCTTCCAGATCAACCTCCAGACCACGTTTAACACAAAAAACTTCTACACTAAGTAAATTTATTACCTTAATAAACAATTATGAAAAACAAAATAAATTCTATCTATAAATTATTGCTTTCTGCATACGGAGCTTCTATGTTTTCAGAATGAGTATTGTTGCCTATTTATGCGGTATTTGTACAAAATATATGAGGAGATATTTTGGATGCTTCAGGTGCAATGGCGGTTTTTCTCATATCACAATGAATATTTACTATTATCATTCAACGTCTCAAGCGAACATACAGACATCATACAGCCATGATGATTGTGGGACGAGCAATACGACTTAGTGGAATAACATTGTACCTAGCAGTATCTAGTACACAAATGTTATTTTTGACTCAGATTTTGGTCGCTATGGGAAATGCGATAGCAGATCCAATCTTTGACAAAGAATTAGCCGAACATACAGACAAAAACAATAAACTTTTTGAATGGTGACTACGAGAATGAATGCAAGACATCGTCAACGGAATAGCAGCGATAATTGGATGAGGAATAGTTGTTCTTTTATGATTCAAATCACTGATAGTATTTATGATATTTACCGGTACCATTTCATTAATTATGATTCTAATGTACGTGAAAAAATATAAATCAAAACAAAAAAACCAAGCTATCAATTAATCATTTTATCGCGAAGCTTTTATCAATTTATCGCAAAGCTTTTATCGCGACCAACGGGAGCTTTTATCAATTTATCAATTCATCATGACAGAAGTCACATCTACCGACCACCAAGGAGAACGCGAAGTTCGTATTGCAAAAATCCAAAAAATGAAAGACATGGGAATCATTCCTTATGCGCAATCTTTTGACAAAAAGAATCTGATTTCCGATATCATACGCGACTACGAAACCAAGGAACTCCGCGATATCAACGACATTATTCCCAACCCTGAAACACAGGTCAAAACTGCAGGAAGAGTAATGCTCTATCGTTCACACGGGAAATTAGCATTTGCAAAATTGCTCGATAGCACAGAGCAAATACAACTCATGTTCCACAGAGAAAACTGCAAAATAGTTGCGAGCGAATGAACTACAGACAAACTGAACGATGGAAGTGAAGAAGGAATGTCTGCTTACAAGTTTATGGAAAAAATAGTAGATATGTGAGATTTTATAGGTGTACAGTGAGAAGTATTTAAAACGCACAAAGGAGAACTTACGATATTTGTATCAGAATTTACGTTCTTGTCCAAGGCAGTCAGACCATTACCAGAAAAATTTCATGGGCTCCAAGACCAAGAAGAACTCTATAGAAAAAGATATTTGGATCTCACTATGAATCCAGAAACTTACAAAAGATTTTTGTTAAAATCAAAACTCTATCAAACACTCAGAGAATTTTATACACAAGAATGATTTATAGAAATACAAACAAATATACTTGGAAACTCAGCATCTGGAGCCGCAGCAAGACCATTCATCACTCACCACAACGACTACGATGCAGACGTATTTTTGAGAATTGCATTTGAAACAGGACTCAAAAAAGCAACCGTAGGAAGATTTGAAAAAGTATTTGAAATCGGACAAGATTTTAGAAACGAGTGATCAGATCCTAGTCATCTCCAAGAATTTACACAAGTAGAACATTACGCAGTATACTGGAATTATGAAGACAATATGAAGTTTACAGAAAAAATGTTTGATTATTTATTTGACAAACTTGGACTATCCAAAAAAATCAATGTAAAAGACAAAGAAGAAAATATCAAAGAAGTAGATTTTACTACACCACGAAAGAGAATAGACTTCACCAAGGGTATCCAAGAAGCTAGCGGTATAGATATCACCAAATATGGAATTGATGACGCTGACAAACTCAGAGCAGATATCAAAGAAAAAAACATTACATTTGAAAAAATGGAAAAAATGTGAACAACGACGCTGATTGATTATCTCTACAAAAAAGTATTGAGACCTGGGATTATAGGACCTGCATTCATCTACAACTATCCCGTAATTATGCAACCACTTGCAAGAACTTCTGACAAAGAGCCAAATATCGTAGAACAATTTCAATTGTTGGTCAATGGACGAGAAATCTGCAAAGCATATTCTGAGCTTGTAGATCCGCTTTTGCAACAAGCAAACTTTGACGAACAAGCACAAGCTGCAGCCAATGGTGATGAAGAATCTACCGCAAGTGATGATGATTTTGTCACTGCTATGGAATATGGTATGCCTCCACAATCAGGTTTTGGTATGGGAATAGAAAGATTATTGGCAATTATTACTGAACAAGATAATCTCAGAGATGTAGTAATGTTTCCTCTCATGAAGGCAGAAAAAAAAGCAGAAGATGAAATAGAAAAATCTGAAAAATAATTCAACAACCTTCCAACCTTTTAACGTTTTAACTTTCAAGGCCGACTTGCTCGGCCCCCCGAAACGTCGGGGTCGTTCTATCGTTCCATCTTTCAATCGTTCCATCTTTCATCATGCTTATCGGAAACCAAGACAATATAAAAATACTCAAAAGCTACGTCGATATGTTCTTTGCGGATGATCCCAAGGCACCACATTTTTTGATAATTTCATGACCAAAACATATTGGAAAATCAAGCATAGTAACTGACATGCTCAGAGAAAAAATGGGTAATTATTTTGTGTCAGATCTCCTTCAGATCAAAGATTTTTCTCAGCAATTGGGGAAAAAACACAATCTGAAACTCAAGACCGTACTTACTTCGGAAACGTTTAAAACACTGATCAAAGAACAAAATTATCAAGATATCGGAATCAGAGACATCAACAATCGACTTCAACAATCTGCTATAGGCAAACACAAAATAGTTTTTCTAGAAAACATAGAAAGAATAATAGGCGAAGCAGCCAATGCATTTTTGAAAACATGCGAAGAACCACTACCAAAAAGACTAATCATCGCAACAACGTCCAATGCAAATCAACTTTTGGAAACAATACTTTCCAGAGCAATTACGCTAAAGTTCAATGAAATATCCAACCAAGAACTCTCACAACGAATGGATGACAACAACATGTTTTCTGACAATACGGAAGTGAAACAATTGGTAATACATATAGCAATGGGAAAACCATGAATCGCACAGCGCATGTATGATCTCATTATGCAAAAACCAGAATTGGAAGCCACATTTCTCACCCTTATCCACAATTTATCCACAGGCAAAAAAAAGTTTTTTTCTCATGACGCACTCAAAACAATTTATAGAAACGGAATTTTGGAAGCATTTATCGACGGACGAATCGCTTATTGCATAAACAACAACATGCAAGAAAAATGACAAAGACGACTAAAAACAAAAAAACTTATGAGAACCAACGTAAACATTGAAAACCTACTCCTCTACTGACTTCTCTAGCGCTTCGCGCGATAAACATCCTAACGGATGATAAATTGATAAGTGCCCTAACGGGCGATAAAATAATAAAATGATAAATTTATCGTGTAGCTTTTATCGCGAACGCAGTAAGCTTTTATGGCGACCAACGGGAGCTTTTATCGCATAGCTTTCATTCATGTACAAAATTTGAACATACATCACTCAACCAGTCGGAAACAACGAATTTCATTACGATGAAAGAATCGCTCTCTGATCAAAAGGTAAAATATTCGTTCCAAGTGTAATTCAATCAACAGTAGCCGATCTCAAAGAATGATCAGAAATAGTTTTTGAAGAAGAAAATGAATGAAAATTAGTGAGTTGTACTGGACTGAAACACTTCATACAAACAACCTATAAATGAATACCTACCTATATTTTCGACAATCACAATCATGCGTTATTTTTTCGATACCATTATCGTTTGAACGTTTCAACGTTTGAACGTTTAGTCGTGCTTCATATCGATCAACACGCAGACACAAAAGAAAACAAAAATACTTGTCCTCCTTTGGTAAAGGAGGGAGTACCCTTTAGGGTGGAGGATTTTGAAACATTCGTCAACGAAAAAACAAATGTCGGCAACTTTATCTCGACTGCATTGCACAATCGCATAATCGACGAGGTTATTCAAATCAGAAGCGAACATACATTACAACAACTTTGAACCTTCAGCTTTCAACTTTCAACTAATTATATCCTAGATATTGATGTAGATTTTTGGGAAGATAAATCCGAAAAAGAAATAGAATCTGACTTTGAAATAATAAGAAAAATCATAAACAACGTCTGTCTTATTACCATAGCTACCTCTCCGTATTTTATGAATCAAAAAAAAGCTATAGAACTAGTTAAAAAACTTTTTGAAAATGATAAATAGTTATTTTTGTATATTATATTTTTTGTGATAAAATTTCAAAAAACTTTGCAATATCATTTTCATCATTGTAGATATATGCACTCATCCTACATGTTCCTGGTTTTTTGAAATGTTTGTGAAGTGGATATGCACAGTGTCCACCGCAACGAATCGCGATATTGTGATCAGAAAAATATTCTCCTATATTGTTGAAATTTTTATTGTTTGAAAGTACAAAAGAAAAAACCGCTACTCTATTTTTTTCTGTCATTGGTCATATGATTTCTACCGGCGAATCACTTGTCCCTCGTCATTTGTCTTTAAGCTTGTGAATAATTGAATGAACGAGCTGTTGTTCATGCTCCCAGATTTTTTGCATTCAACCAATAGACTTGATATATTCTAATGCTTTCAATAATGAAATGGCTCAGATAATGTTTGGCGTTCCTGCCTCGAATTTGTCGGAATTGGTCACTAACGAATGTCCTTCGGTACTAACATCTTCTATCGTCCCTCCTCCACGAACCATCGGGACTAATGTTTTGATCCATTTTTTTTGCAAATAAACAATTCAGATTCCCGTGTATGCCATCATCTTGTGTCAGGTAAAGACTAGACAATCACAGCCAATATCCTCGACATCGACAGGAAAATTTGGAACTGATTGTGAACCGTCGACCAAGAAAAATGTATCATCGCGGAGTTTAGATTTTATTTTTTTGACGTCATAGATTTTTCCGGTGACGTTGGAAACATGAGCAACGGAGACGACTTTTACCTTGTCCGTATATTTTTTTTGAAAATCATTTCGATCGATTTCGTAATCTTCATCGATATTGAAAAATTCTATTGTAAATCATTTTCTCTCAGCCAAGATCTGTCGGGGAAGAATATTTGCGTGATGCTCTCGAATTCAGAGAAGAACAGTATCTCAAGCCTTTATAATGTCTGAAATAACGAGTGATTGAGCGATAAGGTTTATTCCATACGTAGCATTATAACTGTAGATAATTTCACTCGCTTTGCAGTTGAGTAATTCACCTACGAGCTCTTTGGAATGATGATATACTTCTTCAGATTTTTCAGAAAGTGCATATAGTCCACGATGAATATTTGCGTAATCATTAGCCACAAATTCGGAGACACCATCAATGACGTACTGCGGTTTTTGTGACGAAGCAGCGTTATCCAAAAAGACTAATCAAGGATTGTTTTTGAAAATGGGGAAATCTTTTTTCATTACATTCAAATGATAAATGATAAAATGATGAATGATAAATTTATTTTATTTTGTTTT
>CAYXTU010000008.1:5607-19598 GCA_964468245.1 uncultured Candidatus Peribacteria bacterium | reverse complement strand
ATTAGAATATAATATAATAAAAACTATAGCGGCGTTTTTAAATTCTCAATGAGGAAAGCTATTTATAGGTGTTAAAGATAATTGAGAAATAGTTTGAATTGAAAATGATTACAAGTCTTTAAAAAATAAAGACGGATTTTTAATACAATTAGATAATATAATAAGAGAACAGTTCTCAGAACCAATACATAATAATATTTATGTTGAAATAAAGAAAGAAAAGGATAAAGAAATCTGTGTAATAGATATTATAAGGAGTAAAGTTCCCATATGGACAAAAAAAGAAGAATTTTTTATAAGATGATCAGCATCGTCATTACCACAATCGGCAAGTAAAGTTGTGAAGCATATTGTTCAGCATTTCCCAGCTTGGTCTAGTATATATAATTATACAGAGACAGATGTTAATCAATAATAAAATAAATCATAAAAATCTGCATTTCGGTGCAGATTTTTTATTTTATCAAAAAAATCCATCATTGGTAGTTGTTCGTTAAATTTAGTAGTTTCCCTTGAAATAAACAAGTGATTTAGTATACAAAGTCCGAAAGAAATTTTTTTTATACAAAGAATTTCGACGTTTAAGCGATTATCGTTTATCCGTTTATTCATTTTATCATTTTATCGTTTATTAGTATGGCCGAGCGAAAAGACCTACTGCATGTGAGAAACATTGGAATTATGGCACACATCGATGCGGGAAAAACAACTTTTACCGAAAGGGTACTTTTTTATACAGGAAAAAAACACAAGATCTGAGAAACTCATGATGGAGAGGCAGATATGGATTGGATGGAGCAAGAAAAGGAGAGGGGAATCACCATCACCTCCGCTGCTACGACATGTTTTCGGCATGATAATCAAATAAATATCATCGACACTCCAGGACACGTGGACTTCACAGTTGAGGTAGAAAGATCATTGAGGATCTTGGATGGTGCTGTAGCACTATTGGATGGATCTCAAGGAGTAGAACCCCAGACAGAAACGGTTTGGAGACAAGCTGACAAATACGGCGTACCAAGAATCATTTTCGTAAATAAGATGGATAAACTTGGTGCTGATTTCTATATGTCTGTAGATTCAGTGAAATCAAGGATCACAGATAAATGAGTTCCAATCGAACTTCCTGTAGGAAAAGCTGATGAATTCAAAGCGATTGTTTCTTTGCTTACGATGAAGATGTATACGTTTACAGGAGAAAAAGGTACAGAAATTCATGAAGAAGAGATACCAGCTGATATGCTTGAAAAAGCAAAACAATACAGAGAAGAAATGATTGATAAAGTCTCTATGTTCGACGACGAATTAGCAGAAAAATTCCTCGCAGGAGAAGAACCATCTCTAGAGCTTATCAAAAAAGCGATCAGAAAAGGAACAATAAAAAATGAGTTATATCCGATTATGTGTTGATCAGCATTGGGAAATAAATGAGTCCAATTAGCTTTGGATGCAGTCATTGATTTCTTGCCAACACCACTTGATAGAGTAGCTATCAAAGGAATTGATCCAGACGATGAGACCAAAATAATTGAAAGAAAAATAGATGACAAAGAACCTGTAGCAGCTATTGCTTTCAAAATTGCCACTGATCCTTTTGTAGGAACACTTACTTTCGTAAGAGTATATTCAGGAGTTATCAAGACAGGAGATACTTTACTCAATCCACTCACGAGACAAAAAGAAAGAGTAGGTAGGTTGTTGCTTATGCATGCCAACAAGAGAGAAGAAATATCAGAAATACATGCTGGTCATATCTGCGCATTCCTTGGACTCAAAGATACGAGAACAGGACACACGTTGTGTGATATCAAGGATCCTATTATTCTAGAAAAAATGGAATTTCCTGCACCAGTTATTGATATCGCTATCGAACCAAAATCCAAAGCTGACCAAGAAAGAATGTGATTATGACTTTCCAAACTTGCATACGAAGATCCATCATTCAAATATTATACTGATGGAGAAAGCAATCAAACTATCATTGCAGGGATGGGAGAGCTTCACTTGGAAATTATTGTAGATAGATTGAGAAGAGAACACAAAGTAGAGGTAAATACAGGTAAACCACAAGTAGCATATAGAGAAACTATTACCCAAGATGCAAAAGGTGAAGGAATATTCAAGAGACAGACAGGAGGTAGAGGACAGTTTGGACATGTATTATTGAAGCTAGAAAAATGTGCAGAAAAGGAATATGAATTCAAAGATGAAGTAACAGGAGGAACAATTCCAAAAGAATTTATTCCTGCTATCGACAAAGGAGCAAAAGAGACCATAGCACAAGGAGTATTGGCAGGATATCCTATTATCAACGTAAGAGTTATTCCATATGATGGATCATATCATGATGTGGATTCATCAGAAATCGCCTTCAAAATTGCAACCTACAGAGCGTTCAAAGATGCATTTATGAAAGCTGGTCCAGTGATTTTAGAACCAATCATGGATGTGGAAGTAGTGACTCCAGAGGAGTATGTTGGAGACGTTATGGGAGATCTTTCTTCTAGAAGATGAATGATCCAAGGACAAGACAAGAGAGGAAATGCAGCCGTTATCAAAGCCAAAGTTCCATTGTCTGAAATGTTCGGATATACAACAGACTTGAGATCAAATACGCAAGGAAGAGCTCAATCATCTATGAGCTTTGCATCATACGAAAAAGTGCCTGACAATGTGGCAAAGAAAATCATCGAAGAGAGATCAGGAAAAATCAAAGCTATGGACGCGGAATAATAATTAGTTTAAAGCTTTAAGCTCAAAGTTTAAAGCCGAAAATATACAAAAGAGCTCTGCTGGAAGGCGGGGCTTTTTTTTACTTGCAAACTTTTTGAACATAGATATCAAGATACCGTTTAAACGTTTCATCGTTTTATTGCTTCATCGTTCGTTATGCAAAAAAAAATCGTCGTCAACGACAAGATGCAAAAAAACTATACCTATTATCTGACTCAACCCATAGGACAGAACTTTTCTCCGATGTTTCAACCTGAATTGACGCCGCAAGAGATGCTCGAGATGGGCGTATTCTGAGGAAGATACATGACGGATTGTCAGAAAGAATTTCCTTCGTCTCGATTCAAAAATGCAAAATTATGTTCGACGAAGCATGATCCAAAACTCAATTTTTTCAAAGTAAATGCTTCGCAGTCACTCAAAGTTCGACAAGAAAAATGACGAATTTATCCTGATGATCCCCGCGGACGGTTCCAACGATACTGTAGATATTATATGGGGAGGAGAGGACCTGACGATGAACGTCAGATCAAACGCCGAAAAGCTATGACCAGACACGTCAAAGCAATCAGAAATAATTGTTATCCTCTCGATCGAGACTGTAGAAAAAAACAGAGGCAGGCGGTGCTGCATCGAGCATATGATAGTAGAAAAATGTAGCTCTCCTGGCGGTAGAATGGTATAGCTCCCCGCACTAAAGTACGGGGTTGAAGAGGTCTATATCGTCAACCTGGTTCTTTAGAGCCAGGAGATATTTACTCTTACAAACCATTGTGGTGCTATAGTTCATTCCAGCAAATTCCATCACTGTTAGTTATTAGTTATTCACTGTTAGTTAATTTACAAGCACGCTTTCACCAGTCCCAAAAACAACGGATGTGGTCTATCCAATCTTGAATTAAATTCTGGATGTGATTGGGTAGCGGTATAATATTTGTGATCAGGAATTTCTATATATTCAACCAACTTTCCATCGGGAGACATTCCACTGATGACCATACCATTTTTTTCCAATACTTCATGATACGCAGGATTGACCTCATATCTATGACGATGTCTTTCTTCTATCGTGTCTTGTCCATAGAGCTGCTGAACTTTACTTCATGCTTTCAATACTGCTTCGTACAATCACAAACGCATTGTTCCTCATTTGTTGGCAATATTTTTTTGATCCTGCATAATATCTACGACAGGATTGGTAGTTTGCTGGTTAAACTCAGTAGAATTAGCATCAGCGAGTCCACACACATGTCTCGCAAAAGAAACGACGGCGATCTGCAATCCTAGACAAAGACCGAGATATGGGATATTATTCACTCTACAAAAATTTGCGATATTAATTTTTCCTTCTGTTCCTCTATGTCAAAATCCACCAGGAACTACAAATCATGCGATGTTGTTTTCCTTGATATATTCATTCAGTTTTTGTTCTCGGTCATCACTTTCAAATTGTTCCATATCAAGTAAATCTACTTTTACTCCCACGTCATTGTGTACGCCGGCATGTTGCAACGCTTCGATGACACTCATATAACTATCAGTGAGATGCGTATATTTGCCGGCCAATGCGATGTGAATTGTTTTTTGTGGATGGATAATTTTGTCGACCAAAACTTCTCGCTGTTTCATATCCGGCTCTTTTTGTTCTCAAAAAAATCTTTTTTGTATCAAGAGATGTATGTTCTGCTGCTGAAAAGCGAGTGGTACTTTGTAAATAGATTTTTGATCGAGTGCTTCTATGATGTGATCAGGTTCGATATCGGTAAACATAGAAAGTTTGTTTTTCAAATCCTGGTCTATGGTTTCACGTGTTCTACACACGAGGATGCTTGGATGTACACCGAGTTCTCTGAGTTTAATTACTGAGTGTTGTATGGCTTTGGATTTCATTTCTCCTGAGGTGGAAACTGTGATCATCGGCACCACATGGACGATCATACAGTTTTCTTTTTCTAGCTCATTACGAAGTTGTCTGATGGTTTCGATAAAATGTAATCACTCGATATCTCAGATGGTACCTCATATTTCTACAATAGTAACATCGGAATCTCCAGCTAGTGATTTTATTCTCTCTTTGATTTCATTCGTAATATGTGGGATGACTTGAACGGTCTTGCCTAGATAATCTCCTCTTCTTTCTTTTTCTATAACAGACAAATATATCTGACCAGACGTCACGCTACTTTTGCTTGTCATGCTTTGATCGATAAATCTTTCGTAATGCCCGAGATCCAAGTCTGTCTCAAATCCATCAGTCGTCACAAAGGTTTCTCCATGTTCAAATGGTGACATAGTTCCTGCATCTATTTGTAAGTAAGGATCCATCTTCATGATATGTACTTTGTATCCAGATGCTTTCAAAAGTTTTCCTATAGAAGCAGCAGTGATTCATTTTCCCAAACCAGAAATCACCCCTCCCGTGACAAAAATCAGTTTCATCGATATATGTATAAAAAATTAAAATAAAAAAAGACTAAATAAAACACCAGGTACTACCTAATATATTGTGGTAGTCCCAAAAAAAAGCGGTTTTTTTTTAGTCTAAGATAGAGTCTAATCTACTCATCGGATATCTTTTTGCAAATGATTTTTTACTTTAGGATCATAGAAGCGATTGCTTGGCTCTAGTTATAGAGAAGCGATTGCCTGGCTCTAAGTATAGAGAAGTTATTGCCTGGCTCTAAAGAACCAGATTGATACAATAGTCTGTTTTAGTAATTCAATCACTGTTAGTTATTTACTATTCACTGTTCACTAATTTTTTCTATTTCATACTTTCTTCCAACAATCTCGTCTGATTTTCAAGTACTAACGCATTGATCATATCGTCGATTTCTCAGGTCAAAAACACAGGTATATTGGACCATGACTGATGGATACGATGGTCGGTAATTCTATCTTGTGGATAATTATAGGTCCTAATTTTTTCTGATCTATCTCACGTTCAGATTTGGTCTCCTCTGAGTGATTTTTGTTCAGCATTTTTTTTGTCGAGTTCTATCTGATAGAGTCTTGATTTGAGTACGGACCAAGCTTTTTCTTTGTTGGCAAGCTGAGATTTACTATCTCCGATATCTACAATCAATCCACTTGGCAAGTGACGCAATCTTACTCACGTTTGATTTTTGTTGGCATTTTGTCCTCATGCGGAAGATCATGCATAGGTATCCATCTCTACATCTTTTGGATCAACATGAAAATCCAAATCTTCAGCTTCCGGCATTATTGCTACCGTTACGGTCGAAGTATGGACTCTACCTTGTGATTCTGTCGCAGGTATCCTCTGGACTCTATGTACTCAGCTTTCAAATTTCATGATTGAATATACATTTTTTCCACTGACTTTTACCATGACAAATTTGATTCATCCAATATCGGAAAGTTGCTCTTCCACGATTTCTGGTTTCCATCATTTTTTCGTAGCGTATCCGAGATACATTTTCAAGAGTTCAGCTGCAAACAATCACGCTTCATCACCACCAGCTGCTGGTCTAATTTCCAAGAAAATATTTTTTTCATCATTCGGATCTTTGGGAAGGAGTTCGATTTTGATTCTTCTATCCAGATCATCGATAAGAGATTCAGATTCTTTGAGTTGTTCCTTTGCCATATCAATAAGTTCATGATCACTTTCTGTATCTATCATCTCTTGTGCTTCTTGTTTCTGTTGATGAGCTTTTTTGTATGCTTGTATGAGATCATAAATTCCTTGAAGAGAGGAAAGCTCTTTGTTGATTTGAATAGATCTTTTGGTATCAGAAATAATCTCAGAATCCATAGATTGCTCTCTGAGTTCAAGATATTTTTTTTCTATACTTCCTAATTTTTCCAACATGGTTTATAAGATTAACGAATAAATAAAAATGAAAAATGATGGTATTTTTATATCATTCCCGTATCCACGTCATTCCCGACCTGATCGGGAATCCATAACTAGCAAACTGGATTCCCGCTGGAGTTTATTCCGCAAGGCGGGGCGGGAATGATGCCGGTGGAGGTTTGCAGGGAATGGTGTCCGTTAATAGAATATTTGTCCAATTATGGTAAAGAGAAAATTAAATATTGCAGTCGCTACTTTGGTAAATATAGGACTGGCAATATAGACGAGTGCTATGACAAAGATTATTCCAAAACGAGCATTTCTTTCCATAAATTCAGCTCCTTTGTGCCATCGTATTTTGATAAGTCTATAGCCATCAAGTGGCGCGATAGGAATTAAATTAAAGACAGCAAGCGCTATATTGAGATAACTAAATTGTATCCAAAAATTTATCATCAGATCGATATTATTCATGAAGATATCATTTGGTGTTCATCCCATTATTTTCGCATAGATCAATATGACCAAAATTCAAACAATCGCCAAAATCAAATTCGTCGCTGGTCAAGCAAGCGCAACCATGAGTTCTCATCTGCGAGGATTCTTGTAATACAAAGGATTAACTTGTACGGGTTTACCTCGACCAAAATGGGCAACAAATATCATCAAAAATCCAATAGGATCGATATGTTTCAATGGGTTGGGTGTTAGTCTTCATTGTAATTTAGGTGTAGGATCTCCAAGACTATAAGAAACATATGCATGGGCGTATTCATGCATTCCAATCGATACAGCGAGTAGTATCGCTAGCTGAACAATCTCGAAAATTCACATACAACTTATGTTAAAAAGTTAAAAGGTTGAATGTTTAGAAGGTTTAGTCATAACATGTAACTTTCAAAACATTTTAACTTTCAAAACTAGTATTTATTTTATCGCATTAGTCAAAAAGTTTTCGAAGTTTTTAAAACTCCATATTTTTTTCCCATCGATATGAATATTGCTTACGAGTTTGAGATTTTTGTAGACAAATGTTCTTCGGTTATATTCATCAATATTGGCTACTGTTCAGCTAGAAAACAATATTTTCATAATATCAGGTTTCATATTGATAGTGAGGTATTCTTTTCCAAGAACAACAAACGGCATATCTTTGGAATAAATAGTATTGATTTCATTCAGTATTCTTTTTTTTGATCAATCATTATCTCAAATATATTGTTTGAGGAGTGTAGTAAGTTTTTGATTTTGATATTGTGAGGGATTAATATCAGATTTGTCCGTACTAAAAAGCTTTGTAAGATCTTTTTTGAGTCCCATATCGACCGTATTGATCAAGAGATCATAATTTCCCACCATAAGTCTTCATTGAAGTTCTTGAGGTGTTTTGATGTGTTCAAAAATAAAATTTTCTGTGATATTAGCTTTGGCAAAAATATCTTTTAGTTGTTGCACAACAAAATCATTTACATATGTGCTATAATAAATTACCGTAAGTTTTACCGGTGTACCTACATAATCTTCATCTTGGGTGTCTGGTATCATATTGTAAATATCCAATGACGCAAGCAATATTTTTTTGGTTTTTTCATATCCATATATGCTATATTTGTTGAGTCATGAACCAAATGTTTTTTCTGTAGTGCCAAAAGTATACCATCATGTTTTGCCTCATTTGACAAAGTGTTTGAGCGTATATATTTTTCATTTATATTCTACCGTTACATTATCATATCATTTGTCAAAAATAATTTCTGTAGGAAGTGATGATCATGTATCTATAAAATAAACAAATTTTTGTCATTGAGTTTTGAGACTAATACTTTTGGAAAGAGGTAAAACGTTCATATCCATTAAGTCTTCTTTGGTAATAATATTTTCATTGTATTCACGATTGAGTAGATTTTTGACATCAGATCATGTAGATTGGAAGACATCAAAAAGACCATCGTTATTTTTTCGAAGAAAATTTTCATATCATGTAGTATAAAAATTGTGTTTGATAAGTCACCCAAGAACTCTTCTTCCTCTTACACGAAGATTTTCTGAGCGAGTATTAAAAAACAATGTCACGAGTTTGTTCGTCAGAATTTTTTTGTTTTCATATCCTGGCAAAGTTTCATCACCAATATAAGCATCTATGATAGAATTTCATCAATTGTTCACTATAGATTTGAATGCTTCAAACGATGTTGTATTTTTGACCTGATAAAAATTTAAATTACTCTGATTACAATTGACGAGATTGAATACGAGACTATATTCGTCATTGGATTGAGAGACTAGATTCGCGCAATTGGTATATACAGGACTAAAGGCAAATAGCGATTTATAGTCATTGAGCTCTGCATTGATCAAGATATGTTTTGGAAGAATATAGTTGGTAAAAAACAAGATATTGTCTGATGATTCGTTGGGGAAAACAACTTTCAAGGTATTGTTTACGTCCTTGGTGATAGTAAAATCGTTGTATTGGGTCAGAAGAGGCAACTTTCGCATATTGTTGCGCAAAATACTATCATACGTAAAAAACACGTCTTCGAGTGATATAGGAGTCCCATCAGATCGAATAAATCATTTGTTTAATGCTATAGTATAGCTTTTGTTGTCTTTGGTAGTGACAGTACAAAGATCAGGGATATATGCAGGCAATTTGGGATCATAAGATGGTTTGAGGCAGCTGTTAAAAAGTAGTCCCTGATAAAAGTTGCTTTGCGTGTCATTACGAAGATAGGGAAGATATGAAGTATTGCTAAAAATACCTTCAACAAAAGTTCCTCACTTGGTATTTACTTGGGTAGAAGAAAATCATACATATTGATATCCGACATAGATACTGATCAATACCCAAAAAAACAAAGATAAGAAAAAAGTGTATCTAAGAATATCTCTTACGAGTTTTTTTTTGATGGTTATCATAGTTTACTTAGTATACGGTAAAATAAGCGATACTACGAGAAAAAGGACACCAGAAATAATGGCAACTTTTTTGAGTTTAGTTTCAAGTGTTTTTTTGCTTCCATATTCGTTTCCACCAGCCATTCATCCAATACCTAGTCCTAGACCACCTTTTGGTGACATAAGCATAACAGATCCGATAAATGCTATCCCAGCAGCAATAAGAAGAATAATCAAGAATATACGCATAATGTTCAATAACAAAAATAAAGTGACCTTTTGTATATATATTCGCCCCGTAAATTCAACTATAACTAAGATTGGAAAAAATAGACAAATACTCATTTCATTCGCGACAAAAATAGACAAAAATTGCTGTTTTGCAGCAATATTCAGTCAATATTATGCGATTATTTGTCGGTCCCGATATATCGGGACCATTAGGCAATGTTTCCTAGTTGATAATAGCAAAGTTTACAATCAAATATCCAGCTCCGAGGACGAGAATACCGATAAACATATAGACAAGGCTATTTTTGATACTTTTGACTTGTGCAGGATCATCTGGTTTCATCAAAAGTTGTATGGTTTGGATAATGATAACTACCAAGATAACGAGTGATGCAATTCACAAGGCATAGTTGATAATTTGATAGAGGATAGGGATATTTTTGTCGGCCAAGACTCCAGATCAGATTTCTCCGAGATTGGTAATATCTTTGACGATGGTCTCTTGTTTTCCATAAATCGCTTCTATAATCTGTTTTGCGGCGATGATAATAATCATAGAGATAACATTCCATCAGATAATTGTTCCGGCTTTTTTGGTGGCATCACTATCGGTACCAAAAAGGAAGGTAATGACACGAGAAAGCAAGATGACAAACATTGCTCCCAAGACCAGGTAAATCGCAAATTTAATAAACGGATACACAATGGTATTGTACAGTCCACTCGCCATTTCAAATCATTTAATATCTGATTTGCTGAGAAGATCAAAGATATTTTGTCCGATAAATTTTGCACTCATAATAAAGATAATACCGACGACTCAGAAGATAATATATCTTGTTCATTCTGCTACTGCTTTGTCTTCACTAGAAAACATAACTTTGTAAAATCACAATATCGCAGACAAAATTCACAATACAATAATAAGCGGAAGGAGAACATTCATGATCTTGTTGTAGACAAAATTTTGTGCTCATTGTGGACCAACAGCGCCTTCTGCAGCTTCAAGATTTTTGCTAATAGATTCGATACTCTTGCTTAGTGCAAGGTCAAATCTTCCTGCTTCTACAATTTCAAATTTTCATGACCATACATTGTTAGTAGGGTAGAGGGTATCTCATACGGATGTTCCGAGAGCTTTACATTCCAGAGTTTTGTATCCCAAAGATTGAGTAAAGAGTGGCATGATTCTAATATTTACACCGACCTTTGTCCCGGGGTTAACCACAAAACTACTGAGTATTTTGGATGAATAGACAGGAAGATTTTGTTCTTTTCGTGTGCACGAAAGAAATCCAGCAGGCACATTTTCTTGATTTATAGCGGTATCTCATTTGTTTTGGAAAAGGATACTGATTTGCGGACTAGATCACTGAGCGATTACACCACCACTAATATTTTCTTGTCCGAGAAGTCCATTGGAGCTATCAATAGCAATATCGATGCCGGGTTTCAATGTCTCGCCGGTACATCCAGAATATTTGTATGTTTGATAGTTTCCATTGATACTACCGTTGATACAAGTGAGTTTAGTAGCATAGTTTTTTTCACAAGTCTTGGGAAATTCAGCTCTCATCTGAGAATATCATGTTTTGGATTGTCCATGATTGAGTATTACTATTCCGGTACCACCTACAAAACTACAGTTTCTTGCTTGTCATGCCTGACATTGATCGAGTGAATAACGGTAGATACTAGAAGTATAGGATCATGTTGAGGTTCCTCATGTTCATTGAAGGAGCTGGATCATACTGTTTACACACATAAAATGTCCACTAAATGGTGAGCATCCCGCAGTATAGTTTTGTCCTGTAGTTGCTCGGAGTATCGTAGAATATCCATAGGTAGATGCTCCTTCTGCCAAAATACCTCATCGAGGGAGAAGGCAGTTTCCACAAGTTGGAGAGTTGTTGATATTTCCCCCAGATCGGGTACCATTGATACAATGAATGGTTTGTCTTGCTTGAGCACAACTCATGCTCGCAGTGGGCTGACTAATTGTATATCTATATATAGTACCAAATGGTGCTATTCGTTTGTTAGTGTGGGCATCAAAACATGATCATGCTTCTATATTTTGACATCCAGTAAAGAGTCCTGACTGATTTCATGATCGCGTTCCATTTACACATTTGAGTGTCTTGATATAATCAGTACAATATTTGTTGTTGTCTCCAAGTGCAGTAGCTTGGGTATACATAGTGATAAATGTTCCATGGGCAAGTACACCACTAGCAGTCAAAATATTTGGACATGGTGCTGTATTTATTTCTGTACAGGTAGAAGAAAGTGCTGATTGAGTACCTCATGCTCGTAGTCCATTGGTACAGGTCAGTGCTTTTCTGATGTTATTACAGATTCAGGTGGGACTCGTATATCCATATATTACCGTACCATGAGGAAGTACCGTATTTGTTCGTATATTGGTACATGGAGCAAAGCTTAGAGGATTTGCGCATGTTCTATTCAATGTTGCTTGATTTCCACCAGATCGAGTACCATTGATACAGGTAAGTGTTCTTTGGAGTGTAGTACAAGTCTGTCACAAAACAGGATTTGAACTAACATATCACACTATAGTTTCTCCATGATCTTTGAAACTATTGGTTCGGGTATCAATACATTGTGATCGATTGGAATCTACACAGCTTCCTTTGGTATACAATTCTGGATGTGTTCCTCCTGTAAATATACCATTGAGACATTGGAGTGTCTGACTAAGCTGTTGACAGGTCTGGGTATATGTTGATTGTGATGCTTTATACAATGTTTTATATTCCAAATGATTGGCAAGCGTAGGTGTGGTACAGTTGCTTCGTGTATGAGGAATGCATGAAGGATATTTGAAAATATTACCATCTACGAGGGTACCATAGTCACATTTTATTGTTCCTTGAGCTTCAAGACAGCTTTGCGTATACGTAGCTTCAGGGATCTGATAGGCAGTCCTTGACACACCATCAATCAATATATTAGGTACAAATCCTGGCAAAAGCGTACAACTTTGCGCTTGCGCAAAAGCAACAAACGAAAATGCTAGTGTCATGACAGACAAGAGGATTTTGTTTACTTTACTTGTGTTTTTGTTTTGCATCATATTATGAGTTATTTGGTATAAAAAGTTTTTTTACTTTGTCTCCAATAATTTTTCCCAAGAGTATAAGTTCTCTTGCCAAAGGGAGATGAGGAAGGTGTTTCAGCTGTAAACCCATAAGTAAATATCTTCAGATAATCAATCAAAATCCAATATAATATGTTCGTACAGTGAAATCAAGAGGAATGAAGTAGACAAGTCCAATCGTTAAAATAATTCAGAGAATATATTCTCATATAATCACAGGTTCTTCGAGTGACAGTATTTGTTCATAGGATTTTTTTGCTTGTATAATTTCATCATGAAGTGTATATGGTTGCATAGTAACTACGAGATGAAACAGTCATTTGATGAGATAACTACAGCTTCAGACAACATACCCTCGAATTTCTTCAGGATTTTTTATAAACAATTTATTCAAGCGTTGTTTGAGAGATATACTGAGAATATCAATTCCTGACATAAGTGACGCAATTCTTATGATAACAACAATTAGCGAAATACTCGTTATTCAGATACCTCATGTCATAGTTAGTATCGAAAATAACATCCATATCAGCAAAGCTTCTTTTATCCACCAATTAGGTTTTTCAAAATTATGAATTTTGTACCATAAATATATGCTATATAGTGGCAAATACGTAATGAGAATATCTTTTTTTTCACCTTCTACGGTATACGTAGGGAGCGCGTATTGTCCTCATTTCAACAAAGTAATATCGGAAAGAATGCTGACCATACTAATAACCAACAAAAATACCAAAAGAGAAATACTGACGATATACACGACATTCAAGATATTCAACGCAAACAGATAATTCATGATCCCTGCTGCGAGTGTGAGAAGTCAAAATGCTAGGGTTATATACCCGACTTTGATATAGCTACGAATAAAGTTTTTTTCCTCCTCATTAAGTTCTCGTGAATTAGTGGTGAGCATATGTTGTACCAATGGAGAAAAAAACAGCGCTGCTGCAAGCGAAAGCTGGGTCTTGGTGTTGCTATCTGTTTTTTTTACTTCTTCCACCATACTAAAATACAATGATAAATAATATTAATTAACAGTGAACAACTAACAGTGAACAGTGATGGATTGTATTGTTCTTATAAACTACAGTATTTTCACAATAGTTAGTAAATGTACAATTCCTTTATTGTTAGTTGTTAGTTGTTAGTTATTAGTTGTTAGTTGTTAGTTATTAGTTGTTAGTT
>CAYXTU010000008.1:0-5507 GCA_964468245.1 uncultured Candidatus Peribacteria bacterium | reverse complement strand
TTAGTTGTTAGTTGTTAGTTATTAGTTGTTAGTTGTTAGTTATTAGTTGTTAGTTGTTAGTTATTAGTTGTTAGTTATTAGTTGTTAGTTATTAGTTGTTAGTTGTTAGTTATTAGTTGTTAGTTATTTTACGTCCGTCGTTATAAATGCTTTTTCTTCTGGTGATGCTAATATTTTGACTCCTACATGTTGATTGCCAGCAAATATAAGTCATTCTCCGACACCTGCTGAAACCAATCTTCTTTGTTCAGCCTCAGAAAGTCAGAGAAGATCGTTCAATGCTTTGATTGAGGTTGTAGATTGTTTCAACAATATTTGCAATGCACAGTTGGAGATAATAGGTTTACCATACTTACTTCTTACGAAGTCTTCGATATCTTGTGAAATAACTGTAATTCACAATCCATATTTTCTTGCTCTCTTGGTCAATCCAAACAAAAACTCTGCTGATGTCTCATTTTGGAACATGATCCATGCTTCATCACAGGCAAGCATTCTTTTTTTCTTGTGTGATCTTACTTTGGTCCATATCCAGTTCAAAACGTTCATCATCGCTGGTGTCTTCAATGCGTCTTCCAAATCTCTGATACTAATCACTGTCAATTTATTGTTGATATCGATATTGGTATAGTTGTTAAATACTTTTCCAAAGGTACCATTTACATATTTGCTCAGTCTAAGAGCAAGTCTATCACCTCCATCCATTCCTTCCAATACATTCATCAAATCTCCCATAATTGGGGGTTGTTTCCCTTCATAACTATCGTTTTCCAAAGAGAATCATTTCAATGAATACGTGCTTTGCAATGCCTTATCAAGCAATGCTTCTTCTTCTGGAGTACATCCTCAGATCAGAATCTGTATCATTCCGATCAAATTCATTATCTGACTTCTCAACAAATCTCCCTTTCCATATTCTACGTCTTCTATTCTTGGCGGAATATCAAATGGATTCAAATATTGTTGTGAATTCGTTGCGATGTTTACATAGGTTCATCCTACCTTTTCACACAATGTTTTATATTCATTTTCTGGATCGATAATAATGACATCAATATCGTTGATCAAATATCTAAGCACTTCTAGTTTTACCGTAAACGATTTTCCGGCACCAGAAGTAGCGAGAATCACACTGTTCATATTTGGAAGTTTTTGGCTATATCTATCAAAGATTACCAATCCTCAGGTATGCATATTGATTCCATACAAGATTCCAGTCTCTTGGACCATGTCGTTGGAGATAAACGGGAATCCACCAGAAAGTGATGACGTCACTGAGCTTCTGCTGATACCAAGTTCATCAGAGCAAAACGGTAGTCCAGAAGTAAATCCTTCGTCCATTCTCTGGATCGCACTTTTGATTCAGATTCCATATCCTGATATTTTTTGTTCTATTTTTTTGCCTGTTTCTTTGAGTTTTGCTTCATCGTCATCATAGATATTGATGTAAAATGAATTTTCAAAATATCTTTCTTCACGAGTTGTTAGCTTCTCTCTAATCATTTCAACATCTCTATATTGCTGTTCCACTTCCATATCGAGAGTAATCCCTTTTTGCTGGGCGTCTCTTACTTCAGCTTTCAATTGTGTCGCTCTGTTTTTCAACATAGACTGGATCGCTGCATCATCTTCTGGATAGATAAACCAGGTCATATCCCATTTTGCATGGAACCCAAAAATATCTCTCGTCCACAGCGCATCGATGTATGAAGGATAACTCTGGGCATAATATGTTTTTCAAAAAATTCCTGACACATTATAATGGGTTGGCTTAAATTCCCAGTACGAAGGCGCAATGTGCGACTTGTAATCGCTGATCACAGTATTGTATTCTTTTTCTGTTTCGGCAATATATGCTCTCATCTTGCTCGTGAGCTTTTGATCATTGTATTCTTCATCAGGCATTTCCAACAAATATTTAACCTGATCTCTGAGGTCTTTGTCCTTTATTTCTGCATTTTCTGGGAGCGGTTCTTTCCCCTTTCCTCCCGGGAGTGAAGATCCTCACTTTTTTGCAAACAAACTCGGAAAAATCTCTGATAAAATCTTATCAAAAAATCCTAACTTACTCGCAGCAGCGGGAGCTTGATGCTCGGGATATCCACCGTCAGCTACTTGCGGACTATAGTTGGTATCGTAGACTACGTTTTTAATAACTTCCATAAAGATAGCATAAACGTTAAAACGATTAAGCGCTCAAACGATCAAACAACAGTAGTTCGTCGTTTATTCGTTTGTTCGTTGTATCATAGTAAGTATACTCAGCATACTATAAGAAGCAAAAAAACATCCAATATCTCCACTATTTAAGGTTGACAAACACAAAATATATATTATATGTTGATTTTTGCCCCGATTTGTGTACAAAAACAAAAAACAAAAAAAATATTAACCAAAAACAAGTAGCATGAACCAAATTATGAAGTATTACAAATTAAATGAACTACTAGAAACGCTAAAGTATTATGCTTCATCTCAAACGAGATTAGAAAGTATGCAAAAAGATCTTACAGTATTTGAAAAAAAAAGTGATTTTTTCTTAGATACTGAGTATATTTCAGAAAACACACTTTTAAGAATACTCCATGAGTATTTTGCAACACCCTCGAAAACATTGATAAAAATTCAAGACAAATTTTTTCTCTTAGGGTATCGATGTGTTTTTGCTGAAGACATTCTAAAGATCCGAGCTGAAAAAAATCAAAAAGTTCCTGAAACGGAACAAACCGAATAAAAACATTAAAACCTATTATTTCACAAAAAACTCTCAAAGTATTCTCGAGAGTTTTTTTTATTGACTTAGCTTGGTAAATATATATGATATCTTTATAAAAAATAAAAAAATAACTTAAATAAAAAAAATGAAAAAATCAGAAAAAGAATTGTTTGAATCCCACCTCCAAGGGAATGTTTGGAGAAAGCTAAAAGACAAAATTGTAGTATGTAGTTTGTTCTTTGTGCTGATAATTGTCGGTATATGGAAATATGAAATATATACGACCAGCGTACTTAGTGCAATAAAATGGTATTTAATTGCAATGGGAGCTGGATTTTCCTTAGGAGTGACAATAAGTTCGTTGATTTCTGCAAAATGGTTGCTTCAGAGAAAACGAGATATCAATCACCAGCGCACACAAAATTGCTGGGCGAAAATGATAGCTCTTCAGAAACTTGTCGAAAAGCCAGACGCCAACAAAGCAAAAAATCGTCTGAAAAAAATTGAATATCAATTTTTAAAATTAAATATTATATCACAGTTATTAATCAACCCGTACAAACGGGTATAAAACAAAAAAACATGAACACAAAAACAACAACTGAAATCTCTTCGCATTTCGCATTCGGAGAACATTGGAATGAAGTTCCAGAATATCAAGGCTACCTACCGATTGGACAATCATGGAGCGAGATCAAAGAAGAATTATTTGATACCCTAAAACATAATTTAGACAAACCATTGTTTTTGAATATAGTTAAAAACAAAGGGATAAAAGGTATCTACGTATATGGCTTCAAAATTGACGATAAAAAGTTGTGTGTGGCTTTATGCAAGATTCTAGCCACCAAAGAGCTTGTCGCTATTGCTTGGTAAAAAAACAAATGATTATGAAACTCTGTCTGGCAATCCCAGCGGAGTTTTTTTTGAATCACCCCTAACCCCTCTTTAGCAAAGAAGGGGCTTTTTTACTGAAGTCTCACGGCGTTTATCTCGCAAGGCGGGACTAAAGAGGGAAACGAAGGGTGATTTTACACAATACTTTCAGCCATCCAATCGACCTTAAACCCTTTCTTGGCTAAGTTCAATTTGGTGAAAATGATGTCCATAAATTGCCTGACGTTGGGTCATTTCAAAATAATGTTGTATCTATATTTCCCAAACATTTTGTAAATCAACGGAGGAGTAGAATAAATTTCTATATCTTTTAGTTCATACTTTTCTTTCAAGTACAACAAATCTTTATACAGGGTATCGACCTTGGCGTAGAGCGATTCCTCGATTTCATTTTTGTACAAAATCACACACAATTCTCCAAACGGCGGATACCCGTTTACCTTTCTAAAGACATTATCTTCTTCATAAAATTTTTCTTTGCTCATTCTACATGCATTGCGAATGCTGTACTGATCTGGGTTAAACGACTGTACAATAAAATTTGCTGTCGTATGTTTGACGAAAGTCTCATACAAAAAATAAAAATTTCTTTCTGCTGATGTATAATCAGGGATATTCAAACCTAGGTCCGCATTGAGAAATATAATGAGGTCAAGAGGATTGTTTTTGATAGGTGTAGCAAGCAACGATGTTCAAATAATTATTTGATGATCACCTATATGCTCCAAAAGCTTAGCAATTTTATTCGGAGATCTGACGCTTTCAGACTCGATAATCAGCGATTCTTTGTCAAATTCATTTTTGATATATTCAGCGACTTTTTGTGTTCATAGACCAAACTCTTTGATCTTGTGTCCATGACAGGAAGGGCAGGTGGTAGGCACATTATATTGCATTTTACAGATATGACAAAGCCCTATAGTTTCTCACGATTCGATCTTGTGATAGCTGATACTCACGTCACAATTTTTGCACTTGGGAATATGTCCGCAATCGTGGCAGATAATACCTCAGGAGTAGCCTTTCTTGTTGACGAGGATTCAGATTTTTTTTCATTGTTTGAGATATTTTTCTATTCATTCGCTCGCCAATTGCGAAAAATACGGAGTAATCTCCTTGCTCATATTTACCAAATAGATACTCTTTTTGGCTCCTTGTATGTTGTGATCAAAACGTTCATAATTCATATCCGACACTATAAGGAAATAGATTAAAAATTACACAAAAAATTTCTGAATTTCTTCCACGAGCTGCTCGTAATCGACGATGGTACTTATTTTCTGCTTAAACTCCTTGGATCACGAAATTCACTTCACATACTGAAACAGATGTTTTCTAAACTCTGCGAGGGTAATCGCTTGGGGATTTGTCACATTCATATTCAAATTCTCTGGCATCACTAATATGTCTTTGTACTTTGTTTTTTGTTCCTGAAAATAATTTTCATAGCTGATCATATAGTCGAGATGTTTCAAAATAATCTTTTTAATTTCTTCTCTACTTGGAACATGTGGAGTGAAGATTCGCGGGTTCCCGATAGCTGCTTGACCAATCATGATTCCATCTAAATTATTTTTTAGCGTTTCTATTTCTTCATAGTTTTTTATTCCACCATTTCCTATAATTTTACAATTCTTGGCTACTTTTTTTTTCAACTCGTATATAAATTCCCAGTCAGCATCACCGGTGTACGCTTGTTTTACTGTCCTTCCATGGATGGTAATCATATCTACATACTTGCTCGCTTCTACCAAAAATTTCATCTGATTTTTTTTGTCATCGTCAGAAATTCCAGTTCTCGTCTTAATGCTCAACGGCATAGTAATTGCTCATCAAAGCTTTTTGATTATATTCAATGTATTCGCTTTGTCTTTCAGTAGTGCGCTTCCTCATC
>CAYXTU010000007.1:5118-19749 GCA_964468245.1 uncultured Candidatus Peribacteria bacterium | reverse complement strand
CACCAGCAAGCAACACCATCACTCCAAAAAATCAGAGATAAGAAAGTGGATTACCCATAAAATCAGGCATATATTTGAAGTTCATACCAAAAAATCCCGTAATAAACGTCATAGGAATAAAAATCGTACTTATAATAGTAAGCACTTTCATGATTCCGTTCATCTTATTACTCAAACTAGAAAGATAGATATCCAGAGAACCAGAAAGCGTATCTCTAAATGTATCCAAAGTATCAGCAACCTGTACCGTATGATCATACAAATCTCTCAGATACGTATCAAGTTCTTCACTAAAGATACGAGATTCAAATCTCTGCAACGAAGAGATCATTTCTCTGACTGGTCGTATAGATTTGCGAAGAATAATCAGATTGTGTTTGAGTGATTGTATTTTTGGAAGTGTGTTTTGATTAGGAGAATTTAACAATTCATCTTGAAGCAATTCAATATCATCTTCTATTTTTTCCAAAATCACAAAATAACTATCAACGATAGTATCCATCAATGAATACAACAAATAATCAGATCACATTTTTCTGATTCTTCATTTAGATTTTCTTATTCTTTCTTTGATAATTTCGAAATCATCGTTTCCATGTTTTTCTTGGAAGGAAATCAAATACGTTTTTCCCAAAACAAGACTAATTTGTTCTTCGTCCAAGACCTGAGTACCTCTATGATATTCAAATTTTTTCAACGACATAAAAATATAATCTTCCATATCATCGATTTTGGGACGTTGTTGGGTATTTGCAATATCTTCAAGCGTCAAAGGATGCAAATCAAACACTTGCCCTATTTCTTGAATATCATTGGTTTGATCGATACCGACAAAATCTATCCATGTCACAGCATGAGGAGACAAAGACTTACATTCATTAAAATCTTTTACTTTGGTTTCTTTGACTTCAGAATTATAGGCAATCATATACACCGTAGATTCTGCAGTCATTTTATCGCCGGTATAGATTACACTACCTGGGATCTGTCCTACGTTTTTTAGTTTAGATTTCATAACAAAAATATAATATAAATAGCTTATTGATTATAATTGTTTTTCAAAAAAAAGCAAAAAATCTACTTCCCAAAAGCAGATTACATTGACATTTTTACGTAAATAGTATCACAATAGTCCATAATAAGACTATTCTTTCGTTGTTCATTGTTAGTTATTAGTTGTTAGTTATTTTTTTTGCTGCGCAAAATCCACTCGTCCATGCTCGCTGCAAATTGAATCATCAAGTCTTGCCTGTAATATCGAGCGACTCGCCGATAAAATACAATCAGGGAATTTTTTTGGATTGAAAAGATTGATCTATATTTTTCAACAAAATTCATCAGACAGACACTTTCGCTTCTTGGATTGATCTCAACGCGACAAGAGAAATATCACGCACCGTGTCTCCGATCTTGAGCTTAAAAAATGAAATAACTTTTTTGCTAGTCCCAGAAAAATCAAAATCAATCTGCAAAGAATATTTACTGATATCATCTATATATACTGTAGCATCAAAAATTATCGGTCAACTAAGTCCCCAATGAGTGAATAATACAGCTCACGAAGCACTATACACAAGTTTATTTTGACAATACAATTTTACCATTGCTTGTACAGTATTTCCTGCAAGTGAAGAAAAATCTTCTTTGGTTTCTATTCCACACAAAGCCCCATGAGGCTTGGAAATCATAAGTCACAACTGCTCTGCCATTTCGTAGGCAAACGGACTCGCACCGATCTGTGGATATGTCATTCCTCCTGTCGCTATAATTACTTTTTTGGCAGTATATACACCAGCAGAAGTTGTAACGACAAAAGTAGCATTTTCGGAAGTAGCAATAGAATATACTTCATGCGAAAGCAAAAATTCCGTTTCATTTTTTTTGGATGCATCGACAAGAAATTCTACCAACTGTTTAGCCTTTCAGCTCTTGAGCAAAACTCTTCAGTTCTCTTCTATTTTGGTTTCTATTCCATGTTCCGTGAGATAAGCGATCATATCCTCAGGTCCAAATGCATGGAAAAGCGACGGTAATGATTTCAACGATTGTCCGACATAATGCAGTTCTGGATTCAGATGTATATTAGTCAAATTACATCTTTCTCATCACGAAAGAAGAACTTTTGATCAAAATTTATCCGTTTTTTCTATAATACATTTTTTTCGTTCCTTCGGCAAAAACATCGAACAAAACAATCCTGAAGCTCCTCAACCTATTATAATAACATCATAGACCATAGACTTTAAAACAAATGATAAATTGATAAAAGCACTTCGTGCGATAAATTAATAAAGAATTTTTTATCGCGAAGCTTTTATCGAAACCAAAGGGAGCTTTTATCAATTTTTATCGCGACTAAAAGGAGCTAAAGTTTATATGGTTTCAAAACATCTGCATATTCTTGCAACACAAAAACATTAGCAAACAAACACGCTACCGTAAGTGGTCAAATTCACCCAGGAACTGGCGTATACGCAGCAACTTTGTTTTGAATAGTTTCGATGTTTACATCACCGACAGGTTTTCCATCTATGTGACCATATCAGACATCGACGATAATCTGAGAGTTATCATCACGGACAAAAGAATCATCGATAAGATGAACTTTCCCGGTACAAGAAATGATATAATCAGATTGTTTTGATATAGTTTTGATTGATTCTACAGGAGTATCAGCATTACATGTATAAACAGTTGCTCCTCTCTTGATACACTCCAGAACAAGCGGCTTCCCAACGATATTACTCTGTCACAAAATAGCGACAGTTTTTCCAGCAAAATTAGCTAAATTATATTGTTCAAGCACATATAAGACCGCTTTGGGTGTCGCAGGGACAAAATCAATAAGTCACATTTCTGACAATCACACAACTACACCACCAAGACCATCAAGATCTTTTTGCGGAGTAATAGCAGCTAGCAATTGCTCTTTGTATTGTTCAAACTGTTTAGGCAAAGGAAGTTGGATAATAATTCCAACACATTCATCATCATGATTGAGATATCTAATCAATTCCATAATCTTTCAAATACTATCATAATTCTGATTGATATAGATACCGACATCATCGAATTTCCCAGCTTGATTCCTATCATATTCAGCGTGATGATTCTGTCCAAAAACTATTGCTGGCAATCCAATAGATTCTCCATAGGCTTTTTTATGTTTCACATAGGTAGCAGATGAATAGTCTTCACCTAGGAATATAATCGCAACATATGCTTTTCTCTCACCGAAAAATTTAGCTCTTTTTTGAGTAAGCTCTTGTTTGAGAGAAATAGACAATTCTTTTCATGAAAGTATCATACCGTGACACAGATAACAAAATAAAGAGTATACCTGTTATTTGTATACGAAAAGAGAGACAAATCTCAACGGAAAAAAATACATATCATATAACATTTTCCCCAAAATGGGGAAAAAATAACCACATAAAGCCAAAAACAAACCAACAAAATTGCATTTTTATGTATATTCTCTATAATAGTAGCACTACAAACAGTATCATTTAGCGAAATATATAGACTATGTCAGAACTACTTATTATCATCATTATAGCAGTAGCAATACGACTGATATGATCACGAGCGATCAAAACAGTATTTTCTTGATTACACAAAACCCACAGAACACAACAAGCAGCCAAATTAAGATATCTTCAGATCAAAATCCCAAAAAGCGTGACTACAAAATGAGGCGATGAGGGTGGAGATACCATCAGAGATATGAAGCAGAACATCCAAATCATGAATCAGATTTACAAAAATTTTTATTCTATCATAGATGATAAACGAAAACACAAAAAATTCTGACACAATTATATTAGTATGGAAATGTTTATCGAAAAAGAAGTTATCAAGTTCATTATGGGAGTACCAGAAGAACACGTAGAAAACATGGAAAAACTTATTTCATCATTTTATATAGGTGCAGTAGTAGATCCTATCGATCAACCAAAATTGTTGGAAGCAGGAAAATATATGGCAGGAGGTGAATTCGTCCTAGCCAAAGACAATGCATATCCAATCAAAACCTATGAGTCATTTGAAGCTGACCCTATGGATAGCCTACTTTCTGCATATTCAAAAGTACTTACCGATGAAAAAATGTGTTTACAGATACTAATTTCTCCACTAGATGAAAAGGTACTTAAAGAACTCAGGAAAGAATCCAAAAAAATCAAAGACGGAAAAAATAAAGGTTTCATAAGTCTCCTTCTCAAAGACATTCGAAAAGGAATTATGAGCGCAAACAGTGAAAATAAAGATACCCCAAAGGACGAGGAGAAAAAAAGCGATCTTACCCAACAACAAACAGGAGATTTAGACAAAAAAACGGAAGATGAAATCTTCTCCGTCAAAATCAGAGCATTAGTTACTTCGCCAGATCCCAAGAGACCAGAAAGAATTATAGAGGATTTGGCAAGATGATTTAGTCAGTATAGTTATATAGGACTCAATACATTCAAATTCAAGAAATCAAAAAACATTCAAGAATTTGCCAAAGATTTTATCAATAGATTATTTAGAAGCAATGAATGAATGTTAGCCAATCTCAACAAATGGAATAAAAAAATGATTTTGAGCATCAAAGAGCTTTCCTCTATCATTCATATTCCAAATGCAAAGTTTAATAGAAATCCACGCATCAGCCGACAAAGATACAAGATTGTCCCAGCACCAGATAATATACCAACAGAAGGAATATTATTAGGATACAACACGTTTGCAGGTATCAAAAAAGAAATTAGAATACTTTCTGACAATGACGATAGAATGAGACACACCTATATTATCGGACAAACAGGTTCTGGTAAATCAACATTGATGCTTACAACACTCTTAGAAGATATCAGATTGGGAAATGGTTTCTGTGTTATTGATCCACATGGAGAATTGGTTGATTTCGTTATGAAATATTATCCTAAAGAAAAAATAGATGATCTGATTTATTTTGATCTTTCCAATACCGATTATCCGCTTGCCTTCAACCCATTGGACGGACCAGAAAACGACGATGAAAGAGATGTAGTCACCAACGATCTTGTAGAGATGTTTGTCTCTATGTATGGAGAAGAAATTTTTGGACCACGTATACAAGATTACTTCCGCAACGCATGTTTCTTGTTGATGGAACAACCAGAGTGAGGAACACTTATCGATATTATGAGACTTTTTACCGACGATGCATTTGCAGAAAGCAAAATCAGAAATGTAAAAAATCCTATCATTGCAGCTCGATGGAACAAGACCTACAAAAAAATGGGAGACAGAGAAAAAGCAGAAATTATCCCATTTATCCAAGCAAAATTCTGACCTTTCACGACGGGAACCTACATCAGAAACGTGATAGGACAACCGAAGTCATCGTTCAATTTCTTCGACGCAATGAATCAGAAAAAAGTCATTTTGGTTAATCTATCAAAAGGTCTCACAGGAGAAGAAAATAGTAAAATTATTGGTAGAATGGTAGCAATGCAGCTCAAACTCTCAGCGCTCAAAAGAGCAAGTCTTGAACCAAAAGAAAGAGTTCCCTTCTTTCTCTATATCGATGAATTCCAAAACTACGTATCAAAATCTATCGAAAGCATCTTATCAGAAGCCAGAAAATATAAGCTTGGACTCATCCTTGCACATCAATATATCGATCAGCTCAAACAAGAAGGATTGGGAGGAAATCTCGATCTTTCCAAAACTATTTTTGGTAACGTGGGAAATTTCTTTATCCACAAAATCGGCGCAACAGATGCGGAATTTTTGGAAAAAGAGTTTGGTCCAGAGTTTTCAGCAATAGATATGGTAAATGGAGACACCTTTAGAGCAGTATCCAAAATTGTAGTCAACAATCAACCAACCAGACCGTTCAGTTTCCAGACAAGAGTACCATATAGTGACCCAATTTTGAATATACCAGAAAAAATAGAAATCATGAAACAAATTTCCGCACTTAAATGGTGAACAAAAAGAGAACTCGTCGACAAAGAAATTTATTTTAGAGTCGGGGTGTAAGCAAAATCTATAATGAATAAGTATCCAAACGCTCTTGCAACAAACTATCTGCATAAGAAATTTCAGGTATATGTTTTTGCATAGCCAACAAAAATTCATACATATCACCTAGAAGATATCCTTGTTTGATAGCCAAGAAAAAACGATCCAATGGCATAGCTTTATATACATGATCAAGAGTAGATAATTGTGTTTGTAGTAGTGCAGCAAATGAAGTATCTTCAGCAAAAAAATCTTTTAGTATACGATACCCAACATCAGCAACATACGTAGAATACGTATGCAAAAAAAGAGTATGCAACAAAACAATTTTTTTGTAGACAACAGAATCTTTTTTGATAGATTTCCAAGTATAATAAGATGAAATATCACCTATCTTTTCAACACTAGAAACAATTCACTCTACAAAAGTTCACATACTATCTTTCAAAGGAACAAATGTTTCTGCAAGGAGCTTTCTTTTTTCCAAAAGATTTAATTGTTTGTTGTGATCAGCAATCAACTGATGTCTTTCAGACAATATTTCTTGAATTTCTTTGATTAATATTTTGAGGGTTGTTTTAGCAGAAAATTCTTGCAAAATTGGTTTTTCAAAAGTATATTGCAAAGTAGAAATGATAGTAGATAATTGTTCATTAGTGTATTTTTTCCAATCAATAGTATCCAAAATTTCATGACATACACGAGCATTCATATAGAGATAGATATCTTCATCAAGTTGCATATCAAACAAAGAAAAAATATCTTTCCAGAAAGAAATAGTCATTTCCGATGTGGTAGAACTATGTTTATCAGAAAAATATTTATTGTTTTTGTTTTTTTCAACACTAATAGTCAATCAAGAAAGCGTATCTTCTTTTGTCGATTTACTATGTGATTCTAGAGGTTTTTGTTTCGATTCTATCAAATTCGAGGACAAATCTTTTTTTTCAAGAGGACATGAAGATTGAGACAATATTTCAAAAATATTTTGCACAGCGACAAAAGAAAAACTGTTTTTATCCTGCAAAAGAAAAGTTAATTGACGCAAAACATCATGTTTACATTGATCAAGAAGTCAATCAGATTCCAAAGCCTGTTTAAGACGAAACAAAACGGTATAACAATTATCTTTTATTGTCATATATTCTTTTGCTACATCACTGGATCAAATAGCCCCAGTATCAAAAATATTTTTCATATCAGAGACATATTTTCACAACTGATTGACAACACCATCAAAATTTTGCATATATGTTACAAAAAAAATAAAAAATTATTTTTTGGGTATTATATTTTTTGCAAATTTTTGTTTCCACAAAGCAATACAACGATCAAGAGACAAATAATTATTACCAAACTGAGTATCAAATCAGAGCATCTCTTCTTTTTTTTGATCAAAATATAACAAACTCTCTTGTCCATGCTTTTTACAAATCGCAGACTCTATTTTTTGGATATATTCATTTGCAAGCTCTGTTTCCAAATTCATATACGACATTACTTTATAATATTTGAGTTTTTCTCTACACACAAGCAAAAGTATAGAATCATTAAAATCAATCAGTTTATCAAGAAAGTATATATTTAATCTTTTTTCGGTAGAAACAACAAATGATTGAATATGCAATTTCAATGACTGCAAACTTCTAACCAATCAAGAAAAAAAATCATCCTTCAATGTGGGATCAAGAAACAAAATAGCAGACAGTTCATGTTCTATTTCATTAATATATTTCTGCAAATGCGCATACGAAGAAGGAGAATTGTTTTTTAAACGATTTTTTACATAAAATGGCATATCTTCTTCAAAAGATGTATTATACAAAAAATCTAAAGTATGAATTGGCTTTTGATTGACAAGATGAGTGGTAGTTTGCATAATTTTTTGAACTTTTTGAGAAAGATCATCAAATCTACACTGATAAATAAACTTTTCCATATACAAAAATATAAGCATATAAAAACAAAAAATATATACTTATATAATACAAAAAGTCAAGATTATGTGTAAATATATTAAATTTTGTATACACTACAAAAGTTTTTTTCTATTTGTTCGGCAAGCATTTCAAAAGGCATTTTTAACTCTTTAGCAACAAATTCATAAATATACTGCACATTTGCAGGGACATTCATAGTACCACGTACTACCTGAGGGCTCAACCATGGTGCATCAGTTTCGAGCAAAAGCCTCTCCAAAGGGACTATTTTGAGAGTATCTCTAAGATTCTGAGCATTTTTGTACGTCACATTCCCACAAAACCCAATATACAACCTTCGTCACAACTTGGAACCTGCAACCTGCAACTTTTTAACCTCTTCGGGATTAAAACTTCGACAATGAATATACACCGTCAAATCGCGATATTTTTGCAAAATTTCAAAAGCAGATGCAAAATTTTTTCTTATATGTACCATTAGTGGCAAATCCAACTCTTTCGCCAAATCACACTGAGCAACAAAAAGCTTTTTTTGTAATTCTAACGAATCTTCACTTCCAGGATAATAAGTATCGATACCACATTCCCCGATCGCGACGATATATTCTTTATTTTCCTCATACATTTTTTTCAAATCAACAATTTTTTGCTGAATATTTTCCTCGCTAATCTCGCCATCACTACAGCACTCCGGATGATACCCTATCGTCGATTTTACAAATACATTTTTTCATCGTTCCATCGTTCCATCGTTCAATGTTTCCATCTTCTTAGCTATTTCAAGTCATTTAGCATTATACTCATCACTCGCTCATGAGTTCACCAGTCCAACTCATCCAGCCTGAACGAATTGCAAAAGATATTTCTCTCGCTGAGGATACAAATCACCAGTATTTAAGTGGGTATGTGAATCATATAACTTCATAAAAAACTAATCAGCAAATTAAAATCAATATCGAACTTTAGACTTTTAGCTTTAAGCTTTAGGCTTTAAATTAATTTATAGTTGAATTACTTATACAATTTCTTACACACTAATCAACAATAAAACATATGTAAAAACAATAGTATATAGTATAACAAATACCAACATTTTTCACCTGTCCTCGGTGAAACCGGGATTATTCATTTTTAATTATTAATTATTTTTTGTTATGTGAATCGTTCTATGAATACTTATGTTTATGTCGTTAGTACTTATTCACGAACTAGGACATTTCATCGCAGCCAAAAAAAGTGGCGTCAAAGTTTTGGAATTTGGAATAGGAATACCACCCAAGGTTTGCAAGCTCCGAACAGACAAATCAGGAACAGAATATAGTCTAAATCTAATTCCCCTTGGATGATTTGTGAGACTCAAAGGTGAAGATCCAAACAATACCGAGGATTTTCATGCAAAAAATAGTTTTATCAAAGCCAAAATCCGAAAAAAAATTATTATTCTGATTGCCGGTGTCGGTATGAATTTCATCCTCGCACGATGACTATTCACAGCAATCTTTACTATGTGAACACAACCACTTTCTATCCTCCCAGAAAACGCAGTAATATCACAACAAAATAGCTATCTTATGCCAACCGTAAATTTTCTCAAAGACCAGTGATTTATCAGTGGAGAACTAATCTCTGTACCAGCAAAAATAGAAAAAGTATCATCAGATTTCATCGGTCAAGAACTATGATTGTTTTCGGGAGACACTATTCTCTCTATCAACAAAACACCAGTAGATATCTGGAATATAGGTACGGTTCTCAAAGAAAATATCGACAAAAATATAGACGTAAAATTTAGTAGAAAAAACAAAACAATGCAGGCAAACGCACGTTGCCCAGTAGACAATTGCATACTTGGACTAACATTCTCCGCAGGCAATATCAATCTCAAACCTATCAAATTCCCCCTACGACAAGCGATGGGCATAGGTGTAAAAGAGATTAAAGCACAAACAATTCTAACCTTTTCTGCTCTAGGGACATTAGGAAGCGATCTCGTCTCTTTCAACAAAACAAGGATAAAAACATCACTCAACAAACTCACGTGACCAGCTGGAGCGATTAAATTTTGAGAAACATTACTCAGCGAATGATGACGAAAACTCTATCTCGGATTTGCAGGTATGATCTCACTTGCACTCGCTATATTCAATGTCTTACCTATTCCAGCATTGGATGGCGGAAGATTACTTGGTGTACTCATACAACGAATCGGAAAGCTCAAACCAGAAAAATATTTCAATATAGAATGATATATCAACCTCGTATTCTTTGTACTTCTCATGGGACTTTGAATCTACATCCTCCTCAAAGACCTCGTAAGATTCCGAGATATTAACATTCCATTTCTAGGATAGTCCTTTCCTCACCCCAACCCTCTCCTTCAGAGAGGGAGCAGTAACTATTCCCCCTCTCTGAAGGAGAGGGGGAGAAAGGGGGTGAGGAAAAAATCTCCGCAAACGCGGAGATTTTTTACTATAACACATCAAAACAGCTTTGAGCCTTAAGCTTTGAACTTTGAGCTTTGAGCTTTGAGCTTTGAGCTTTGAGCTTTAAGCTAATTACTAATCACAATTATCTATCATATGCTTATATTCATTGGCCTTGCGCGCATACCCAGGCAAATTTTCATCCAAGGTCTTGAGTCATTCTTTTTTGAGTTTCAAATATGTTTCATTAAGTTCCATAATAATAGCAGAATCAACACATGTTTTGTTTTTAGCCATATTTACAAGTTCTTGATACGTCTTTTCATAATCATATTTTTTTGCGTATGCTTCAGAATTAGTATTGGTCACTTTGTGAACATATACGACTACCCTCTGCCAAAGCACCTGAAAACCTGAAAAAATTGATGCTTTTTCTGCAGGATGATTTTGGATATACGAAAAAGAAAACCCTAGCAACACAAGACCAATAATCAGCTTAATTATATTTTTTCTAAGAAATATTTTTTCTTCTCTATCCATACATATACGGTAAAAATATAAATATCTAAATGAGTAATATCGTTTCCCAAAGATTTTTCAAGCAGTTCTCGCAAAAAATATTTTCCTTGCTTCACAAACATAAAACGATAAATTGATAAAAGCCCTTCGGGCGATAAAAAGATAAACATTCTTTATCATACGAAGTATTTTTATCGGGAATGCAATGAGCCTTTATCATTTTATCAAGAAGTTATGAAGTTTGCTTTCGTTCAATGTCGAATCACACCCGGGTGAGCTCTCAATGTTTTGGAAGACCTCATCGAAGAACAAAAAATACAGCAAGCAAAAGTATTTACACTTTTTTCTGATAGGAAAAAACTCACTACAAAACACCATACATTAGAAATAATTACCGCACTTCCCAAGCGAATAAATCAGCTTTTCCTGCGATGTGGCACACACAAAATCCCAGGACTTTCACGACTCTTCGACTATCGCAATTTAATGTTTTTCTATCCAAGTTTGATGAAGATTCTTTCCTACAAAATAAAAAAATATCATCCTGACCATATCACGATTTCCTCCTTTGCCATCGCCAAAAATATCACCCCAATATCCGGCATCAAAACTACGGTATATCTTCACTCCCCTATGCAATATATCTGGACACATTACGACGAATACAACGAAAAACTCACAGGATTCAAAGGTAAACTCTTTCATCGAATAGTCCCCAAGCTTAGAAAACGAGATCTCAAATTCACCAAATTCGACAAAGTCTACGCCAATAGCAAATACACCGCAAAAGTCGCTGAAGAACTCTACGGTATGAAAAATATAGAAATAAAATATCCTCGTGTTACCCAAAAATGCTTTGTACCAGCTATTCAAGAAGCCCCACAACCATACTATATATACATCGGTAGATTAGTAAATTTTGTCAGAGAAACCGACAAAATTATCAAACTTTGCAACGAGCTCAAAGTACCACTTATCGTAATGGGAAGCGGTCCCGACGAAGTATATTTGAAATCCATCGCAGGTCCGTCAATTATTTTTATTGGCCGAATTTCTGATGCAGATGAAAAAATCAAGATCATAAGCCAAGCAAAATGACTCATCAATCTCACCAAAGAAAGCTATGGAATCTGAACGGTAGAAGCAATGCTTTTGGGAGTCCCCATCTTCGGTTACGGACAATGAGCCACTCCAGAACTGGTAGATATCGATTGTGGTATCTTAGTAAAAAATAAACAACATAAAACGTTGGTAGAGTGATTCAAAAAGTTTATGAGTATCAAGCGAGATAGGCAAATGATCGCAAAAAGAATGAGAGAAAAATGGAAAAATAAGTAAAAGCCCACAGAATATACTGCGAGCTTTTAATAAAATATAATAACATTATTACGACTGACGAACTGGTTGCCAGACATCGTCTTTGTTTTCTCTAGTATAGAGACGAACATATTTGCCTGATCTCACATAATTTGTAGCGCTTGCCAACAATCGTTGAGCCTTTCTCAATTCAGGAAATTTTTCTTCACTCAATTCCAAAGCCAAAAACTTTGACAAATTAGGACCAGCTTTTACTCTAATTTTTACATCCAAAAGTTCTTTCAAAAGTTCGGAAAGCATAGCTACCGTATCATCCTCTGATTGAACAGATGATTGAGGAGTAAGTCGTTTAAAAAATGCATCAATTTCACGTTTTGCATCTTCTACTTTGGCAACATCCATAATATTGATACTATTAGTCATGATAACAACTTTTTTGGTAGAAGTTGAATTTTCAATCAACTTTTGAGTTGCTTTGTCATGAAGATGAGGAAACACATCAACAGAAAGATATTTGTCCATATTTTCCAATGCAGAAACCACTCCATCATTGAGCATAAAGACTTTTTCTATCATACCATCAGTTTTTTGTGTTTGAATATGATATTCATGAAGCAATTTTTCAAGAAGCTGTTCTTGTTGAATAATTTCTTGCTCTTTTAGTCTCATAGCAATACGAGCTTCATCTCTACATTTTGTTAGTGCTTCAGATTTTTCTTCCCAACCATCAATAGTCTCCCAAAGTTTTTGAACTGTTTGATTAACAACACCATCTCTAATAGGATCGGTAGTCATACCCCTTTTTCTCCTATTTTGGAGATGTTTGGTTGCAGACATATACTTTTTATATCCCAATGCCCACAATCTCTGTGCTTCAGATTGTTGTTTTTTAAGAGGGATCAATTCGTTTTGAATTCTCTTGAGAATTCTTTGATTACTTTCAATTTCTTTGTTCATATTTTTTTGTTTTAGATTTATTTTTGGATTTATTTTTGGATTTATTTTTATATTTACATATAAAAAAAATTATTTATTTTAAGAACTTAATTTTCAAGGACAAAAAAAACTCCCGTCACCGAGAGCTCTTCTTATTTTCCGAAATTGTTAGTTGTTAGTTGTTAGTTGATTTATGCAAAGCTTTTCGCGAATCTCAAGTCCCCATTAGTGAAATATCTAATATCTTTGATAGCATAACGAACGGCAGCCAATCTACTAATTCCCACACCAAACGCAAATCCAGATCGTTGAGTCGAGTCGACTCCAGCTTCTTTAAGCACATTTGGATGAATCATTCCTGCTCACAATATTTCCATTCGTTTGGATTTTTCTATTTTTCCGGTTTCTTTGTTGTAGACATCATATCTCACATCAATCTCAAATCCTGGCTCTACAAAGGGAAAATACCCAGGTCTCATTCTCGTTTCCACATCCTTGTGAAGCAAAGCAGAGAGAAACTTTGTGATCATTTCTTTGAAATGTGCGATACTGATATTTTTATCAATAACGATACCTTCCATCTGATAAAACATCGTGTCATGCGATGCGTCCATATTTTCGAATCTATACGTTCTTCCAGGCACAACCGCCTTGAGTGGCAATCAGTATTTTTGTATTAAATAATTTTGCATAGACGACGTATGTGTTCTGAGAATCAAATTCTCACCACTAGGATCCTTGTCATTGAGATAAATAGTGTCGTGCATTTCAGTTGCAGGATGGGTAAGTGGAATATTTACGGACTCAAAATTTTCAAACTTAGTAACGACTTCTGTCCCATACTCTACGACAAATCCCATTCATTTGCAGATATCTTCGGCATCTCTTCTGACCTCAGCAAGCAACGAATACGTGCCTTCTTCACGAACGACATCCAAACTAATATCGACCAAATCCTTTTGTAATTGCTCATTTATTTGTCACATTTTGAAATATTGTTCTTTCGCTTCATAAGCCTCAGTAAGTTTTGTTTTAATCTCAGAAAGCACAGCTCACCTCTGTTTTTTCTCTTCTCCAGGAAGATCAACCATCACTTTAAATTCTTCATTCAAGAGTCACTTTTTCCCAAGATATATCTGAAAAAAATTTTCCAACTGAACTCCGTCGACGACCTTCTCCAATTCTCATAAGGCATGTTTCAATTCTAGCATACTATTTTACTAAAAAATTAAAATATTAATATATTGCGAATTCCGAATTACGGATTATCAACTTTAAGATAAGAAAACAAGTAACATTTTCAAGTATTTTTTAACGATTTTTATCAGTTTATCGCGAGTCATAGACGAACTTTTATCGCGACCAACAGGAGCTTTTATCAGTTTATCGCGAACATAGTGAGCTTTTATCGTTTTATCGCGAACATAGTGAGCTTTTATCGCGACCAACGGGAGCTTTTATCAGTTTATCGCGAACATAGTGAGCTTTTATCGTTTTATCGCGAA
>CAYXTU010000007.1:0-5018 GCA_964468245.1 uncultured Candidatus Peribacteria bacterium | reverse complement strand
ATCGCGAACATAGTGAGCTTTTATCAGTTTATCGCGAACATAGTGAGCTTTTATCAGTTTATCGCGAACATAGTGAGCTTTTATCGTTTTATCGCGAGCGTAGCGAGCTTTTATCAGTTTTTACAATTTTGTCAATTCAAACAACGAGACACAAAGAGTTTGTTTTGCAAATGCGACATTTTGAGGATATACTTAATTATAGACAACTTGGAATCAATGCTTAATGGTAAATGCTTTAAAATCTAACAAATAATGCTTAATGTTGAATGCTTAATGAAGGACTTGTCTATTTACAAACTATCGTAAATTACAATAGTCCATACAATAACAAAATCCTACATTCAACATTTAAAATTTAAAATTCAACATTAGTTTAGAAGTTTAACATTAGTTTAGAAGTCCACTTTTAGTTTTTCACTAAGTCCAAAATGAGTCTTATCCAAGTCAAAGAGTTAAGCCGATGATACCGAGACAATCCAGATAAATTATTCAGAAATTTGAATATTTCATTGGAAAGTGGAGAATTTTTTGTACTTACCGGACATTCGGGAACAGGAAAAACAACACTAGTCAAATTTATTACAGGAAAACTTACCCCACCAGAAAAAACAATTTTTTATAATGACCAAGATATTTCCACACTCACTCAGGACGATATCCAAGTTTTGAGAAAAAGAATGGGAATAATTTTTCAAGACTATCAACTTTTGGAAGACCTTACCGTCAGAGAAAATGTTATTTTCCCACTTCAGCTATATGAACTTGGAGATACCATAATAGAATCCAAACTCAAACAAGTACTCCAAAAAATACAAATCAAACATCTCCTAGACAAACCAGCAAAACTTTTGAGTTCAGGAGAAAAACAAAAAGTAGCTCTCGCAAGAGCGCTTATCCATGATCCAGAATTTATTATTGCCGATGAACCTACAGGAAATCTTGATCGAGAAAACACTCAAGCCGTGGCTGATATTCTTATTGAAGCCAACAAAACAGGAAACACAATATTTTTGATTACACACGATATCCATTTGTTGAATTACCTGAAAGAATACCACAAGATAAAAATTCATGTAATTAAGTAATTACTTACCTTTATATCTCATAAAATCAGTGTTCATATGACGGAAAATAAAAAGGATATCATCAACAGCCATATTATCGATGAAGTGGAAACGCTAGATATTGCTTGATATCTCAAACAAGAGGTAAAAGATTTTTTGAAACATTTACATTATTACAAAATCAAAAACATATTGGAAAATATCCAAGCGCTCAAAGAATATCTTGTTTGCTTAGATCATCAAAACACAAATCAGATCCACGAACTAGAATACATTCACAACGAAAATATCGACCGAGAACAAGAGCATGATATTCATTATTATATTTCCAAAAAAGGAATCAAAAAAGTGAGCGAAAAAAAAATCAAACAAAAAATACGAGAAAATGACTTTAATCTCAACTATATCATGCAAGGAATAAAAGGATTTCTTATTCTAACTGCTGATGAATTTTGCCACGCTTCTCCGACAAGAATGTCTATCAACAGAATGCTTCGACAAAAACAATTGGAAAACACAGGTCACGTAAACACTACCCAAGACCATTCCACAATAGACTAATATAATAAATTAATATAAAATAATAAATAGTCCGTAGAATTAGCGGATTATTTTTTGTATTCTAAATTGCCAGTACAGATGTATGACAAGACTCTCCCCATATTCGAAGCAATCAATCTATTCGAGCCGAAATGAGTCATACGAATGTGTGCGACAGTGAGGTGAGATAAACATATCATTCATAGTGAAACGACAGTTTGTTGGGTTTGCATCTGGCTTGAGTTTTTTGGATACTTTGGCGCCTGCCCCGCATATAGCTGCGGGGGTCAAGTAAAAAAGTATCCCCAGCGGAGCGTCTTTAAAAAAATTATATACACCAACAAAAAAACTCCTTGAAAATTTACACCAAAACAATACTATCAAACCATACAAAAGTATGAAGACTTTTACAAAAACCCTACAAAATTTTCACCATGACAAATTTTGATAACAAACTCTTGGCATTACTCGATGTAGTTATCGACAACTATATCAACAAATGAGAACCTGTTGGATCAAAATTTTTACATTCCTTGGAAGATGCAGAATACGCACCATCTACACTAAGAAAATATCTCAACCAACTAGAAAAAGCAGGTATGGTCTACCAACCCTACAATAGTTCATGAAGAGTCCCTACTGTCCAATGATTAACAGCTTATATAGAAAATTATCTTGTCGTACAAGAACAAGAAAAAGACGAAGAAGTAGTCAGAGTAAGAACAGGGCTCAAACAATTAGTAGAAAGCATTGGTGGTGTGGCTGACGGCGTAGTAGTAGGATTTGTCAGAAATGATGAGTATTATTACCTAGGTATCAACAACCTTTTGAGAGATGATCTCCAAGATGAATATCAAGCTACAAAAAAAATAATCCGTTTCATCGAAGAAAAAAGAATCGTCAAATTTATCGATAGCAAGATATTAAAAAAAAATCAGATATATTATACCTTTATTGAAGATCAAAAAACACTGATTTCTTGCCTCTACGCAAAGATCACTATCGACGACTACGATTGTATCATCTCCATTATTGGACCAACCAGAGTAGATTACAAAAAAAATCTCGCAATATTCAAAAAACTCATCCAATCTTTACTCAAATAATTACAAAATTATGATAAATAGCACAGAAAATCTCGACAAAAAAGAAGCCTCTTGAAACCATGAAGGCAAAAAAGTCGAAACCTACAAAGATAGGTTACAAGGCCAAGAAATAGGAAAAGCAGAGACACAAAAAGATCGTGAAGAGGCGACAAAACTCCTCGAAAAAATAAAATCAGACGACAAAAAAGAAACACATACCCAAGAAACCAACTCGACAAAAACAACATCTCTCAGCCCAGAAATCACCAAATCAATAGAAAATCTCAATCGTCCTGAAGCAAAAGCCGGGATACAAAAAAGTTATGAAACCATCCAATCAGATATTCAAAACGGAAAAAATGACAAAAACCGAATTGCTAGAGGACTTGGAAACCTCATAAACAAACTTTTATGATAGCAAAAACACCTAAAATACTTTCCGTAAAAAATATATAGAAAAAATACCTACATTTTTCACCTGTCCTGGGTGAAACCGGGATTATTCATTTTTAATTATTCATTATTCTTTAAATATGACAATCATTCAAAGTGCTTGATGAATTATTTATTATATTGCTTGAGATGGAGAACCAAGATATCTTCTTATCAAAAGACATGCGCTCAGTGGCAAAATAGAACGAGTAGCTCCAAAAGGCAAGATCCAATGAAGCGAAGAAATAAGAAAAGCTGCGCTCAGAGAAGTAAGCGAAGAAACAGGAATACCAATCAATCAAATGACGATAAAACACCAACTTGGCACAACTCAGCTCAGAAACACCCAACAACAAAAAGGACAGATGAACAAAGATGTTACCTATTTTTTGATGCAATATTCGGGGAATCCTGATTTTGTAAAAATAGAACATGCAGAATGATATATTGGTATATACAAACGATGTACGCTCAATGAGGTACTTGCACTCATCTATTACCAGGATATTAGAGAACTTATTAGAAAAAGTTATTCATTAATCAAAGACGGACAAAAAAATTCAAATATAAAAAAAGACTTTATCAACAAACTTGGATAAAAAAACAATACACCAAAAAGCGTTTGAATTTTTTAAGTATTTACGTATATTACAAGCAACAAACCTTTTACCTTCATAACAACATAACCTATGGGAAAACAACCAGCTATTTCGTATCAATTTGTGGAAGTACCAGCAAACATGCAAGAGATTGTAAAAGAAATTGTACAAAAAAACATTGAAGGAAAAATGGATTCATACTTCAAAAAAATTTACAACAAAAAAGACACAGCAGAGATTAGAATAGACTACATCATCAGCAAAAACAAACAAGGAAAACGAGCGGGTGATTTCAAGTTCAATTATGATGGAGAACTATTCAAACGAAGCACAGGAGAAGGCGGATTCAAAATTATAGAAGACATTCCAAATCACGCATTCGAGCACTTCAAAATGCACCTTTCCGACAAATCAGAAAAACCAAATAGATCAAAATAAGACCGATTTTGAGACTGATTAGACCGATTTTGAGACTGATTAGACAGATTAGGTTCTATCCCATCTATCCCATCTATCCCGTCTAAATAGTGAACATTTATCGTTTTATCGCGAAGCTTTTATCGCGAACATAGTGAGCTTTTATCGTTTTATCGTTTATCTTATGAAAAAAAATTACCTTACCAAAGAAGGATATGAAGAATTGGTTGCTGAGCTCAACGACCTCAAAAAAGTTAAATTACCTGCAGTATTGGAAAGACTCGGAGAAGCAAAAGCTATGGGAGATCTTTCAGAAAATTTTGAATACAAATCTGCATTAGAAGACAAAGACTTCATAAACTCAAGAATCTCTGAAATAGAAAAACTTATTGAAGATGTAGAAATCATCCAAGACGAAAAGAAAACAAAAGCAGGTAAAGAAGTAGATTATGGATCCAAAGTCACTGTTGAGATGGAAGACAAAGACATTTTTACTGTCACTATCGTAGGTAGTGGAGAGACTACTATGGAATTTGACAAAAACTTCAAAACAGTCAAAGATTCTATCAAAATATCTCTGGAGTCACCTCTCGGACTTGCTATTAGAGGGAAAAAGAAATGAGAAATAGGAAAAATGAGACTCAACAACGAAAGAAAAGAAGTCAAAATCCTAGATGTAAAATAACAACAATACTAAAACATACTCAAACCAAGGAATAATCCGCAGATGTAGCGGGTTATTTTTTTATCTCCACCCCCCTAAATTGCTCAGCAAGACCTGTCCTCGGTATGCCGGGATGCATGACAAGACACTATTATTCCAACTCCTCCCAGTCTTCACGTCATTCCCGCGAAAGCGGGAATCCATCTTGCTAAATAGC
>CAYXTU010000006.1:18822-20009 GCA_964468245.1 uncultured Candidatus Peribacteria bacterium | reverse complement strand
GTTTGATGTAGAATTTCATTTCTGTGCTTTGACTAGCGATATCGGTGAAGGTACATTTCTTGGTCGTATCAGGCGCGATATCTGCCAACATAACAGCGAAGACGCTAATCATTTTTGCCATATGTGATCTCAAAAGATGTCCTGTCATATTTGCTTGTTGGATAGTTTTCATAGTGGTAATACCACGGCTATATGCCCAGAGATACGCGTTGTTGAGCTCTGTAGAAAATGGTGATCCTACAATACTTCCTACAGGAAGTGTTCCTGTTCCATTTGATCATGTAGAGATTGTACAGGCTTTGCCTAGGTTTCCTCATTGACAGTAATTGGATCATGTTCTTGCTCGTACATTATTTACACAAACAAGATTGTTACTTGTACAGGTAGGATAACTACTTCCTCCACCTCAACCACCACAACTATTTACTGTACATGATGTATTGGTGTATGTTCATGAAATTACGCCATTGCTACAAGTTCTTGTTTGGGAAACACAGCTTGAACCACAAGCAACAGAAGATGCTTGATATGCAACAAAACTCGCTCAAGAAAGTATAGTTGTTGATCCTATTGTACAACTTCCCGCAGGTGCTGGTGGTGGCGGGAGTACAATACATGATGAATACGTATATCAACTATATGCAGGATATATTGGTGTCAAAAGACCAACTCATCAATTGTTTGTACATGTTAAGGTTACTCATCAGCATGATCATGATGCATAAGGTACGCTGCTAAATTGGTACATTTGCATAGTTTGTCCAACACTGATAGTTCTTCCAGCCCATGTACAAGAAATAGGCGGAGTAGGTGCTGGCTGACAAAGTGCTCACGAAGCAATCATAGCTCCATCACATTCACAACTAGTCGCTGTACAGTATTGTCCTTCAACACAATAATATTGTCATGCATCAAGCGCACATGGACTTCCACACGTGCTTCACGAAGCAATCATAGTTCCATTACATTCACATTGAGTAATAGGAGAAGTAGGTGAACAAGATTGTCCAGCCTCACAATATGAACCGTATGCATCAGATGTACAGTTTGCTGCATTTGCAAAAGCAAACAACGAAACCATCACGAGCGGTATAAACAAAATTTTGGTAAATTTCATAGTGATAGGTATTTGGAATATAAAAATATTTATACTATATACACAATTTTATAACAATTTACCAAACAAT
>CAYXTU010000006.1:0-18812 GCA_964468245.1 uncultured Candidatus Peribacteria bacterium | reverse complement strand
ATGTCAAGTCAATTTTAGGAGAAGTGATATAGATGTGGCTAGATAGAAAAGTAGCTTAGTACCTATACTAAAATACCACTCTCCCGGGAGCGAAGACTTTTTTATACACAATCACCAAAAAAAACAAAAAAATAAAAGGTGGATTCCTCCACCTTCTACTACTATATATACATCATCACAATAGTTCATAATCCAAACAATACCATCGTTTTTCACTTTTCACTATTCACTATTTTTTATTGTTTATATACATCAAGTACTTTGGTAAATTCGCTTGCACCTGGAGGCAATGCACTCCACAAGCTTGGGCTGTATTCAATAAGTACAGACGCACCATTGAAGATTTCGTTTCTTCTTTCTGCTTTGATTGCTGCATCGGAAGTACCACCAACAGTAAACCAATGGTTGAGTTGTGATCTCTTGGATTCTACAATGTTTTGGATATCGTCTCCAATCAAAATACCTTTGACATACAATCCACCATAATTACATCGTTGTTTATTAGTATCATTGTTTGCCAATGTTTCTGTGCTGACAAAACCGTCGTTGGTCACAAATATTCCTTTGACTGCTTGTGGAGTAGTACATCTATTTCCTCAAACAACTTCATCTGATTTTTCAAATGCAATCGTTCCATCTTTGACCAAGAACATACCATTATAATTCACATTTCCCTTGATTACGAGATCAATATTTTTGGTGACAATCGTAAATGGTGAAGTAAATGCTTTGATATTTTTTAGGGTAATAGTTTTTTTTGTAGAAGAACTCAAGATATAAATCTTTTGGCTTGGTACTACTTTGACTACGATATCTAGACCTTCAAATGCTGTACCTTTGAGTGATGTTGTAGGCACAGTGATGGCAAGTTTTTCATACTTGGTAATGAAACTATTCATCAATGTTTGTACCTTGCTTCCTCCAGCATAATCAGATTGGTCAAGTACCATAATATCTTCTAAATCAGTAGATCTAATAAGCTCTTCTCCATTAAGAGTCTGGTATTTATCCAAGCTAATAGTTGTAGATTTTGGTGTCAGACCAAATGAACTCTTTTGTGCCAAATATGGTTGCGTCACGGTAAAGTTTACACTACATACTCTGTCGATCTGTGTTCATTCATCTTTTTCGTCATCACGACAATAGTCGTATTCTACCTTTTCAAGGACGATCTTGTATTCACCATAAGTTGCACCTTTAAACTCATTTGAGTCTACAAAGTATTTACCAAACGCGTTTTTGAGTGACCACAGTTGGTTTTGTTGATTAGTAAAATACGAAAAGAGTGGTGATGTTCCTCGACTGTCTTCATTACATTTTTTTGTAATAGTATAGAGTGGGTCTCCATCTTCTTCAGTGTTGTCACCATTGTATACACTAAACGTACACATAATACTTTCTCTAGGAATTGATCATGATGCTTTACCATCACAACTATTTCCTGCGATAATATTTTTTTGGTTTTCTATATTCCATCGGAAAGGAAGAAATTCTCATTTTTGGATAGAGATATTATTATTCCCGATGCTGAAACATCCTACCATTCATGCACCATTATTATTTTTGAGGTTACATCCATTCGTACAAGTAGAATCAGAATTTCAATTATTGTCTCCATCATCACAGTCTTCAAATCCTTCACGGATACCATTTCCACAATATCACAAAACAGATTCGTCTACAATAATATTTTCTGTTTCACAGATCAAATCGTTGGTAGAACAGGTCACAAGGCTATTTGCAGGTGGTGTGTTTTCTTCATAGCTACATACGGTTTCTAACTGAGAAGTATTTGTTGCGCTAGCATATCTTCCTCATTGATCACTTGTTCCCTCTACACCACAGTCTATTTTGATACTTTGTGCAGTAGCTGCATCACGAGTTTCACATCTAAATCTTCCTTCTCCATCACCGTTTTCATCTACGAGAATAACTCTTCCATCAAGTGCTTCGAGATCACATTGGAGTTGGTTAGCAGCTATAGGGAGTCTACATGCTGCATTATTTACATCAGCACCGACTCTACATTGGGCGTTGTTGCCTACGGTTCCCGTAGCGTAGCTACAAGTTCCATTGAGCATATTCCCTGTTCAAGCAAGTGTAGTGCCGTTTCCACAGTCTATACTAATAGGTGTAGTAGCTGTTGCATCGTTTGCTCTACACGTAAAGTTTATTTCGTATCCATTGGTAGTGCTTACCGGAGCAGATCACGTCATACCAGCACAACCTGCATTAGTCAGTGCAGTATTGGTAGAACTACATGATTGACCAGTGATTACTCATCCAAGAGGATTGGGATATTGATAATTTATACATGCATTGTTAGTAATTGTTTTGGTAACGAGTACACACATACCTTGTTGGTTTTCACAGACCTGACCATCAAAAAGTACGCCAATATTTCATTGGGTATCACAGGTTTCTGTTCTCGTAAGTACACCATCACCACAGATCATAGGCTCTTGAATGATAACACTGTCTATGCGAGTTTGATTGGTATTGTATGTCAAAGTAACGGTTGGTGTGAGTGAAATATAATTTTTTGGACCAACAATTCCGGTGATAACTATCGTACCTGTTGTATTAAGTGGTAGCGTTCCTATCGTTCAATTATATGCACTTATCTGAGACAATCATTGTGTTCCCATAAGTTGTATCGTTCCACTATTTGCTGGAGTATTTCCAAAGTTTGCATACGTGATAGTGAGCTGAATGATATCTCCGCTCATTGCTTGGATCAAACTATCAGATCAAGAACCATACGGAAGTGTATCAAGGTGTGGTTTGCTAAGATTGTTTGCTATAATATTCAGGCTTACATTGGCTACTCCTACAACCGTACCGGTAGCAATCGCAAAATTATTTCCTGTAGTTGCTTCATCGTCTGTTGTAGTGATATTTACTCTGTTGGCAAAAGTCCATCCTGAATTATATATAGCACTTAGTGTTCCTGTCACTACAAAACTTCCACCACTGCCTGCAGGCAAGGAGTTAATAGTAAATGTAGTTGTTGGGATAGTGATTCCTGTAGGTACAATATCAGTAATGACTACATTAGTGGCTGTTTTTCCTCCACTATTTCCATAGGTGATAGTATAGATAGCTTGATCACCAGGTTTGTATCCTGTAAAAGGAGCTAATGTTTTAGTTACCCACACATCAGCAGGAGCTTGTACTACTCATGTAGCAGTAGCACTATTGTTTCCTGTAGTATATTCTGTACTTGCTGTAGTCACTTTAGCGATTTGGTTAAACGTAGTTCCTACCGCAAAATTTTGAGTCATAGAAGAAGTAAGTGTAATGAACATCGTTTCTCCAGGATTCAAATTATTCAAATAGTTTCCACTCCATACCAAATCTTGTGGATAATTGATACTCGTATATCCATGGACTATATTATCAAATTTTGCAATCGGAAGAGTAAATGCAGGGATAGGAAAGTTGCTTACAAGCGTCATTCCTGTCGCTGGTGCTGATCAGATATTTTTTATATATATAGTATATTTTATGATATCACCAGAAAAACTTGGCATTTCATTGCTTGGTGTATTGGTAATCATAAGGTCTGAAATAGGCGCAATTTGTGCTACTGCAGAAGTCAGTACGTTCGTCATTTGCATATCACTAGCAAATCTTGCAGAAGTAGAAAGCTGAGCAAATCCTCGATTGTTCGTCGTTACCCTGGCAGTAATAGTAAGAGAAAATGTGCTATGTGCAGGTATCGAAAATATAGGATTATGCTGAGCGCCCATACTCAAGAGTGCAGTATTTATAGGTGCGATGCTTGAATTTTGATAGACAACATCATAGCTGGAGGTGTTTGGTAGTATATACTCCAAATATGCATCACCTGTTTGATTAGTTCACGTTACGGTAAATGTCACCAAACTACCAGAAATAGCCGTCTGCGTTGCAGGCGTAAGGGAGACATTGCTTACATCAGCTCGCGTAAATCCTGTGAGTCACAAGAGCGCAAGAGAGGTGATATACAAAAGTTTTTTCATTTTCGTACCTATAAGAGTTTAAAGACTTTATTTACTACTTTCAACATTCTAACCTTTTAACCTTTTAACCTTTTAACCTTCTAACCTTTTAACCTTTTAACATATTTATCTAATAGTTCCATTAATAGTAATCTTTCCAACCGCATTGGGAGCGAGAGGGGAATTGACTATCCAGTGCAATTCACGTCATCATTGAGTCGGTATCTGTGTTGTTGGCAATGGACTTGATGAGACAAAATTCAATGTTCCTGGCCAGTAATCTACGATATCAAAGTTGCTAATAGTAGCAGTTCAATTGTTGTGATAGAGGAGTTCAAATACTACAGGATCTCATGAATTGTTTCCATATTGGACAAGTTTTTTTTCAAATACTACCGTAGAACTTGGTGTGGTAGATATCTGGAAGTTGGCTCCAGGAGCTACTCCTGTCTGTGTTACGGCGTTTACATCGTAGGCGATATTTGCATTGTTGATATAACTTCCTACACAAGAAGCATTGTTGCTCACGTGTCCGGTAATGTACAAATAAATTGTTTGTCCAACCGCCAACGAACTGTTGTAGGTCCATACATACGGATCTGTAGGTGTCGTCATAGAAAACGGTGGGTTTGGCATATTTGTTGTCCATTGACTATCGGGAGTAATACAATCAGTATTTGGCCGATCATCCGTGATACGTACATTGCTTATCGCATCTGGACCATTGTTGGTCACGGCAATAGTAAATCTTGCATCTTCTCCAGGTACGTATGATGGCTTATCAGACGTCTTGGTAACGGTTGCATTTCCACTTGGTCTATAACTATAAAACAATGCTGACGAATATTTGTCGGGAGAATTGCTTGCCTTCAAAAACGCGTTATTCAAGGTTTGATTTGCATATTCATATCATTTATATCTTCCTACTACAATAATATATCCTTGTTGTCCAGGAGTCAAACTAAATCCAGAATATTCTACAAACTGGTTGGCACCATTGGTTCCTGTAGCAAAGGTAAATGGAGCAACGCCAAATATTTGACTAGTGACATAGTCAAGTCCCGCAGGAAGATAGTCAGAAACAATCACATTGTTTACTACAGAAGGTCACTGATTAGCAAAAGATATCTTGAAACTTACTTGGTCTCCAGAGCGATATGGTATGTTAGTCACCAATTGTTTATCCAAAACAACTCCGGTATTCATTACTCCAATAGTTGCAGTACAGGTAGATCCTGTTCCAAAAGGATTGAGCGTATTCAGAGTATATGTAGTAGTCTGCGTTGGGTGAACAGCGATAGCAGTATTGTTTCGTACAGGGTACAAAAAGTTCAATCCCGTAATCGCTGGAGTCAATGTTGCGAGTACAGCGTTACCATACGATGCGCTGAGATATCATGTTTGTCCAGGCATAATCATAGGTGTACTTGTAGTGAGTGAACATCATGCAGGAATATTTTCTACCACATGAAGAACTCCCGTACAGGTATATTCTTCGAGATTGTTATACACAAAAAGAGAAAAATTAAAGTCTCCCGTAGTAAGAGGAACAGCAGTTCTTACGCCGTTATAAAGGTTGGCTTGTATAGGTCGTGGAAATCCATACATAGACGGACTTACACTGAGATCCGTTCAGAAAAAGTTTCCATTGGCAATTTTCCATCCCACAGAAACAAATGCTCCCGTAGTGACATAGCTAGGATTGATAGTAAGTAAACAGGAGAGATGTGGTATAGGTTGAGCAACATTTACGGTAGTAGAACATGATGTTCCACTGAGTCCATTTGCTCATCCAACATTCAAGACATACGTAGTAGTAGTTGTAGGTGTGGCTGTTGCAGTTCCATTCCATGTAGGATAGGTAAATGCAGGGGTCACAGCAAGTTCAGGTGAAAAGCTTGCAGTAGCACCACTTGTAAATGATGCAGTAAGCGTTACTGTTTGTCCAGATGTAATAGTCGCAGAACTTGCTGTAAGCGTACACGTAGCTCCACCGGTTGGCGGTGTACCACCTCCTATTCCGGTACAATCTGTTTTACATTTTCCTGGTTGTCCATTTTGTGCTCAATCATCACAGACTTCGTTTGGTTTTATTGAATTAGTATGCCAAGACAAAAACGTTCATCATTGAGTTTGTATACCACCATTACCATCACTAGATCATGTGGCTTTATCAATAACCCCATCTCCACATCTTGCTACATAATAATTTGTACAAGCTGTTTTTTTTGTAATATTAGGATTTATAAGTGCTTTAATGTTTCAATTATGGACAGAATAATCACTTGATCGTCTATAATAATAATTGATGGTTGAACCATTGTTATTTACAATAAGAGATCTTTCCATATTCTTAGAAATTATTTGTCAGGCGATTTGATTTCTTGGTGTACTCGCTTGTCAGGAAAATATTCCATCTTTTGCTTCTACAGTAAGTATAGTTGTGTTTGCTGTATCTACTGTACTAGAAGGAACAATATTCGAAATATAAGGGAATTTAATTGCGGATCAAAAAACATTTCCTCAGTATACTCTCACGTATGTCTCTGCTTTATCAAAAGAATAATTAACAGGTCATTTTGGTTGTGCGATACGGAGAAAAACAGGAGATCAATTATAAAAAGCAAGTTCTTGGGAAATATCACAAGTATCTGTGTAGAGCGTTGTTTCATGCTTTATGGTCCTATTTTCATTTGCACTAGAAGGTACATCGGAAAGTGTATTACCAGCAAAAGATAATGCTTGAGTTGATACAATCAGAGCAAGAATTATGCTTGTTTTGGTATACATTTTTTTGCTAAACATCATAACAAATAATTATATAATAAAGTTTTTTTATTGGTAGATGTATTTATTCGTTAACAAATTCTTCAGTAAATTCTTCAGCAAATGTAGGAAGGCATATAGTACTACAAAAAGAAGTTGCAGCATCATCACCATTGAGTAGACCATCAGTATCTCACTGTTCGTCTCAATCATCACATTCTTCAAAACTTATATTATTCACATCTCAATTATATGGAGTTCATGCTGTTTGAATTCTTTCATCACCACATCTTTCTTGGCTTCCTCCGTTTCCACATCCAGCAACACAATATCATGCTGTTCCATTGAGTGGACCATCATCACAGAGTTCTCAGGTAAACTGTGTTGCCCATCCGCTACCAGATGCTCGGGTGTCTTTTTTCCCATCACCACATCGATGAAGATTGTAGTTTACACAAGATACTTTGGATTCATAAGCTCACCACTGTCTTGTTTTGTTTCCTGCATTGCCAGGAAGTGTGCTATGATACGTTACACCAATAGAGTTGGACATATTATTCATATTAGATATTTGATTGTATCGGTAATTTGATGTGGTAGTCGGAGACTTGAATCATTTAGCACTTGAAAATACATAGTTGTATACAAAACTAACAATATTTTTTCCTGTGTCATTGTCTTCTGGTTGTTCAAATATTATTTTGTTTGGTGTACTCGCGATTCCTCTGACAGGAGTATTGCAAGGAAATACTCGGCTTACTTTCCAAAAGGTATTTTCGTCTATAGCAGATATAGTTCCACTATATATCTTGTAAAGCATATTGGTAAGTGGCATAAAATATTCTACCGTAGATGTTTGGAAAATTTGTCCCGCTGCATATGGCTGATTATTGTAGTCTGTTAAACAATTTAACATAAAATTATTATTTAAGTATCCACCAAAATCTGCCTTGCCATCTGCATCATTATCTTCATTGAGATAAATATTGCTCTTGGTTGTGCAAGAATTTGTTTCATACAATTCTCCTACAGGAAGAGTATACTCTGTCCATGCAGTATATCAGACACCTAGAGATGTACTAGTAGTCACAAGAAAGGTAAGTAAAAGATATCGGTACTTCATACTATTTTATGTAAGGGGAGTAAAATTATAACTTAGAATTTTAATTTGGTCATTCATCTGATGTTGGTGTTGATGGTGTATCAGGTATTGATGGGTTCTGATCCATTCATCATTTGTTTCCACTTGATGTCTCTGCTGTAGGTTTGACACCTGCTCTTGTTTGATGTCCTTTAAAATTGACTTTTTTCTGCTCTGTTTTTACAGTATTTGCAACAGAGTGACTCTTGTAGTGTATGTCTACTCATCCCGTATAGTCTTGGTCTGATAGTCATGTTCCTGTATATTTACCTTTAATTTTTCCATTTTCTCATCAATTATTATTGTTGTTGTCATTATTATTATTGTTGTTGTTATCGGTATTGTCATCTGTGTTATCGTCTTTGAGTTTTTTGATGGTAAGGGAGTTTATTTTGATTCCAAGAGACTCATTGCAACATTCTCCTAGAAGGTAGAAAATATACGATATATCTATACGTATTTTCTCTCAAGAAGCAACCTTAATTTCTTTTCAAGAGAGGAGTTGTTGTAGGGTATCCCGTGTTTTTGTATAGTCAGAATTTTTTAGAGATACAGATACTCATTGTTTAGTAAATTGTTTTTCTAGACTCATAGCAAGTTTTTCTACTTCATATTTGTTTTTTTGTAGATTGTTGAGAAACCAATCTTTTGCATATTCTTTATTATCTTTGCTTATAGTATGTGGTTCTACTTGTGATCAGGTACTTCCTAATGAAGTCATAGAATATTTGATGTTTCCATATTGATTTCCATAGTTTCTATAAAACGCTGTATATCCGACAATGTTTTTGTTAGGGATAGCATGTTCTTGATAGTAGCTTTGGGTGTTGCTTTTTCGTTCATTTCTAGACGTAGTCATTTCTTGTAATAAACTAGTAGGAACATTTTGCCCAGACGGTCAAGTAACTTTTTGTCGATTATTGTGTTTAGATAAAATATATGATATTGTTTTGCCAGAATAGTAGGAGTCTTTTGCAAAAATTTGTTTGAGTCTATCTACTACGTATGATTTTATCTGCCAATCGCTACTAGAGAGATACTCATTAAGAGCGGCTACAAGCGTATTGTCTCTTAACATGGGTTGTAAATATTCAATAGCCTTGGTAATCTCTGTATCATCAATGAGTCCATTGGTATCGATAATATTGCTGGCAGCAGTCAAAAACAACGCATAATTTTTGTCGTTTGGTCTTTTTTTCTCTAGATCTTGTAGTGCTGTTTGTAGTTGAGTAAGTATACTTTCTGCTTTGTAAAGTTCAGAATCTTCACCGATTTCAAAAAGATCAGTGACAATGGTTTCTTTTGTCTCCCAGTTTTTTTTATCTTTTTCAAATGTTTTTTTGGATTCCTCATATTCTTTTTGATCGATATACGTGATAGTGAGTTTGTCAGACGGAGATGAAGAACGCTTGACGGTATATGTTTTTCCATCCGTACTTTTGATGATGGTCAGTGTTCCATTTTTGAGTTTTGTATTTTCCAGTGATCATTCAAAAACAACAGTCTTATCTGTCCATTCAGCTCATGTTGGTTTGATAAGTGTTCCATCTATAGCAAAGAATGCAGCGGTTTCTTTTTTTACTGTCTCTAGTCATGTTGTTCATTCTCATGTCATAGTAGTGATGATGTCTGATTGTATTCTTGCTTGTGTTCGTTCTTTGTAGTTTCCTGTAGCTTTTTTTTCTATAGCAGATACAGAAGTTGCTCCAGATTCAATCACTCCTACACGATGGGTTTCATCACGTTTTTCGCTTCCTAGACAAAGTGTTCTACAAATACCGCTTCCATTGGTTTCGATATATGATCAGATAGGACCGACATTACCAATGATGAGTGTATTTCCTTTGAGAGAAAAATGTTGTTCTGCTTCATTGGTCGCATGGAGATTGAGCAATTCTGCCAAACTAAGATCAGGATGTTTGTTGTCAGGTCTAAATTCAATCTTAAGTTTTCCGTCTTTGACCTCAAAATATAGTCTGTCGTCTTCTTGTCAAAAAAATGCTTTGAGGTATTTTGCATATGTATTAAGATCTTGCTGAGGATTTTCTATATTTTGTGTTCCAATACCTTGTCCAATCTCGTATTGAGTGAAGAGATGTTGTTGGGCGTTTGGTACATATCTATTTTTCCATGTAGAGATTCCTACTCCTACATAAAATCCATATATTCCAAATTTTGATTCATCAAAAGGAATTTCATTGGCACTGCCTGTTCATGATTGAAGATTTCATTGTTCTTGGGTAAGTCCACTTGTGCTTGTCGCTGTAGGCATTTCAATATTTTTGCCTTTGAGTCTGAGCATAAGTGCATTGGTAGTAACACCAAATGACAATTTTGTGAGAGAAAGTTTTCCATGCCACCCACTAATTATTTCTTCTCTTCGGAGATTTCTATTCCCTGTTTGAAGAACAATAAGCAGTTGATTGAGTGCTTGATTTTTTTCGTTGTTTGATTTTGTTTTGAGTATTGATTTGTCACTAAACAACTTATTTAAATTCATATACTTCACAATAAATTTTGCGTCTTCCGTAAGCTGAGCTTGATTGTGTTCTACAAACTTTCTGAATTGTTTGTTTACTTGTTGTTCTTTTATTTTAGCTGTAAAATATTCGAGACATGTGCTTTCACTTTTCAAGACGTTGTCGGTTTGTGATTGAGGGACATTAAATATTTCATCAGAGACCATTTCATATTGTTTGTCGATTTGGTTGAGTCCTATTTCTTTGTTTTGTTGCCAGTTGATACCAGCAAATGCTTCTGCGTCTACGGATTTGAGGAAATTGTCTTTTTTTACTCATGCAGATGCCATGACTCATCATTCTAGTCCAAAATATTGTGCACTTTTGACCTTTTGGAGATTGGCATTGATAACTTTTTTGTAATTGTATTGCTCTGCCCATCATCCAGACAAGTTTGCTACAAGTTCTATGTTGTTGTTTTCTCAGACAACTACGCCAAATACTCATCAAGCATTAGCTGATCGATTCCATAGTGCTGTTTGTCATGATTTTCTCGTGAGTACTCATGATTTGGATTTTCCCATAGTGATTCTCAATCCTTTGTTTACGCTATAGTGGATACCAAGCGTATTGACGAGATCTGCAAGTATTCATTTTTTGAATAATGCTCTTTCACTCACGCTGATTCATGGTGATTGAAGTTGTGTTTTTGGAAGATGTGCGCCAGTGATTTCTACGTTGTCGACTGCAGTCATCAGCTGAGTGATGATAGTCTCTCTGACATAGACAAGTCCATGGTCTTCGATAGCCTTGATAATACCTTCGTCTTGTGATTGTGTAAGCATATACTCTATTTTTTGTTTGAGTTGTTGTTCTTCGTCCATACAATCGACAATTGCTTCGGCGTCTTTACCGAGAAGTGTATCATTAAGATCAGGAGTGATTACATTGCTTCCTCCGTTGATTTTTTGGATAGCATCTTGAAAAAACAATTGAAATGCAGGTTCTCCAGCGACTTTCTTGTTTTCTTTATCTATAAATCAGGTAAATATCTTTGTCAAATTTGCTTTGGTACATTGTTTTTCATCATTCATCATACCTTCGATCAGTGCTTTCATTTCAGGATGAAAACTATTCATATTTCTATTGTCACTGATTTGGATATTTTTCATAATGTTGAAAATGACGGTAGTTTCACCTGTTCATGGTGCTTCTACATTTTTGATAGCTATAGCTTGGTTGATATGGAAGAGGAGTTGTGGCCCAAAAATATTGCCGACATCACCTTGCTGGTTTTGGTTTTTATATGCTTTCTTTTTGTAGGTAGTAGAAATGGTTGCATCACTATTGTAGTCACACAAAAAAGCAAGTACATTTTCTTCTTTGACATATTTTCTCATGGTTTCTGCATTGTGCCATCTTTTGACAGATCTCGTGATAGTTCCTTTGTCAGATTCAAGTATTGCAGTAAACGCATCCAAGGTAGTTCGCTGAGTTCTTCAAAATATTTTTGCAATTTTACCCAGCTCATTATCTATTCCTCAGTCACGTGTATATTTCAATACTCCCTCTTTGGTAAGTTGTTTCAGTGTTTTTTTGATAGTAGATTTGTCAGCGTCCGCCTTGCTGATAGCTCCAGTATCTGTATCTAGAGCAAATCCAAGATCTCCCAAATTTTCATAAATTTTCTGATATTTTTCATTGCCATCTCGTGGATTATCATTGTTTTTGTTTGTCATATAAAAACTTGCCATATCACGAATATCTCTTACTATACCTGCCATACCATCGTTGGTACCAAGATTGATGTTAAATGTTCCTTTGCGTATTTGCTTCTGTTCTTCACTTTCAAACATTTCTTGCATATATTTGTTGAGTCTACGATCGTTGTAGATATTTGCGACATCCACATTTTTGATATCAAAAACATCACCATTACTTTCTTCAAAAATATAGCCTGTTTCAGAAAAGGATTCTCGATATTCTTGTGTTATTTGTGTTTCTACACTCTCTCATTTGTCATTTAGCCAAGGGTTTCCTTGTTCTATTGAGGTGTTTGTTGAAGAGTTTGTAGTTCCATTTATTATATCCGATCGCAAACCAGTAATTTCAAATGAATAGGTTTCGAGTGCGGTTTTTATCTCTTCGTTTTTTAACTCCGTGAGATATGCTTCGTATTTGGATTTATCAATTACATAATTTGCTAATGCATCAAGCTTGGCTTTATCTCCTCACATTATTATATTTTCTACAGTATCAGTAAACTCAGTTCAGCCTACTTTCAAGGTAACTGAATTTTTTCGATCATTTACAAGAAATCCATCAAAATAACGTTCAACATGTTCGTTGATGTTTTTGAGGTCTTGGTCTATATCGGTATCTACCGTAAGTTTTAGATCTTCGAGATCTTTGATGGTGATATCTTTGATCGTGTCTTTCTCGATGTACCTAGACTTATCGCTAGACTCTATGCTGCTACTTGACGTAATAGCCATGTGCTTGGGTATCTAAATAAAAGGTGATGCCAGAGAGCTTGTTGTTGGGTTTCTGGTATACACATACAATAGTACTCAGAAAAAAAATATTTACCCAATTTACATCATATTTGCTTCTATTTTAACTACCGTTTTGCAAAAAAAGTTATATAATAGGGTGGTGTGGTACTAAAAAACAGAAAAAATAAAAAAATCTGTAATTGCTTACAGACAGAAATTTTGATATTAGCCACGAACGGGAATCGAACCCGTGACCTCTCCCTTACCATGGGAACGCTCTACCGGCTGAGCTATCGCGGCATATTAATACTAATTTTCTATAGATTACTTTTTATCTATATAGATATCATCAACCCATGGGAACGCTCGGACCGAAGCGAATAAAAAGCATCATACTAAAATCAAAAAAAAAATCAAACAGTTTAGGGGTATTTTTAAGATATAGAAAACACAGTTATTGAGTATTGTTTTTGGCTTAGCTCCCGGGAGCCTACCTACCAGAAGCGCAAAAAACCATCATATAACATACTATATAACTTTAAATCTTAATTTACTTGGTTCCTGTACTAGCCGAAGCGTGTCATTGGTGTGCATCAGGTCTTTGAACAAGTTCTGGTTGTTGTTGTATTTGACTCAAAATATCAATAACTAGATTTTGAGTAATACGAGTGCCCGCAGTAAGTAGTCAGATTTTTTGAAGTTGTCTTACGTGAGGGGTATACCATTTTGTAGAGGATGCACGTGAAGGATTATATTTTCCATCATACAACAATCTCGAGAGGATAGTTGCTGTTTCATTGTATGTTACAATGGTGTTGGGTTCGAATTTTACCTTTACATCTTTTCCATTTTTGTGAAGTCACATCAGTCCGTACATGCATGATTTTTTTATACTTTGTTGTTCAGATTTTGTAAGTTTACCAATATCAGAATATACACAATCTTTGCTAGGTATCATTGGTTCAAGAGCAAGGATGTTTTCGGCTGCGATACTAATGAGTTGAGCAAACTGTTTTCTTGTAATCAAACGATCTCTTGGTCTCGTAATTGTGGGAGCAGCTCCATGGCTTTGTGTGCCACAACTACCATCATAATAACTCGGACTAAAGTCACCATTTGGACATCTATCAGGTGTTAATATTGATCAACCACTTGGCGGGGTAGTTCATGTGCTTGGAGGAATTGTTCCGGTCGTTGGTGGAAGTTCAGGTTCTCCATTTTCTTCCGAAATTGCAAAATACGAAAAGTGATTAGTTGTAATTTCTACAATATTTCATGATGTACTATATATAGTAGTAGCATCGTCATTTCGTGTTATTCCATCATGCGATGTTTTGACATGAAGATTTCTTCCACTAAAAGGGATTGCTGTTCTTATGTGTACCTCTTGTGAAAAATCAATACTATCACCTGAACACTGGGTTCCTATGCTTAGTGTTTTTCTGAGTGTATATCCGGAAAGCGATCCTGATTGTCCGACTATCGGAGATTCTTCTTGTGCAGGAGTCAAAATAGGAAGACATTCTGCTGTAGATCCACTCCAATCTATATGTGTTCATGAGTCGAAAAGTACTTGAATATCAGCTCATGTGTTTGCCAAGAGAACAGATTGATGGAAGACCGTATCATTCAAAAAATCTATAGCGCTTGTACCCACCAAAACATTTTGATCAAGATCAGGAAACATATTAGCTGTGGTGTTTGATGTATATCCCGCGACCTCAAACGCTTCAGCAAAGTAATTAGAAAGTGCTGGTATGACTACAGTATTTCTTTGCGTGTCGATAGCGAGTGTTGTAGTATTATCACTTGCATTCCCTTCAAGTACAAAACTATTTGCAGAATCGATAGCAAGCATACCAGCAAACTGTCCGCTAAACGATGGGCGCAAAAATCAGGTAAGGAGTATTGTTTCTTGATTACTATTTCTTATGTTGGAGACATCTCGCAATACTACAGGTCTATCTTCTCCTGTTCCACATCATGGAATAGTAGTAATATCTATTCCCGCATCCAACAATGCAGCTCTAAATGTGCTATTTGCTCTAAATGTCATAAAATCTACAAAATATTTTCCTGCATCGCTTCCATCTCCGAGATAGGAGATTCATCGTTGACTTACGCCTGATTCATATCACATATTGTTGATCAAAAATCCAAGAAAGTCAGGGCTTCAGGCAGCTTGACTATATATCTTTACTACATCTCGATAGGCTCAAGCGTTGTTGTCTCTAAATTCTTCGAAACAACTATCGCCTGTCATTCAATATATTTTTGGGATGATCCCTGTAGTAAAAGGTACCGAAGAGCTTATAGGTACAAATCACGATAAGAGAGGAAATTGAAAGAGATTATCACGTCATTTTGCAAGTCCTGCATTGCTATAATGCAACGAAAGAGTAATCAAATCTCCTGGACGAATATGTCAGGTACAAGTTGTTGTTCATTGGCTATCAAAATCACATGATCACAAAACAAAATCCGCAGTTCCAGAAAAAGCATAATCTACAGGTCTATATTGGAGATTCCAACCTGATATATATTGATCCAAAAATCCAGAAAAGCTTGCATCTACATCATCTATCAACAAATAATTATATCATAGATTGCTTGATCCTACGGTTTGTCAGTATCACAATTGCTCTCATCGATGAGTAAGATCTTGGAGGCACTCAGGTAGTGGTCAAAAAAAATTGTTGTCTATGGCATATAGATATTTGAGTTGAGAAAGATTACAAACAAAATCAAGTGTTCCACTAATAGCATTAGATGCAATATCCAAGCTTTCTAATTGAGTAAATCAGGTGATATATCCAGGAATTTCCGTTAGCTGATTTTGTTGTGCAAAAAGATTTTCTAAGTGAGTCAATCAAGAAAATGAAGCAGGCAGTGAAGAGATATTATTTCTACTTATATCTAGAAACTGGAGATTATAGAGATTACCTATATCTTCAGGAAGTTCATCTAGTCATTTGTTTGATATGTCTAGTCGTATGAGTCAGAGATTTCGAAGTTGCGGAGGTATAGTAAAAGGAGTACTTCATATACTCAAAAAACGTAGGTCTTGCATATTTGAGATAGCTCAAGAGAGTACCATGATAGGGTTCCCCCTCATACCTATTAACGCAATGCGTGATCTGTAGAGAGAATCAGGGAGAATAGTGATGTTGTTTTCGTTAAAGGATAACCATCCAAGATTAGAATATGGATTAAAGATATCTCGCACATCTGGTAACGAAGAAATATTATTTTTTGATATATCTATCAAAATTATACCAGTCAACTGAGCAATACTCGCAGAAAGTGATCAAGAAAGATTGTTTTCTCGCAGTGCCAATTGTCTGACGCGATCAGAAGAACATGTTTTTCAAGGAGTATTTTCATCACATATACATTTTACTCCATATCGTCATCCTTCTGTATCTTCATCCCAACAGATCTGACCAGTATTTCATCGGTTGTCGTTGTGTGTTCGATTGTCTCCATTTGCTTCATTGTAGATATCGATGAGGGCAGCACATTCACTTTCTGGTATCTCTGTCACGCCACTGCAAATACTTGTTTCAAAGTTTGCAAATGTAGCACTATAATGAAACGATTGGAATCCAAGTATTCCAAACAGCAAAAATATTTTGATCATCACAAAGACAATACTTCCGGAAAAAAGGGATCGGAAATAGGTGTGTTGGTGCTTCTTAATGTGTTTTTTGATACGCATTATCATGTGGCAAATAGTAAAATACTAAATCATATTGTTATATATCTCTAGTATACTCAGAAAAATTTTCCTGTCAAATATTCGAACAACAAAAAAACTCCCCGCGACACTACATCACGAGGAGATACTTATGTAACAATGTTGCTGTAATCAATAACAAGAACAATCCAACATTATTAATTATTCATTATCAATTATTAATTATTATTTATCCGCTATTCTTTGCATCATAAGCATCACCCAACCTCTGAGTTCTTTGTTGGAAGGATTTTCTATCTTGTTCATAATTCCTTCTTTTTTCAATGCATTAAGATGACTACTATAATAATTTGCTTCTCCATCATTGTGTTTGTTTCATCGCAACAATCTAGAAAGAATAGTTCCAAACTGAGCTCTATCGACTTCTTGATCGGGATTAAATGTTTCATTTGTAGTCACGCCATCACTTTCCAATCACATCAATCACAATCTACAAGCAGCTATAGCATAGTACTGAGCTTCTTTGGTAAGTGATTTCATATCAGCAAATTCACAGGTAGTTCCTGTAGAAATATCTTTGCCAAGAATATTGATAGCAAAATTAGTAATCATCTTTGCCATATCTTTTCTGATAAGTGTTCCTTCGAGATTAGCTCTTTGGATACTAGGCATCGTAGTGATACCATATTGATATGCTCGGAGATAAGCGGTATTCAATTCACTAGAATATGGTGAATTAGTGATGCTACCTATAGGCAAATTAGCAGCATTATGGAAGGGAAGTTTATCAACAATTTTTTCTATAAGTGAACATTTTCCACAAAGTTTGTCATAGTAACTATCGCTACAATCTCTAGAAGCAGGACATTGATCTTTTTGAAGAAGCGATCATCAATTGGTAGATGTTTTTTGAGAAATGATATTTCATGTCTCGTTAACGTCATCATCACTACTTGATATTTTTATACTAGCAGTAGACGATCCGCTTCCATTTTGATACAAAAAGTTTGCGGTATTTTTTAGGGTTTGACCTACTTCAACGTCATCTGCAATCTGCATAGTTACTCTATCTGACCAGGTAGCTCCAGGAGCTAGATCGCTTATTCCATGTATATAATATGGTGGTTCTGTTTGTAATCCACAGCTCTCATCAAGAGTAGATATGTCTATTTCAATTTCAGCAGCAGGAATAGCTTCTTGAAAAGTTAATCCAGGCATAAATTCAGCTAATATAGCAACAATAAATTCAGCTAAGGTACTTTTTTGTTCATCCCAAACTATTGCTCATTTATAATTGTTATTATAAAACCATACAAAAAATTCATATGCAGTAGTTCCAGTAAATTCATCATTTCATGTATTTCTGTCTTTTGTCCATGTATCAAATGCATCCATATATATCCCTGTTTCATTAAGATAATTATCATAACAAGTGTCTCATGGTATTCCGTATTTCTTAGTAGTGATGGTATTATATCATGATAATCATGAAACAAGAGAAAGATATTCATCTGGTCTTTCTTCTCCGGTAAATGAGAGAGGAAGGTTACCTCTATTCATGTAGTCAATCTGATATTCTACTTGCATCCCTGGAATATATGGTCAGTCAGTCAACAATGTTTTAGTAATATCTATGTCATATATCGGAGTAATAAGCGTTTGTAAAGTAAGAGAAACTCACGTGAAAACATTATATCTTGAATATCATCATCAATCTTTTTCAATTGTTGTTTTAGTCATATAATATTCAGCTTGATTGGTAAGAAGAGTATTACCAGTTCCTTCTCAATTATATTGGGCAGAAAGAGTGATTGCTCAATTGACACCTGTATTTACAAATCAAACATACCAATAATAATATGGCTGTTCGAGTTCATCTCCTACAACACCACATCCAGATCCTACGGTTATAAGCTGTGGATAACTATATTCTGCTACAGGCAATTCTACATTATTGAAACAATCTTGGAGATTGCTTAGCCCCATCTGTCCAACACACATACTGGTATAGAAAAAATCTCCTACGTCAGCTTCTGTTCAGGTATATCCAAGCATTCCAACACATACGTCATAAGTAGTCATTCCAAATGCTCACATAATACTATCATCCAATAATTGATAATATGCTCCTGTCGAATCCAAAAATTGTTGAGTACAAACATCATCAGTTCATCCATACACTATTTCGTGATCTACATATCATGATAGTGTGGTTCAAGAGCTAGAGAGTAAGGTAAGTCAACTTGGGAGATATTCTTTGATCATTACACC
>CAYXTU010000005.1:0-20615 GCA_964468245.1 uncultured Candidatus Peribacteria bacterium | reverse complement strand
TATCTTAAAAATGATTTAGACGAAGCCGAAAAATGGTTCATAAAAGCAGCCAAGATGAACAGGCTGGATGTTTATGCCTTCCATTACCTCGGTGAGATAAACATGAAACGCAACAATGTCGATATGGCTGTAAAATTTTATGAAAAAGCAATGGAGATAAGCCCGAGACAACTCGACAGGTCAATTAATTTTGCAAAGCTCCTGATACAGAAAAAAAATATCAGATATTTTTTCAAACACTCAGTCCAACAGACAAACAAGAATATGAACGTCTCAAAACAAAAAGTGGAGAAGTTGCTGCACAAAAATATCTCAGAACCATGTATCAAACCAAAATGATACAGACGCCAGAGATACAAAGCAAATTGAGTGATGAAGCCAAAGCAGAGTTTACGGGTATGGTAGATGAGTTGCATACAATAAGCCAAAGGATGGGTATTGATGTTTCCGCATTTGGGCTTCAAACAATGTATCAAGAAGCCAAAGCATATCTCATCCAAAAATATACCACTACGCCAGTATATCAGACGTTAATAAGCAATATACAGAGTAATACCAATGTCAGCAAATATTTCACCGACAACAAAATACAAGAACTTGTACCAGAAAATATAAAAGACAAGTCATATTATACCAAACTTCTTACCTGGTATCCTGCTATGGATGGAAAATATGCGGGCAAAAAAATATCTGAATATTTTTCCTATCTTAATGAAAATATGACGATCAAAAAAGAAACACCAGATGATCAAAAAAAACTCATTACCTCTCTCTTACCTCAGCTCAAAAATCAAGGAAAACCTTATGAAGATAAGTTGCTTTCTACGACCAATGTCTTGACCCAAGAGGTGGCAATACAACAATGTATTACGACATTGCAATCATATATGGACGTGAATATTAGTCAAAAAGAAAATATGCTGGAACAGCTCAAAATTGTACAAAATCGTGATGCGGTTTCAGAAAATCTTGTTTTGCATATCAAGGGAAATCTAAATGGAAAAGAGGTAAATCTTTCCTACAATTTATTGACCGGGACCGTCTCCTACCAAAGCTTTTTGACCAAAAAAAATACTACCGATCAAGCGCCGTTGGTTATGTGATCATCACAAAATCAAGATGAAGTGCCCTTGATTACCTTGCCAAAGTTTGGTGATTTTGTCGCCGCATCCAAGCAGATAGAGTACAAAACGTGTATAGAAAATTCTTCCACAAAAGATCTCTATGCCAAAAATGTTTCTGAAATGTTGCAAGATACCGTCAAAAAAAACCAAGATATGGCAAATCAAAAAGATATGCTCAAAAAATATATTATCAAGGATACTATCATGCAAAATATCTATCAACTGACAGGAAAACATATGGACCAGATTGATTCTTCGTACACCATCACCCCCAACGCTCAACCTGAGATATACGCATTATACAATTTTATCTACAAAAGCCTAGAGTATTACAGCATGGAGTCTATAGATCAGTTGCAGTTATTCCAAAAAAATATAAACACATTGCTTGCGTATAGAGAGCAAAAAGGGACACAAGCGTTAGAAACTATAGATCGTACAAGTAATCCAGAAATGTTTGCCCTACAAACACTCACCAACAAAAGTACTATTCGTGACAATACCCCTGCAAATGATCCATCACCAGAAAAAAAATTACAACTATTCTTTGATTGTTTTACACAACAAACGAGTGGAATATCTATTGTAGATGGAGAAATGATGGGCAACTATCTTACTGCAGCACAAGGGAATAGTGCAGAAAATAAGGTAGGAAAATGGTCGAGAACATGACCATTTACTATGTTGGTAGATGTCTTATCAAACAATCAAGAAATTACCGATTTGGAACAAAAGATACAAAATTTGACATAAAAATAAAATTAGATATAATATAGATACAAGTCTTTTTATTTTTACTTCACTATATTACTATGAACGTACAACATGAGATACAACATCTCACAGAAAAACAAAAAAAACTCCAAGCCCAACAAAAGATTAATCAACAAGTTCACCAGGTATTGAGAACGTTTGAAAAACTTGGTTTAGAGGAAAAGAAAGTAATAGTCAATTATGCTGATGCTATTGTTTCACAGGAATTTCAATTGATACCACCAAAATGAAACAATGAAGTAGAAAAAATACAAAGTATTATGCACAATCGATCAGAAAAAAAACTTATGACGGTAGCTAGTATTATGCAGACCCAAATAGAGACAGCTGAGAGATTACAATCAGTAGTTAAAAACCCAAACGAGCAAGAAGTCGATATCTTTGACTTTTCTAACCATTCAGTCGTCTAATTTATCTATCATAGGCATCAAAGAACTCTTTTATCAGTAATTAATTCTCATCAGCTCGCTTATGTAAACTTAGGCTTGCTCGATACACAAATCAGTACAATATTTTATTTTTAAATATATAACGATGGTTTTAGAACAATCACAACAAAACGAGATTAAACAAGAAGTTTTGAAAAATGTATGAACGGATACAAAAAGATTTTCAAATACAAATTATAAGATTGCACACAATAAAACAGAAGAAGATCATATTATTAGTGAAAGTGAAGCAGATAATAATTTAAGTCAATTCTTAGATTGAGATCAAAGCGATAAGAAAACGAATAAAAAAGAGGAAAAAAACTTAATAAAAGAAAAAAAACAGCAAGAAAAATTTATGGAGGATATACAGATGGTTTGGGTAAAGGCTACCACACTTATGAGTAAATGAGATTTTCAATATGCTCTTGATACTTTATACCCAGCATTAGAAAAAAATAAGGAATACTCGGCAAATAGTTTTATTGTAGATTTGGATCCACGATGAACACATTCTGAAACATATGCAGATTCGTATCTACTTCCTTTTACAGCTGTAAATTGAATTTCAGAAGTTAAAAGCCCTATAAGAACAAATTATGAAATGTGATTAGAAAAAATATATAATGAAATAAAAAATAATGAAGGGAAAAATAAATGAAAAGATTTATGAATAGCTACGCTTGCAATGTATTTCCTTATGTTTGGAAATAAAAGTTTGAAATTGTTTGAAGATGGTACAAATAAAATAATCACCACACGCCCTATACAATAACCTTTTAACCTGCAACCTTTTAACCTTTTAACTATAACTAATGGACGTTAAAGAACTCTTATCAACGCTCAATTCCCACCAACTCGCCTATGTAAACTTAGACTTGCCCAATCCACAAAATGGTGAATATATGCTTTGCGTATTTCACTTAATCCCTGGAGGGAAATTAAATATCCTTCAAGCTGCCTGTGAAGTATCTGCGGAATCATCTACATGAACAAACTTTACGGTGCAGACAGAGACGGCATTTTCTCGTGAGATGAATTCACTCGTCTACAAAGTAGATATGGAAAAAAACTTAGTACGAATTGCGTATCCTACAAGACTTCGAGATAGTGGAGGAAATGTACAAAATATTCTTACCTACGTGGCAGGAAATATTTTCTGAATGAAAGAAATCCAGGCGCTGAAACTTCTTGACGTACGATTTCCACCTGCGATGCTAGAAAAATATGACGGACCAAGTTATACTTTGGACGATATGAGAAACTATTTGAACGTGTATGATAGACCAATTTTGTGAACTATCGTCAAACCAAAGATGGGATTGACCTCAGCAGAATATGCTGAAGTAGCTTACGATTTTCGAGTAGGAGGCGGTGATTTCGTCAAAAACGATGAACCACAAGCAGATCAAGATTTCTGTCCGTATGATAAAATGGTAAAACATGTAGCAGAAGCTATGGCCAAAGCCGTCAAAGAAACAGGACACAAAAAAGTACACTCATTCAACGTTTCCGCTGCAGATTATGATACCATGATTTCTAGATGTGAAATGATTATCAATTCAGGAATGGAAAAATGATCATACGCATTTCTTATTGATGGAACAACAGCAGGATGGATGGCAGTACAGACATTGAGAAGAAAATATCCTGAGGTATTTATTCATTTCCACAGAGCAGGACACGGAGCATTTACGAGACCAGAGAACCCAATTGGTTACTCAGTATTAGTACTTTCCAAATTTGCGAGATTAGCAGGAACTTCAGGTATCCATACAGGAACAGCTGGAGTAGGAAAGATGGCAGGAACACCAGAAGAAGATGTAACAGCTGCACACAATATTTTCGGACTCAATGCACCAGGACATGTATTCCAACAATCACGAGGAACTATCCCAGAAAACGATGTAGATCGATTACAAAAAGTCCAAGAAGACCATCACCAACATCTCACCAAAGAAGACGATACACGAAGAAATATGAAAAAATGCTGCCCGATTATTTCAGGTGGACTTAATCCAACACTCCTCAAACCATTTATCGATGTGATGGAAAACGTAGATTTCATTACCACTATGGGAGCTGGTTGTCATGCGCACCCGGGAGGAACCAAAAAAGGTGCAACAGCATTAGTACAAGCGTGCGAGGCATACAAAGCATGAGTAGATATTCATGAATATGCCAAAGATCACGAAGAATTGGCTCAGGCGATAGCATTTTTTGAAAAAAAAGAGAATAAAGAAGTAAGACACGCAGAGAGAAGAGAAAGTAATTAAGCAGAAAGCTTCAAGCAGAAAGTATAAAGCTGCCTCTTAGTTATAATACAGCTTCAAGCTTTGAACTTTAAGCTTTAAGCAAATAGTAAATCTTTTAATCCCTTATTAGTACAATATGACAAAACACAGCGACGTATTTCATGCAAAAACAAAACTTATCGATATTATAGACGGTGAGGAACTTATCGCATTGGTCAATGAACAGGAAGCGATGGAATATGGGATCAGTCCTATGGACAAAGTTTCTCTGATATACAAAGGACAGGAGATTGTCCTCAATGCAGATCTGACATACAAGTTCGTCAAACCAGGACAGGTAGGATTGTTCAAAGATGTGTACAAAAAATACGGTATCAAAGAAAATGATTCCGTAAGTATTCGTTTTACCCAGCATAGCTCAGCTTCGCTCGAAGCGCTCAAAAAATGATTAAACAAAAAGAGACTCAATCAGCAAGAGATTTTTGAAATAATGAAAGATATTTCTCAGAATCGTTTCACGGATATTTTGACTACCTATTTTTCTTCTATGGGATTTTTCTTGCCTTCCAAAGACGAAGATCTTTATCGAATGGCAAAAGCTATGGCAGAAGCAGGGGAAATGCTTCATTTTGATGGGGTAGTCGCTGACAAACATTGTATGGGATGAGTTCCAGGAAACGAAACAACGATGATTATGATACCATTACTTACCTCATTAGGAATCAAAATGCCAAAGACATTTTCCAAAGCCATCACTACTCCAGCAGCTACTGGGGAATGTGTGAGCGTACTTATGGATATTTCCTTTACCAAAAAAGAAATTCAACAGTTAGTCAAAAAAAATAATTGCTGTTTGATTCGAGGTGGTGGATTAGATTTAGCGCCAGCAGATGAAAAACTCATCAAAGTTGCTTATCCACTTTCTATGCAATCATACTCGAGAACGGTAGTTTCTATTATGGCAAAAAAATATGCGATGGGAATCAACCATTCACTTATCGATATTCCTGTTTGACCAAGTGCAAAAGTTCCTGATATGAAAACAGCACAGCGACTCAAGAAAAAATATGAATATGTAGGCAAAAAACTTGGTATGAAAATGAAAGTAGAAATTACCGAAGCATTACAGCCTATCGGTGCGGGTATCGGAGCAGTGATGCAAGTGAGAGAAGTGTTGAGAGTCTTACAGCAGCATGAAAAAAGACCAATGGATTTAGAAAAAAAAGCTATGCATTTATGTGCAAAAATTATTGAACTTGTTGGTCTTGCAAAAGGTAAAGAAGCAGAAAAGCTTGCGTATGGACAATTGATTTCAGGTAAAGCACGAGAAATGATGCAAAAAATTATTTCAGCTCAGCGCGGTAATCCAAACGTAACATCAGAAAGTTTAAAATTAGCAAAAATTACCCACGATATCCACGCAGAAAAATCAGGGAAGGTAACTGCTATCGATATGAAAGCAGTCAATGTCGCTGCGAGAACATTAGGCGCACCATTGGACTTGCAAGCAGGATTATATCTTCACAAGAAACTCGGTGATACCGTCAAAAAAGGTGAAGTACTCTACACGATGTATACCAACGATGATAGCAAAATAGATTTAACAAAAGCGTATTTAAACGAAAAAAAGATGTACACTATAAATTAACTAACAACTATCATCTAACAACTATCATCTAACAACTAACAATTAATAAATAAAAAAAATCCATCATTGTTAGTTATTAGTTGTTCACTGTTAGTTAGTATCCGCTAAAATGTTTTATTACTTATATGTTAAATAGCCAATGACGGGTATTGTAATGACCATAGGACCAGCAACCAATAGCGAATCACAGCTTATCAGATGCTATGAAAATGGTGTCAGGATTTTGAGATTCAATTTTCCTCATTATACGACCGAGACATTGACCAGAGATATCAAAACAGTTCGTAAAGTGGAAAAAAAGATTGGTGTAAAATTTCAAATCTTATTGGATACTGAATGACCACAAGTGAGAACTGGAGTACTCAAAACACCTATTTCTTATATCATGGGAGAAAAATTTAGAATCGTAGCCAAAGAAAATAAAAGAGGGGATCGTGATCTTCTCTGCGATTATCCATCATTGATCAAGGACGCAAAAATAGGATCAGTTATAAAAATAGATTCAGGGCTTTTTGATGTAAAAGTGATAGAAAAATGATCAGAAAGTTTAGTCGTAGAAGCATTGATGTCGTTTGTTGTCGGTTCAAGAAGACATATCAATACACCAGGTATGCATTACAAATTACCTACACTTACCAAAAAAGATTTTGAAGATATTGCGTGTGCTATCAAGCTTAAGATTTCCTATATCGCCGTGAGTTTTACAAGAAGCGCAAAAGATATTCAGATCTTGAGAAATTTTCTCAAAAAAAATAAAGGAGAACAGATTCAAATCATCGCAAAGATAGAAAACCAAGAGGGGATTGACCATATCGAATCGATTATTGATGCAAGTGATGTGATTATGGTTGCTAGAGGAGATCTGTGAGCAGAATTGCCTGTGGAAACTATTCCTGTCCATCAGATGGATATCATCAAAAGATGTAAAATCAAAAACACTCCTGTGATCGTAGCGACACAGATGTTGGAATCAATGATTTCCAATCCAGTGCCTACAAGAGCAGAAGTGAGTGATATCTTTTATGCTGTCCGTGAAGGTGCTGATTATGTGATGTTATCATGAGAAACTGCAGTCGGAAAGTATCCACTCGAATGTATCAAAGTGATGAACAAGGTGATTGCTGAAGCAGAAAAATATAGATAAACTGATAGACAATCAATAGACGAAAGATAGCTAAAAAATAGACAAAAATTGCTGTATTTATAGCAACATTTAGTCAATTGTTTGTCAGTCCGGTTTACCGGACTATTTGTCAATTATATTTTAGTCTTTATACCATTCTTTCACTTTTTCCAACTGGACAAGCAGATGCGCGTAAGCCTCTAATCCAGTTTTTTTTAATTTTTCAAAAATATGTGTCCAATAATCTCACAGATATGATCATCAGATGATAAAATCTACAATCCAATTATTTAGTTGTTTTTCTAGTTTTTTTAATTCTTTTATTATAAGTAAATCATTTTTGTTCATTTACTATCGTACATGATAAAAGGTGTTTTATCAATTTACCTGCCCTCGGCATGCCGGGGTCAATTTATCAATTTATCGCGAAGCATTTATCAATTATTTATCGTAAGTATAAAAAAACACTTGTAATTATCAAACAGAAAAACATAGAATATACTGGTAATTTATTCTCCTATGTATCTATGAAAATCATACTTACCTTATTGTCTACGATATTATTACTCTCAGGTTTCACCCAAGCTTTCGACACGTCAAAATGTGAAGAAAGAGCATTTACGGTGACGGCATATTATTCGCCAGAAAGCGGACAGATATTTTATTATAAACCAAGTTTTCAAGAAGAAGTAATACTCAATGGCGAGTGACATTTCGGAGCATCAGGCAAAAAAGTTTTCAATGGAATGCTTGCGGGACCATCCTCATATCCATTTGGATCAGTAATATATTTTCCTGGATTATGATTGGGAGAAATCGCTGATAGGGGAGGTGCGATAGTACTTTCCGGCGAGAGAGGACAGAGTCGTGATCGTATCGATATTTGGATGGGAAATGGGGAAGAATGACTCATCAGAGCGCTCACTTTTGGCAAAAAAAACATGACAGGATATTTTTGCGATAGCTCAGTAGTCAAGACTTCACCTAAGGATTCATTACTACGAGAAAACGTTCCTACACTCAAATATTTTTTCGACGCAGCGATTTGGATTCAAGAGCTCAAGCCAGGAAGAAAGGATATCCGAGTTTGGACCTTACAAAAATACTTAGTGAAACTCTGATATCTTTCATCAAAACATCGACATGGTGAATATAATTCATTCACAAAACAAGCACTCTGCAAATATCAAGTCGCCAAAAAAATTGTCGGATCCAAACATCCCGATTGCTGAACATTCGGCTCTATGACCAGATATACCATGAAACTCGATGTCCAAAAAAAATGACTCCTTCCGACCAATCTCTACGCCTCATGAACCTTCACAACTATCTTAGCCCTAGCAAAATATTACAATTGAACTCCATCACAACCTTCTCAACTTTCAAAACCTTCCAACCTTTTAACAGGAGAAAAATCGTCATCGACATCTTCTGAAATCATCAGTTCAAAATCTTCTGACATCTTCAGATTCTACAGAGCCTACACCAAAAACCAACAATCCTCTGAGATCAAGGTTTTGCAAAATTTTCTCCAGTCACAGTGACTCTATAGCGGAGTTATCGACGGCATATATTCCAAAATTACTACGAATGCACTCTACGAATTTCAAAAAAAATACTGACTGATTTCCGACAGCGATCCACTCGCATTGAGAGGCTACCTAGGCCCCAAAACCAGAGCCAAGATCAACGAATTGAGAAAATAAAAAAAGTCCATAAAAATGGACCTTAGTTCTAAATGTTATATACTCATTTTTCTTCTAGCAGACAATGAATAAATTGCTTTTCGCTAGGTAGTTTTTGTTTGATGATATTGATAGTACATGATTCACAATCGTAATTGCAAACTATGCTCGATGCCTCAATTTTTTTGCATTTTTTAATCTTTCTTTTAATGCTAAAAAATAATGGACGAATCTGTTGTATATATTTACTTTTGGCAAACATTGCCCCCAAAATATCGGGATCATTGTGGTTTTCCTCCAAATACTGTATAAACCCTGTTGTTTCAGGGCATTTTTCTACAGGTATGGCAAATACCGTAGGTTGGGCTTCTATCACGCAACCAGTTTCGCTAAATATTCTTACTACGAGCATAATGGTAACTTTTGTTTTTGGTATTGGATTTGTTTTCATGTTTTTTATTTTTTGTTTTTTTTGTTTTTTTTGTTTTTTTAATATATAATAAATTATAAAATAAAGTCAATAGTATAGTAAGTATTACTTGAAAATAAAAACAAAAAAGATATATTACTACTTCACCAAAAACAAAAAAATATGAGTATAATAAAATTGTTATTCGGATCAAAAGCCAAAAAAAACAAAGAAGATGGTATTCCTCAGACTAAAAAATTATGGGATGATTCATCATCAGCGTATCATGTATCGGTAGGTAATAGAGCAGTCAAGCTCTTTGCAAAAAATCATCGAATACTGCTTGTAGAAGATGATAATAAACATATATCATTTGCTATCAGAACAGCAAAAATAAATAACAATGAAATGTTTATTCAAAACCCAATAATTCTTTCGAGAGGAAATGCTTTGTTTTATATACAAAAAATAAAACTTTCGCCAGAAATTGAAGTAGTTTTTACTTCAAAAAATACAAAAACAGGCGACTTTCAGCCTGAAAAAAAAGAATCTATTGTTTTTTAAAAACAGTACATCTCCCTATATTAGGGAGATTTTTTTAAACTACTATATATATTGTTTTTGATAGCTAAAGCACCCTAGAACCAAAAATATTATAGAGCAGACCGTGTTTGAGGAGTAGTAATTGTTTTGTAGAAGTGGTTATATAGCACACCATGTCACAAAAAAATAAAATGTCATTTAAATATGGAGAGATATGGCTTTTTTTTTGATTTATCAGCGATTGAAGAATATATTTAGAGAAGATGATTTAGTTATTTAAGATTGCATGGAACAAAAGAAACAATTACTCATCAAAGTGCTGACAAAACTTCAACCATATTGGAATCTCGCTGAAGGTATTTTAGCATTATTGAAAAGTGAATATATAGATGAAAAAACAATAGAATCAATCATACATATGATAAACCAAACTATTAAAATAACAAAAAAAACTCAGAACAAATCTATGTTGGAAAAATGATTGCAGAAAATCAAAAAAATACAAGAGATAGAGACAAAAGAAAAATTATCTAATGAACAGTTAGATAAGCTTTTAGCTGATATATAATTGAAAATGTCGTGAGAAATACAACAACAAATAGATAGGAACAATAGTAACTCTATAGATAGAGAAGAGCTTGATGTAGCGGCAAAAGAGTGATGATTTTTGAGTAAAGAAGAAAATCTTGTCGCGATAGCTAAACAGCTTGAGTGAGAACAAAAAGATACATGTGTGCAGAGTTTCCAAGAATGTTTGTCCACTGCATACAAAGACATACAAAACAAAACGGAAAAAACAGAAAATGATATGGCTATTGTCCGTGTCGTAGAACAGATCCAAAAAATGGGAGTATCTATTGTTGATACTAAAGAATTATATAAAGAAAATCATTATGAATATAAGTCATCAAAATTATATCTAAACAATAATCCTGTAGATATACAAACTATGCCTATTTTAGGAAACCAGGAAATATTAGAAGAAATGTACAAAGAAAAACTGGCTAAGTTTGAAATCATATGGAGTATTGTGGAAAAGTTTGCTATGGCTTTGCAAATACAGGATAGTGAAAGAATGTTTAACCGTGAGCAAAAACCAGTGATAGAAAACAAGATAAAGAAGTTGGAATATATTCTTCAACAAAAAGAACAATATTCGTCATGAGCTATGCTTACCTATACAGATACTAAAGCATTCAATGCACAAATACAATCATCGTTAAGTGAAATATTTGATACAGAATTATTGAATGTAAATAATTATGGTCCTATATACGAAAAAATAAAATCATCGTGTGAAGAAGTGCTGAGATCAGGAGAAAAAACAAATAAAGATGATGGAATACTTAAGAGTTTTGCAGATATAAAATGAGATATTGTAATAGAAATACGTAAATTAACATGAAGAAAAAATTCAGAAGATATGTTATTGCCAGATTTGGAGGATTATATATTACAAAACAAAAAATTGAAAGATTTGTGATATAGTAACAAAGTGTTTCGTCGGAATGCTAGTACCAAACAATGGGAAGATAAATACACAAAAAATTATGTTATAGAAACACCTGTAGCACACACATTTGATTTGTTTAATAACATTATCAAACCACAGTTTGAAGAAGATAATAATACAAAAATTGTGGATGATTTTATAGTAGCAAGCAAAACTCCATCTAAGATACCAGGATTTTTATCCAATCTTCGAAACCAAAAATTTACTTCAGACCTTTCCAAATGGGAAAATTTGCCTGCAAATTTCAAAGCAAATCTGGTTAAATATACGGTAACATATGGCAAAAAATTCCAAGACAAGCTTGAAGAACAACATGAAGAAATCAAAAAAAATGTTAGAAAAACAATAGGAGGTCAAATGTATATAGAATATTTACAAACAACAGCACCACAAGAAAAAAAAGACCTTCTTTTACAAAAAAACAAAGAAAAATTAATAAAAATAGTAGAAAGTGTCTCAGATACTTATGAACAATATGGATCATTCAGAAAATTACGTAGTGATGATACTACAAATGCACTGATCGGTATAGAAAATAATCGAAAGAAAAATGGCATATTGCAAAATGAAGAACAAAAAATAGAAGATATTTACAAAGCAACAGAAAGGCAGTGAGCATATAAAGTACTCAAAAGTGCTATCGTAAGGTGAGCTATAGAAACATATCAGACAGAGATAACGGGAAAAGATGATTTTTGATTACATAAGGAGAAGTTTGCTGCTGCATGAGTAGCAGATTTTATGGCAAAATGATACGCATTACAAAAAAGAGGCGAGGATATATTGATGGTTCCTATAGCTCCAGATGATGAGAAAATAAAAACATATATGGATATTATTGGTGTTGGGGCACTTAATTTTTCTGACAAAACAGTAGATGAAATAGTAAAACGATCCAAAGAATTAGCAATACAAATAGCATTGATGGCTATATCTTGATGATTGGCAAATATCGCCACAAAGTGACTTATGTATTTGGGAGCAGCAACGATAGGAAAGTTTTGAGCTACTACGGTAGCAGAAAGTATTGTAATGTATTATACAGAAAGGGCAGCGTTAAATCGATGAACAAAAATGGCAATAGGTGCAGTAGATTTAGCTACAGAATGATCATTATTTCATATGTTTAATACAGTATTATGAGGTACGGTAAATGGACAAAGCTGGACGGAAATGAGCAAAGAGCTCAAAAATGTTTCTGGATATATTTCTAGTATAGCATTTATTGGAGTGATGAAAATGTATGGTAGTCTAGGTCAATTAGCTACAAAATCAATATCTGATAGTAAAATAGTTTCTCAGTGGATAAAAAATGGTACAATAACGCAAGATCAATTACGTAATGTCATACAAACATTTTCTGTTCCTTTGGAGGTGGGTACTATGACAATGACAGAAATTACCATAAATTTTACAGAAGCGGCAATTACAGGAGAAGAAATAAGACCAATAGATTTGACAAATACCATAGCAATTGTATTAGGTTTGCGCATGGCCCACGCAGGAGGAAATTTATTTAAAAAAGGAGAAGAAATTATTATAGAATCTATGAAAAAAAATAAAGAAACGGGTGAATGGGATATTTCTTTTCGTACAAAAAATACAATTAAAGTTGATACAGAAGCAGTAAATACGGCAGATGTAGAAATGAAAAATAAACAAGCAGAACAAACAAAAATGAAAGAAAAAGAAATAATCAGAGTAAATAATCTTTTACAAAAACCTTTTACGGGCATCACACTCCAAGATCGACATGATATGTGATTTAAACAACAAAGAGAATATATCAAAAAAAACGAATTATGGAAAGATAAGACATTGTCATCTGAAGAAGTAAACAAGAAACAAAAACTTGAAGATCTGACAGTAGAAGAATTTGGTATATTGATAGAACGTATAGTAGAAAAAAAATGAGAAGTAAATGGAGATATAGTATCTGAAAATATCATAGCAAACAAAGATTGGTCTATATTAACAATTTCACAAATCAAGGAGTTGTATATAAAGTGAGAGACAGCAAAAACAGAACTATGAAATTTGTTGCAATCAAAAGCGCTTACCAAACAAGAATATATAAAGCAGTTACAGATATTAGAAAAAGAATATCCTACGATAGCGGATATTACATCAGCAAAAGAAAGAGATATTATTAAAAAATATGGATACGAGATTTCTAAAGAAAAAATTCAAGACTATATACAAAAACTATGAGTAGATATTCAATGATGAGGAAGTAATGCACAATGAGTACATGAAATTATGGAAACCAATTTGGTTGCAGTTATAAAGTCAGAATGAAGTTTTGTTTATGAACTCCCTCAAAAATCATTAATGAACTGACTTACAACTTCGAGAGTTCCGAGAATTGTAGATGTCTTCCTTTATGAGGGGAAAACCTACAAAATCATGGAAAGATCTCCAGGAAAATCAGTAGAAAAATTATCCTTAGAAGAAATAAAAAATATTCCGCAAGAACATTATGATAATTATGTCAGAGATCTCAAGGAGTTGGAAACCGTAGGCTTGCAAGTAGATCCATCCAAAGCAAGTAATGTATTTTATGACAAAGAAACATGATTCCATTTTATTGATTTGGGGATCAAAGAATCTACTATATCAATGTTTGATAATATCAAAAATCTCCAATTAGGAAAATGAATTTTAAATTGAGAACAAATTAAGATAGCAAAACAAAATGCAGAATATGAAAAAGTTTTTTATAAGGTTTATCAAACAATATTTACAGAAATTCAAAATAATAAACCATATACATTAGAAACGGTAGAATTAAACTGATGTACAGCAGCTACTGTATTGATCACCAATAAAGAATGAAAAAAATTTGCACTATCTACACATTTCCCCCCTATTTCAAATTTTAGCGAACAACAGTTATCTCAGATACATAAATTTTTACAAACAAACAAATCAAAAATAGGAGATATAGCATCCGTAGAAATGTTTGCAGTTACTGATGTTTGAAGAAAAAATAATGATTATCAAAAGATAGTTGATGCAATCCAACAAGAAACTTCTATACAGCCAAATATGCATTTGTCAGAATATAATAGTAGGGACAAGAGTAGGGCTAACACAGAAGATCTTGGTAAGATGAATATTAAAATTGATAAGGAAGGAAACATAAAATTTATTCATGAAGGAAAGAAAGTTATACAAACAGAACTTAAAGATGACAACAAAAAAAAAGAAACAACAAGAAGGTCTGCTGTTGATAAAAAAATAGTAGAAAAAAACGCCGCTCTCGAAGACTGACCAAGACTTCAAACAGCAGAAAAACTCCTATCATTATCATCGTGAAGTCTGATAGATGTAAAAGGAAAGTTTACTGAAAAATGACAAGCTATTCTTGATGCTCATAATCAACCGTGAGAGATATACAATCTTAATTTTTCTCAAATCAAAGCGAGAACAGAAATCCTCAAAAAAGCAGGATTTACGAGCGAGCAGGTGAGTGTGTTGATGGAAAATGGGATCTGTGGACAATATGATATTTCTTTTAAATCAGAAATAGATTGGACTAAATATAATCATGAAATGTCTCAAGTATTAATAGATGAATATTTAAATATTGAAATGAAGGCTAAATCTGATGGGACATGGATGAAAAGAGATAGAGATTATGACGTATTTAATCGTATCGATGAAATAAATTTAACTGGTCTCAAAGAAAAATTAAAAAATAATGAGATAAATTCAAAAGATATACCTCTCTGTGAACATCTTATTGCAGATTTAGAAAATAAAAAAATTGCGTCTGTTACATATCCTGATTCTCCATATGAATTTATAATCGAGAGAAGTTCTGCTTTAAAAAAAGCATATCCTAATGGATTTAATAAAACTTATAGAGGTAGTTCGTATCAAAATTCATTTAAAGGAAGCTTAACTGATGATAATACAAAAGGTGTGATATTTACTGCAGATAAAAAATCTGCCATACATTATGCATCAGAAAGCAATAAAATATTTACACATGAAACGGATGTTTGACCTGGTATACATGTTTTATATTATCCTAAAAGTAAAAATATTTTAGAAATTGATGCCAAATGAGTTGGATGGAGAGATATAGATCTTCCTTGATTAGGAAAAATGTCCACAGATAATATTGCAAAATATATAGAAGATAACAATATTGATTATGTTAAAATAACAAACGTTTTTGATGGGCTACCTATAAAAGAAGAAATTATGTTTAATCATAAAAAAGGTAATTATCTTAAATCAGCAATAGGTAATACAGGATTTTTTGATATGGGTAATCCTAATATATATAAATAATTATTTCCATTAATAGTAGGATATGGAGCATATCAATTACTACAAGACAACAAGATCTGAAAAATAGCAGAATGAACATTAAGTCCGAATATAGTAGACAATCATAATGAAAATTTAAAAAAATATTATATTAAAGGAGAATTAGAAAAATATTATGGTATAAAAGAAGGAGAATACGACGCTAATAAAAAATATTTATCTACGGATATTTATTCTAGTTATCTCAAAAATCCGCAAAATAAAAAAAATATAGCGATTGTAAAAAATGTTGTAGATGTTATGGGTCAAAGAAAAAATGTATCAAATGGTTTTATAATAAATACGGATGTAGTGCCAATAAAATCACTAAAATTTAATTCGGGAAGATTTTCGAAAGATAATTCTAATATATATGACATGATGAATAAAACTTTAAAACAATAGGCATAATCATATTACGAAAAGATTGTGGATCTAGTAAATAACGCTTATTAGATTTTGGAAAAACAATATCAGTGTAATAAATTTTATCAAATTATCATTTTATCGCGAAGCTTTTATCGGTTTTTGTTGAAAGATATCCCATAAGAATTCCTCGTGAGATGAAAAAGATGTAATTTACCATGCTATCTTCGAAGACATGCAAAAACATTCCCATAATGAGTAAACAAAATCGTCCTATGGTAAGTCATTTCCAAATACTATAAATAGTGTTTTCTTCGTTGGTTATTTCTTTGTCTTTTTTTCGTTGTTGTATTTTTTTTGCTATTTTTGTAATTTGCGCAATACATATTGCTCGTAATAAAAATCCTATTGTTCCTATATCAAGCATAAGTTGAAGATAATAATTTTCTGGTACATAGGTTCTATGATGGGTATTATCTTTTCCTTAAAGAACGCCATGATTTCTTTATCGTTTGCTTTATATATCATTCATTGATAATTATCGCATATATCAGCAAGTTTTATGAGTCTAATTTCTTCAGAAGAATTTACAACTTTTTGGACATAATTATCGGTATGTAAATCACTTTCCTCATTAGTCATTCAGAATATTAATTCTGTTATATAAGTGCCAAATTGTTTTTCTAACTCTTCTTTGGTAATATTTGTATCCTCGATACTGTCATGTCCGTATCAGGCAATAATAATACTAGTACGTATTTCTTCACTTCATTCTCAAAACAGATTCAAATAGTATTGTAGAATGTTTCCTACTCTCATAAGATGTGGTCGATATGGAGATCAATCTGAATATATTTGTTTATCGTGGAGATTTTTGAAAAAAACAAAGGCTTGCTGAAGTTCCATTGGATATATAAAAAATAAAACATACACATATGTGTGTGTATGTGTATAAATATGATTTATTATGTCAATTTGTTTTTTTAGTAAAAATCCTTCTCTCCTTTTTTCCAAAAAATCTCTTGCATTCGCCCCCAATTTTCCTATAAAACTGACATCAACACCAAAGACAGTAGGTTGCTTAAACGCATAAAATACCAATTCCTACCTAGGTTCACGTACAGATATTCTTTTTTGTATACGAGCCTCGTCGAGAGACTTTTTTAATTTAGAATTCAAAATTCTGAATTATACATTTTAAATTCTGCATTCAAAAAAATGACGATAACTAAAGAGAAAAAACATCAGCTACTTGCAAAATATAAGGAAGATCTTGCTGGTTCTACAAATGCTGTTATTATAAAACAGTCAGGAATACCAGTAACTCTCGCAAACAAAATCAGAATGGAACTCAGAACTGCTGATGGAGAGATGAATATTATCAAAAAAAGAATTTTTCTCAGAGCACTCAAAGACGCAGGACTCGAAGAGGTGAACGTAGACGTTCTCGATGGATCTGTTTTTGCATTATATGCGCATGAAAATGAATTTTGACCACTCAAAGTCATCAACAAATATTTGAAAGAATTCAAAAAAGAAAATAAAGAGTCAGAATTTTCATTTATAGGATGATGGTTTGAAAAGAAATGGCAGAGTGGTGAATATGTTAGCGAACTTGCCAATGTTCCAACTAAAGAAGAACTATTATCAAAACTTTGTTACTTATTCAACTATCCATTACAATCATTTGCTTGTGTGATCAATGAAGTAGCTAAGAAAAATTGAGCTCCAGAAGAAACAAAGGTTGAAGCTAAAGCAGAGGAGGTGAAGGAAGAAATAAAAGAGGAAGTAAAAGAGGAAGTAAAAGTAGAAGAGGTTAAGACTGAAGAAATAGTAGAAACACCTGTAGCTGAAGAAAAAGTTGAAGAAACACCAGCAGCAGAATAATTTAGGTTATCACAATACAATATATATAGTACCCATTTTATATTTATTATCATTTTACTAATGGAATTGTCAAAAAACGCTCAAAAGATACTGGAGCTCATCAAAGAGATGACTGCAGTAGAAATGAATCAGCTTGTAAAAGCTATCGAAGAAGAATTTGGTGTTAGTGCAGCTGCTATGGTAGTTGCTGGTGGAGCTGCAGGTGCTGCTGACGCAGGTGCTGCTGGTGGAAACGCTGATACCGTCAATATCGAATTGACTGATATTGGACAACAAAAAATCTGAGTTATCAAGGTAGTTAAAGAACTTCTTGGACTTGGACTCAAAGAAGCTAAAGACTTAGTAGAAAAGGCACCAACAGTACTCAAAGAAAAAGTTAAGTACGAAGAAGCTGAAGGTATCAAAGCTAAATTAGAAGCTGAAGGAGCAACTATTACTCTTAAGTAGTAGCTAAAAATTTTAGAAACTTAGAAAATTAGAAGCTTAGAAAATTAGAGAAATCTAAAAGTCTAAACATCTAAAAGTCTAATTTTATTTATCAAACCGTAAAAATTATGAGTATATCGGTAAACGATGTAATCGAGGCACAGGCTCATATTGGTACGCTCAAAAGCGAAGCTCACCCAAAGACCAACAAATATTGGGCTGGGGTAGTCAACAGTATAGCAGTGATCAATCCTGAAATCATCATCGAGCAAATAGAAAACGCACAACAGAAAATCAAAAAAGCCAAAGAAGAAGGAAAAGAAATTTTGGTGGTTTCTGAAAAGAAAATGTATGCGGACGAACTAGAAAAGCTAGGTGAAAAATATGGATTCAATTATCTCAATTACAAACTTCCTTCTGGATTTTTGACAAATTTTGAAACACTCAAAAAAAGAATAGAGTCTATGAATACTATGGCTCGTTTTGTAGATACAGAAAACTATTTGTCTTTGACAAAAAAGGAACAATTGGTCTACAAGAGAAAACTTGCAAGAGTTCTCAAAATATACAAAGGAGTAAAGGGACTTACAAGAAAGCCAGAACTTATTATTGTGCTTGATGGTCAGATGATGGACAATTTCATCAACGAAATAACAAAAACACCTGATATCCAAAGCATTATTATTGCTGGAACGAATTTTTCTAGACGATGGGCAGAAGACAGTATTATCTTTACAAATATATGAAGTCACAAGAGTATAGATTTCGTACTAAACAATATGTTTAAGTAGTTTTTGCAATAGAGATTACTGACAACGGTTTATCTTCTTTTTATTCATATGGAAGAAATAGTACAATCCAGTACGACTGAAGAAGTGCCAGAAATGGTCGTTCCTACATCTACTGAATCATCAAAAACACTCTATATACCTAGTAGTACAGAAAAAAAGAGAGCAGTTATGATGTATTTACTTATAGGTATCATAGTTGTAGGAGTAAACAAAAAAACAACTGATTTTGAACAGTTTCATCTCAAACAAGCATTGGGATGGCGAGCTATGTTTCTTCTGATCGTAATAGTAACATCGTTTTTTATGTTTATCCCGTTAATCAAATATATTCCTATATTTGCAGTAGTCATTATGGTAACATTTCTAGCGATATTTATCAAAAAAGCTCGAGATGGAAAATATTCTATAGTTCAGGAAAATAAATTATCAATATTTCTTGGCTTAGGAGAATGGATTCTGACGCTCTTTGAAGTAAAACCTTCAGAAACTAATAATAAGACAGATTAGATTCTACCCCCATCTATTTATTCATTTATACAAAAAAATATGTGAAATATAGAACTATTAAAACAATTGAGAGAAATTACTTTTGCTCCGCTCAAAGACTGTAAAGAAGCTTTGGCTGAATCAGGTGATGATTTGAAAATGGCACAAGAAATCCTCAAGAAAAAAGGTATAGCAAAAGCAGGAAATAGAACGGAGAGAGAAACAAAAGAAGGAATTGTAAAGGTAATAGAAAAGGATGGAAAAATAATAGGACTCAAGTTATTGTGTGAGACAGATTTCGTAGCAAAAAACGAAAATTTTCAAGCATTGTTTGATTCGGTTCTTGCTAAAATTGCACAAAGTGACAAAGAAGTAATCTCACGAGAAGATCTTGATCCAACTATAGCAACCACTATAGATGAAGAAGTAAAAGAATTTATGGGAAAAACAGGTGAAAATATGAAAATAGGTGGTGTTTTGGTGACTACACAAAAGGCATTTGTATACAATCACCCAGGAAACAAAGTAGCTACACTTATTTTCTTTCAAGGAGGAAATGATGAGATAGCAAAAGAGCTTGCTTTGCAAGTGACAGCTATGAATCCATTATATGTATCATTTGAAGATGTAGATCAACAAGAAATAGCAAAAATGAAAGAAGAATTTAGTGCAGAACTCAAAGCTGCTGGGAAACCAGAAGCAATGATTACGCAGATTGTTGAAGGTAAAATACAAAAATCATTAGCTGACTTTGTTTTGTTAGAACAAGAATATATTAGAGATAGCGCCAAAAGAGTCAAAGAAATATTACCAGCTGATATGAAAGTAAACAAATTT
>CAYXTU010000004.1:0-21707 GCA_964468245.1 uncultured Candidatus Peribacteria bacterium | reverse complement strand
AATCAATACTATATTTTTCTTAGCGTCTTTTACTTCTCATCATTTAGCAGATTCAATAATCCACATAATTCCATTAAAAATTACCATAGTAACAGCCAAAACCATAGTTATTCTTAGGATAAATTTAGTTATCCTTACAATCAGTGGTGCTTCAGTAGTAATCGCTGATATATTATATTCACCTCACAAAATCTGTGTACAAAAAGCTTGTATATTCTCATTGTATCATGCATTACTTTTTTGATTACTCAGTTCTGCATCAGTTATACGTTGTCATTGGACAAAACATCATCTTCACAAATTATCTTGTACACCTACTCATTCTTTCAATATTTCATTTCCGACAGCATTTTTGCCAGCTCAGAGATTGATAATAGTCTCATTGTTCATAGCAGGTTTAAACGCTTTTTCCAAAAGATCCTCAGCATACATATAATTACCCAACAGATGGATAGTCAACGATGTAATAAAAAGTAAAAATGTAAAAAACATAAAGTGAAATGTCCTATACGATCTAAGATGATCCACGAAACGAGTATGAAGTTTTTTCATAGAAATTAGATTTGAGTAAGTAAAATTTCTGCTTCCTTATCTTCTTTTTCCTCATGTTGAGCTTCTGCTTGTTTGATTTCTTGTATTCTTTTTGCATAGACCATATCTTCCCATTTCTGAGTATATTTATTTTTAAGTTCATCTTTTTTCATTTCATATTTTTGTTCTATTTCACTCAATTTTTGCTTTTCTCTTGTAAGAATATCGTTGAGCTTATCTATTTGTTCTTTGTTCATCATAGGCAAAAGACTAAACCAAGATTGTTTTTCTTCAGGGTTGTCCATCGATTTGGAATTTAATATCAAAACGATGATTTCTGGCATAGTCGTCAAAAATTCGTCAGGTATAATAAATTTTTCAGCCTTTTCTCGAAGGTCTTGAGGAAGTTTTGCTTTGATAAGATCTGTGTTTGCCATAGGTGTTTAGAAAAGAGATATAAAGCGTTTTCGTAGAAGTTGTATCGTATTTTTTAGTGATATTGATGTTGTAGTAGGTGATATTTGTACGGTTGATGGGTGCGTATGAGGGATATTTTCCAAAATATTTTCTGCCTCTTGTTCTTCTGTCTTGTGATAAATTTCTGATTTAAGCTGTATTACTGGCACTTTTTTCATGTTTTTTTTCATAGTAGCTATCTGTCTTGAAGAGAGGTGTTGTGTATAATTTCCTCAACTATACGCCAATGGAGCATCCATTTTTTTGAGTTTAGAGAGTAAAGTCTATATTATTTAAAATTTTTAATTTCTGCATTCTACATTCTACATTCTACATTCCTACTGCGGTCCCACTCCAAACATCCAATCTACTTCTGCAGGATCTATAATTTGTTTGTCTATAAGTCTTTGTGCATATTTTTTTAAACTAATCATTCCAATAAGCGATGATGTCTCGATAATACTATCAATTTGATCAACTGCTCTTTTTTTGATATTATTTTTGATCGATGTAGTATTGATCATAACCTCAAATACTCAGACTCTAGACTTTTCATCCTTAGTCCTTACCAAGACCTGTGATTGTACACCTATCAAAGATTCAGACAATCTATCACTGATACTATCTTGGATTTCTGGTGGAAAAAACGAAATATATCTATTCACCGTATTAGACGCAGAGTTGGTATGAAGCGTAGAAAACACGAGATGTCCAGTTTCTGACAAACTCAACGCAGACTCAGCCGTTTCTCTATCGCGGATTTCTCCCACAAAAATAATATTGGGATCTTCACGCATAGCCGATCTCAACGCATTAGCAAAAGACCAGGTATCATGACCGATTTCTCTCTGAGAGATGATGCATTTTTTTGGATCAAACACAAATTCAATCGGATCTTCTATCGTGATAAGATTTTCATTTCTTGTTTCGTTCAAATATTCAAGCATAGCTACGAGAGATGTTGATTTACCAGACCCTGTAGGTCAAGTCACCAAATACAATCATTTCTTTGCAGACAAAATATTTTTTTTGATACTGTCAGAGATATCTGAGAAGATGAGATCTTCCAAATTTTTTGCCATAGCATTGATCTTTCTCATCACAACACCAATTCTTCCTGTCTTAAAAAACGCATTTACTCTATAAGGTACATTGTTTTTGGACACATAAGCAAAATCAGCCTCTTTGTCTCCAAAAAACTTATCAAATCTTTGTGGATTACCCTGAAAGAGTTGTCTAAGAACGATTTCCATAGACTCATTACTCAGTTTACCAGCAGTTTCTTCTCTGATGATTTCACCATTCATTCTATAAGAAATACTCTCTCCTCCAGACAAGTGAAGATCAGAAATGTTTGGATTTTTTTCAATCAAAGCGAGGATTTGCTCTATATCAAACGAATTTGCCATAATATAATGTAGCTTAAAGATTAAAGCTTGAAGCTTAAAGCTTATTGCTTTCTGCTTATATCTAAATCAATTATAGCCAGAAACATAAATTTTGCAAATTTTGGATACTATAAAAACAAAAAAGTTTGACATTATTACAATAATTAACAAAATTATCTATTCTCCCGGGAGAATTACAAAAAAATTAAGAGTCTTTTGCTTATCCGGCGGGGACTTTTTTTTTGTTTCATTTTACATAATCACGTCATTCCCATTATATTCGACTACGTCATTCCCATTATATTCGACTACGTCATTCCCTTTTACTCCACTACGTCATTCCCGACCTGATCGGGAATCCAGTTTGCTTTGTATGGATTCCCCTTTTCAGGGGAATGACGTGAATGAGTGGTAGACCGATATTTTATGGGAAGGGATTTTGTGTCCACGACTTAAATCCTCCGGTACTTCGTACCACCCCTCCTTTAAAAAGGAGGACAAAAAACAAAAAGAATAAAAATATATATTATCAGGCGATTGATAATCGCCCCTACACAATTAATACTAATAAACGGCTTTCTGCTTTCTACTTTCAGCTTTCCGCTAAACTTTTCCTTGATGTTGAGTCCAAATATGATATAAACGACCAACACACAAAAGTAGTCCAAATAGTTTTAGTTTATTCAGCAAAAAATGTTTTCCAAAAAAAAATCATTCAAAAACAAAACCATAGGTGAGCTCAACAATTACAACTCATACAAGCCATTTTCCGGAACAGCAGGTATAGCCAAATTTTTAATACTTGTTTGTTGTATCTTCCTCGTATTTTTCGTTGGAAAATATATCATCAAAGGAGCAGGAATTCTCAGTACCTATATAGGCAAATCAACGGTCAATATTATGTCAAAAACAATCGGAGATGATATGATCAAAGACGAATTTTGAAATGTAAACGTCATGATTATCGGATTTGGTGGGCAATCTCACGCAGGTGGATACCTCGCAGACTCTATCATGGTCGCATCATTCAACCCAAAATTGGGCGCGGTCACGATGTTGTCCGTACCAAGAGATTTGTATGTATATAGCAAAGATACCAACATTATCGGAAGGATAAACGCACTATTTTCTCATGCGGTGGGAAGAAAAGCTGCATTCGATACCTGAGCAAAAGCACTAGGAAGCAAATTAGAAGAAATCATGGGACTCAAAATACCTTACTACGCAATGATAGACTTCCAGTGATTCCAAAACGTAATTGATACCTTGGGTGGTATCACCATAGATGTCCCAAAAACCATCCACGATGTCACCTATCCAAACGGAAAATGATGATATATGACCGTCCATTTCGACACAGGAACAAACATAATGGATGGAGAAAAAGCACTTCAATACGCGAGATCAAGACATTCCAGCTCAGATTTTTCAAGGTCACTCAGACAACAAAGTATTATTGAGTGAATACTCAACAAAATAAAACAAAACGGTCTAGGAAATATCAATAAACTCAAAAAGCTCTACGAAGACTATACAAAGATGGTCACAACCAATGTCTCGCTCAAAGAAATGCTTGGTATGGCAAAATATGCAGACAATCTCAAACACATATTTTCATTTGGATATACGGTAGAATGTTCTCATGTTGCGTATAGATTTTCTACTCCTGCATGTTTTCTTTACAATCCCGACAGATCATTATTCAACGGTGCATCAGCGATTATCCCAGACGGAGGGACACCTGGTGATGTCTCTTATTATGAATATACAAAGAGATTCGCATTTTTCGTAGCCCACAACCAAGAATATCTTATAGAAAACCAGAGAATAGAAATCCTAAATGGAATTGACAAAAATTTTGCAAAAACCACCATCAAAAAATCAGATGGATTTGCCAACCAACTAGCAGTCAAACTCAAAAAATATGCATTCAATATCACTACGGTACAAAACTTTGCTCAGACACTTTCAGGGACAACAATTTATGTCCTAGGTACAGGAAAATATGAATATACCATCAAAACTCTCAAAAACTTTATAACCGTCAGCGATGTAGTCACCACACCAGATCCTTTACTCCAAGAACAATATAGCTGAGCTGATATGCTTCTCGTTATGGGAAACAATTATGTCTCCGACCTAGTAAACAAACCATTTAGTTACTACAAATAAAGTATTAAGCAAAAAGTATTAAGCAAAAAGCATTAAGCCTTAAGCTTTAAGCTTTGAGCTTTAAGCCAACAACAGTTATGACAAATTTGTCACACGAAGTGCTTTTATCGCGAACACAGTGAGCTTTTATCAATTTATCAATCTGTATGTTTCCCCAAGTACTTGCCAAAAAAAACGACATTGTCAGCTACTTAGCGTCATTGTGAATACCCACCCAAAATATCCAAAATGAAGAGCTCATGCTTTTGGCGTTTGTCCACAAGTCGTTTGCAGCTGATTACAAAGATACCTTTACTCACAACGAAAGACTAGAATTCGTTGGTGATGGAATTCTCGGCGCAATTATCAACAAACTCCTCTTCATCAACCACCAGCAGATGCCGGAATCAGAGCTTACGCTGTACAAAATAGCACTAGTTAGAGAAGAAATTCTCGCAGAAATAGCCAAAGATATCAACCTCAACCAAATAGTCTTCATCAGCAAATGAGAAGAAAAAATGCAAGGAAGAGAAAAAGATTCAATTCTTTCTGACACCTTGGAAGCTTTGCTTGGATATCTTTATATTGACCTCGGCTACGACATTACTCAACAATTCATCGAAACCCATATCTACTCCAAATTGGGCCAAATAGAAAAAAATCCTGTCAAAAGTTACAAGACCATGCTCCAAGAAGTAGTCCAAAAAGAACACAAAGTTGTGCCAGAATATACAGATAGCGAGCATATTACCGACCAAAAGGGGAATACAACAGAATATAAGTCAGAAATATATATTGTTTGAAAAAAAGTCAGTGAGTGATTCGGTTCCAACAAGAAAAAAGCACAAGAAGAAGCCGCAAAGAACTACTTTAAAGATTTAGAAAAACAGATAGATTAGACTCTCGGTCATTCCCGCTTCTCGTCTCTCACGTCATTCCCGACCTGATCGGGAATCCAGTTGGCTATTTAGCAAGGTGGATTCCCGCTTTCGCGGGAATGACGTAGTGTGGTAAAATGTTATTTATTTTTCAAATATCGTATTATGATCAAAACTTCCATATTAGACGCTGGAAAACTCCAAGCCTTTAGCAAGGAGCACAAACTCCAACCATTCAGAATCAAACAAATGTATCAGGAGATATTCAAAAATCAGAATATACATTTTTCTGATATGACGACACTTTCCAAAGAGCTGAGAGAAGATTTGGACAAAGAATTTTCTGTCGTGACGCTGACTCCAGACAAGATATTGGAAGACAAAACATCAACCAAAATCTGATTTAAAACCCACGATGGACACATGATCGAAGCGGTCATTCTCTATCATCGACAACACGAAAAATACAACAAAAACGATCAAGAAAAATTAAATAGAATTACATTGTGTATTTCTTCACAAGTCTGATGTCCGATGGGATGTCTATTTTGTGTAACGGGGAAACTCGGCTTCAAAAGAAACCTTACGCGAGATGAAATGATTTCACAAATTTTATTCGCCAACAATTATATCAAAAACAAATTTGGTAAACAAGAAGATGGAACATTATTCGGTGTGAGAAACGTTGTCTTTATGGGAATGGGAGAACCGCTTCTCAACTACGAAAATGTCAAAAAATCTATAGAGATCATGCTCAGACAAGAAGCGTGACTTTCACTTTCTCGTAGACATATTACCATCTCTACGGCAGGAATAATTCCAGGAATCAGACAACTCATCAAGGACGAGATACCAGTCAAGTTGGCTATTTCACTACATGCACCCAACCAGGCTTTGCGTGATAAACTTATGCCTGCTGCCAAAATATATCCACTCGAAGCCCTCAATAAAGTACTTAGTGAATATGTCAGAGCTTCAGACAATAGAATTTTCTACGAATATATTATGATCAAAAATATGACCGACAAGCCAGAGCTCGCCAAAGAATTAGTGACTATGCTCAAAGCAAAACTCGCTCATGTAAACCTCATTCCCTACAACACCAATCCCGCTATTCAGCTTGTAGAAAGTGATGACCAGTCTATGCAAGAATTCAAAAAAATACTAGAAAAATGAGGTATCACTGTGACTATCAGAGATAGTATGGGAAGAGAAATGAAAGGTGCGTGTGGACAATTAGGGTATGAGAAATTGACCAACAACGACGAAAAATAGACAAAAGGTCCGATATATCGGACCGACCAAAGGTGGCTGTCGTGCAGCTATTTTTGTCTATTATTTTGACGCGCAGCATTTGTCATCCCGACTTTTCGGGATATTTGTCTATGAGTTTATATAGTCCACTGGTTATGAATTATTCCAATGAGTTCTCGTTGTCCATCAATATGGTCAAATACGAGGGTTAAACTTTTCCAGTCCATACCTTCATATTGAGGATCAAATCCTGAAAAATAAAATTCGACTCGTTGTTTCCCTTCGTATACCTCGGCAATATTATTCATGTTGTTTCCTCTCTTACTTACTTGATTATACAAGACTTCTGGAGCGTTTGCGTAGTCTGCATCGTTTACAAATTTTTCAAAGTATTGTCCGATTCACAAATCAATAGGTTCTCCAGACCCGTCGTATACACCTCGATTGCGCGTACTCGACATCGCCAATCCATTGTATACCATCTCGGTACTGAGGACAATATCTGATCCGGTATTGATATAGGTATACGGAGAAAAACGTAGTCCTTGAGCACCAACAAACGTTGATAAGGTCACAAGATCGTTATTCTTGATAGCGAGCAAAACGTCGTCAATGACACCGCTAAGATTGCTATGGTCTACCACTCCAGAGAGTGTACATACGCCGCTATCATTACTTTCACAATCACTCGTATCTGCTTTGTTACAAGCACTTAGCGACACTGCGAGAAAAATAATACCTGTAATCAAAAAAAATTGTTTTGTAGTTTTCATAATATATTATTATACAAATAAAGAGACGAAAATAGCCAAACAATTGCCAAACAATTGACGAAAGGTAGCTAAATAAAGGGACGAAAATAGCCAAATAAAGGGACGAAAATAGCCAAATAATAGCCAAACAATTGACGAAAGGTAGCTAAATAAAGGGACGAAAATAGCCAAATAAAGGGACGAAAATAGCCAAACAATTGCCAAATAATTGACGAAAGGTAGCTATCTTTTAGCAATTTTTGTCGCGAAGCTTTAGTCTATTTTTGTCTTTTCGGTTAATTTTATTTAATTTTTTTCTGAAAGAATTGTACCAATCGTGTAACAACAAATCATCCTACAAACGCGTCTACAAATCCTCGCAAAAGTCCTATGAATGCTCATAAAAGATTTGCATCGTAGCCAAGATAAAACGTCTTCATAAAGCTGACAAAAATTCTGCAGTATCCAAATCGTCGAGCAGTAAGCGCAAAAATAAATAGTCCGATTCCCATGTAGATACCGAGAGCTAGACCAACAGCGACCGGAGTTTTGAATTGTGATTTAATCATGACCAAAAGATGAAATGATAAAAAAACATTACCCACAATATAGCTAAGCGAGGAACATATTCAAGGACTATATGTTGAGCTTGAACTTGTTCGACTATTGATTAATTTATACAGAGTATCTTTTTACTTTTTATATATCTCCATGCAAAAAGTTGTCAAAAAAAAGTCAGCAAAAAAAGTAATTACCAAAAAAAATTTCCCAACAAAATCACCAAAAAAGAGCGGAATTGATTGGATCAAAGTATTGGCAATCGGAAACATTCTCGCGTTTATCGCGGTTCTTATTATCAACTATCTCGCAGTAAGTATGCCAATTGGTGGTATGACAACAGGTGCTTTGTCAGATTTATATCCAAATTTATTCACTCCTGCAGGACTTACTTTTTCTATTCGAGGACTTATTTATACAATGGTTTTGTCTTTTGTTGTGTGGCAAATCGTGGATCTATTCAAAAAACAAACAAAGGGAATTACCAAAAAAATATGAATCTGGTTTCTCCTTTCCTGTACAGCTAATATCTCATGGATTTTTGCCCGACATTTTCAACAAGTCTTTTTGTCTGTACTTGTTATGTTAGCATTTCTTGTGATATTGATTGTTTTGGCTAGCAAGGTTCAACTTGGAAAAAAACTCTGAACATGGAAAGAAAAATTATTTGTACAAATACCTTTCAGTTTATATCTTTGATGGATCTCTGTAGCTACGATAGCAAATACCGCTGCACGACTTGTACATATCCAACGAGGGATGTTTGGTATGACACCTATTTTCCGAACTATTCTCATGATTATCATCGCAACATTACTCGCGCTTATCGCACTCTACAAAAAATACAACGTCATTTTTGCTCTCGTAGTTGTCCGAGCTTTCATCGGTATTATCATCAAGACCTTATGAGCAGAAGTTGTCTACACACAAATTATCCGAACATTATGAACGTGTATTACCGTGATTACTGCTGGTATTGGAGCAACCCGACAAAAACGACTTAAAAATTAAATTAGCATAAAGCTTCAAGCTACAAGTATAAAGCTGCTTTCTAGCTATAGTACGGCTTTAAGCTTTGGACTTTGAGCTTTAAGCGATTTTTATCTTTTACTCTTTCAGTCATGTCTACTACCTACATCATTATCGCAGTCGTTGTTTTCTTTTTGTTTCTTCTCTCAATCAGAATCGTCAAGCCGAATACCGTAGCGGTCGTGTTGTTTCTAGGAAAGACGTGAAGGATACTCAGAGAATGAATTAATTTTATTGTTCCCTTGTTTGAATCTATCAGACGCCAGAGTTTAGCACTTATCAACTTGAGTGTTAAAGTCGATGGAATTACCAAAGACAACGTGAAAACAAGTGTAAATATCAATGTAATTTACCGTGTAAAGACTGATGATCAGTCAGTTATTGATTCATTATTCAAAAACTCCAATGTCGTTCAAACAATTACGTCATTGACGGAAGAACAATTGAGAGCTAGAATATTCGAATTTTCTCATGAAGAAATATTTGGTAAGAGAAGTGAAATTGGTGAAGAAATCAAAGAAACGCTCTGTGTCAAAATGGCTGAATTTGGTATGGAACTAGATAGTGTCCAAGTTGTCGATATTCAGTTGGATCAAAAAGTTGTAGAAGCAATGAACAACGTTGTAGCTAGTCAAAAAAACAAAGCAGCAGCAATAACTGAAGCAGAGTGATCAAAACAATCACAGATACTTACTGCCGAAGGAGACAAGGAAGTTAAAAAATTACTCGGTGAAGGAATGGCACTCCAGAGAGAAGCTATCGCAAAATGATTCAAAAATTCTATCGGTGAAATTCAAGCGACGGACAAATCACTCACCGGAAAAGATATTTTAGATTTTTTGCTAAATAGTAGTAGAATAGAAACTCTAGAAAAGGTAGGACAAAGCAATGCAAAAATTATTTACGTCAATGAAAATCTCGAAGGTAAATCAGCATCAATGATTAATCAAAAATAAAAATCTTTCTTTCTTCTTGTCCTCCTTTTAAAAGGAGGAGGAATCCGCCGATGCGGATGGAGGATTTTTTAAAGCCATGGCGTAATTGCTGTGGTTTTTTTACTTTTTTACCCCATTGCTTAACCAGTCCTAATAGATATAACCTATATACTTTTTTATTAATAAATTCATACTCATGAAAAAAACACTTATTATCGTTCTAGTTGTAGTCATTATTATTGCTTGAGGAATACTGTATTTCTACAGAGATGCTGCTAGAAATGTATATGACAATACTAAACAAGAAGTATCAGAAGACATCCAAGATGCACAACAAGATATGTCAGAAGACTTTCAAGAAGCAAAAGAAGATATACTAGATAGTGCAAAAGAAGCAGAAAAAGAAACTTCAAAATAAACAAAAAAAAATAAAGAAAAACCACGGCGTAATTGCTGTGGTTTTTTCAAAAAAAATTAAATCTGAATATTTTTTTTCAATATGTTTCCTATCACGAATGGTATCGCATCATGAAGATAATCGACGATCGTATATACATAGGTATCGAGGTCAAAATCAGGTCAATATTGATTGGCATATTCTGTATCATCCAAAACATTTTCAGTCTTTCCATACGCGATTTCATTAAACAAAACCGCCTCAAATCACAACTCATTCACGCTCTGTCTATGGTGCTCTGCCATGCAGATAATAAGGTCTTGCTCTGCCAAAAGTTCAGGACTGATTTTTGTTTGTTTGTGTCCAGAAGCATCACATCAGTAGTGGTGCAATCTTTCTAGTGTTCGAGAAAAAGGAGATTCTGGACGCGCTTTTGTTCACGCAGAAGATACAAAAATATTTTTTATCTGATGATCTTCAATATATTTTCTGCTGAGATATTCTGCAGACATACTACGGAAGATATTCCCGGTACAGACATAGAGGATGTTCATACATAAATGTTGTAATGTAAAATGTTGTAATGTAAAATGTTGTTACAGGTAAGTATAATGAGAAAGATGTTTTTGTCAAAAACAAAAAAATCACCCCTTGTGGGGGTGAAATATGTTGTCATATGATTTGTAATTAGTTTGATTTATAGGTTATTTTTACTATACACAGTTCAATGAGCTGTGTTTTTTTACTCATGTATTTTTATTTTTTAGCATGATACTACCTATGAAAAAATTGTATGTATTGAGTTTTGTTTTGTTGTGAATGTTTTTTTTGACATGATGTAATCAAAATGGATGAGCCATTTCTGATAAACAGGAAGATGTTACTATTATCAATCAAGAATCATTGGATGAAGGAGAAAGTTTCAATGCAACGATGATGGAAGTATTCAAAAAAGGGAAAACAGTTACCTGTGAATTTAGTATGGACATGGATGGTACGCCAGCAAAATGAATATTTTATGTAGAAGGAAAAAAGATGAGATATTCTACCAATGCTTCTTCACAAGGAGTAGAAATGGAGGTAGATGTAATAGTCAAAGATTGATTTTCTTATTCATGGAGCAATCTTCAACCAAATGAATGATTTAAAATGAAAGAAGCAGATGATGAGGATAAATATGAAGATGTTGGCGCTGAAGAAAGAGATCAAAAAGTTAATTTTACCTGTAAAAAAGGTGTCCCTTCAGGAATATTTGATCTACCAAAAGGTATAAAATTTCAAGAGTTTAATTATGACAATTCAGATATTTAATTTTTTATTTTTTGAATGTATGTGATTATGAAAAAGATAATGATCGTAGTGGTAATCTTGATGTCATTGATATTTGTTGGTTGTGCAAAAACATCTCCTGGACAAGAACAAATGTGAAATAATGATGCATGAAAAAATATCAAATCAGATTGTATGATGTGATGTCAGATAATGCGAAAATCTAATGAAGGCAACAAAGAGAGAACGGTAGCAGACATGGACAAAGATTGCAATTCTTTGTGTGACGCAAGTCAGTGAATGGAAAACAACGATATTAGCTCTTGTGAAAAATCAGAATGAGTGCTCAAAGATACCTGTTTCTCAGAGATAGCACAAGAGACGAATGATCCTGCTATATGCAAAAATATCACCGAAAAGACATTGTTGTATGCTTGTTACACAGCAATCGCAGAAAAAAGTCAAGATGCTTCACTCTGTGAAAATATAGCTGACACCATGCGAAAATGAATTTGTGTGGATAGTGCAAAAACTAAATAATATGTATTTATCATAGAAAAGAAACCTGGCTATCTATGCTAGGTTTTTATTATTCAAAAAAATCACCCCTTGTGGGATGAAATATTTACAATTCGGAAGATGGGGGATTCGAACCCCCGTTACCTTGCGGCAAACACCGTTTCCAACGGTGCGCGATCGACCACTCTGCCAACCTTCCATGGTGTATTATTGTGCGCATTTCGACGTCCGCTATTCAGCGGACCTCACTTCGTTCGCTCTCTGCAAACGTTCTAGGCCGACTTGTTCGGCCCCCCGAAACGTCGGGGTCGTTCCATAAGTCCATCGTTCCATCATGTTTAGTGTTTTATGTAGTCGAAGATTTTGTGCGATAATGATCTAGGTAGTATGCGATAAAGGGTCAGTAAGAGTTTGTTTTTTCGTCATGGGATGCAGATGAATTTTTGTTTTTTCATAGATGCCAAGCTAGCTTTTACAACCTGCTCTACTTGCATAGATTTTGCTTTGAAGACGTATCATCCATGTTTGGAGAAATTAGTAGCGGTGAAACCTGGGCAAAGCGACTGTACATAGATGCCATATTTTTTGTACAATCGATAAAGATTTTGTGAAAAACTATTCAAAAATATTTTGCTGGCCGCATACACAGGATTGTTTCCTACCGCGAGCAACGATGCCAACGACGAGACATGAATTATATTTCCGTGTTTTCTATTTTTCATTATTTTCAATGCTTGATACGAAAGTCTCATAGCAGCTACGTCATGGACCGTCAACATGTCTTCTCGTTTTTCGATATCTTCAGCGAGGAAATCCTTGTTGATACCATATCCAGCGCAGTTTACCAAAATCTCCAAATCATGAGTTTTTCTTATCTGTGCTTCGAGTTGTTTGAGCTGAAGCTTGTCAGACAAATCCAAAATCATAGTAGAAATTTGTACAGGAAAAAGAACTTTCACATATTTTACAAAAGTTTCCATCTGTTTTTTGTCCTTGGATACGAGCAAGAGGTCATATCCTTGTTCAGCGAATTCTCTCGCAAATCAAGCACCAATTCCGCTTGATCATCATGTAATAATTACCGTTCATTTGTTATTTGGCATAAGGCATAAGGCGTAAGGCATAAAGCGTAAGGCATATATTCATATCTGTCCTCCTTTGTAAAGGAGGGGAACCGCGTGCGGTGGAGGATTTATGGACTATCGTATTTTTTGTCTATAAATCCCTCTGCCTTCGGCTTCTCCCTTTACGAAAGGGAGACAAAAAACTATACAACGATGTTTAAAATCTTTCCTTTCACATAAATCACTTTCTTGGGCTCGCTGACAATTCGTGCCGCTATTTTTTCATCGGCTTTTGCAAGAGCCATAACCTCACTTTCCTTGGCTTCTTTACTAATACAAAGAGATCATCTGACTTTCCCATTTATCTGAACTCCAATAGTTACAACATCAGCAACCAAACATTTTTCATCGTATTTAGGCCATGAAGCTTTAGTAAATATTGAATATTCATTACCTAATTGCTCCCAGAGTTCTTCAGCCAAATGTGGCGCGAATGGTGAGACTAAAATCACCAAATCTTCAAATGTTTTTTTCGTGATAGTGGTGCATTCCGTCAAATGGTTTACCAATATCATAAGCTGAGAAATCGCGGTATTGAATCTGAATCCATCGATATCTTCTCATACTTTTTTTATCGTCTGATTTACTATTGCAAAATCTTCTTTAGTCACATTTTTATCTGTTGTTCATGGGCTTCAAGCTTCAAGCTTCAAGCTTCAAGCTGTCATTTTGTCCTTGAGTAAAATAATTTTATCTAAGAATTTTTTGATTCCTTTGATACCATTGGTGCTCCATGCAATCGACTGATCAAATGGTCCCATAAACATTTCATATGCTCTCAATACATCAGTTCAGAACTCGTTAATTATATCATCTGGATTCACTACATTACCTCGTCTCTTAGACATCTTTCTTCCATCTTCTCCCATGATCAATCAGACCGAATGATATTCCTGGAACGGTTCATCGTGAGAAATTGCACCGATATCAAACAAAAATTTTTGCCAAAATCTTCCATAGATCATGTGTCTGGTAATGTGCTCTGCGCCTCCGACATACACGTCTACGCTACCTCGATATTTTTCCTTGTCTTTTCCTACCAATTCTTTTTCATTATTTACATCCATATATCTGAGCCAATATCGAGAACTTCCTGCTCGTCCTGGCATCGTATTCGTTTCACGTTTTGCTTTGGTTCAGTCTGGCAAGGTCACATTAACTCGTTCAGTAATATTCGCGAGTGGTCATTCTTCCGTCCCCGTAGGTTCATAATTTTCTACATCTGGAAGAAGTAACGGCAACTCTTTTTCATCAAGAGCAACGATTTTTTTTCATCATTCATCATTCATCATTCATCATTCATCTGTTCGAAGAACAGGAAACGGTTCTCCTCGATATCTCTGTCTACTAAACACTCGATCTTGCATTCTATAATTACACTTTTTTCCTCATACTCACTTTTTTTCCACTCGTTCTTGCATAGCAGGAATAGCTTCTTCAGTAAACAATCACGTAAATTCTCCTGAGTCGATGAGTCTACCATAGTCACCAAATGCAGCTTCTCATTTTACGAAAGCAGTGATGCCAAAGGTGTTGTCTTTGTGTGTCGTTTGTGCTATCGCTTCATCATACGTAAGCCAAATTACTTCGTGTTTTTCAAGTTCTTCAGCGTCAACTTGAGCTGGTGTTTCATTGACCAATTCCAAGACCACAGGCTGATCTATTCTCTGTCTTCGGATGTTTTTATTTTCAGCAAAAAAATTCGATTCAGTCAATCGTCCTATTTTTTTAACTGCTTTAACCGTATATCATGTCTCTTCCAAAACCTCTCTTTCTGCTGCTACTAATGCGTCTTCATCTCATTCTATGCCTCCGATACAAGGAGAGATTCGTCCAAACTTTTTCCATTTTAAAAACAAAAATTTACCATCTGATTTTCTTTGGATAATCGCTGATATTGTATGTCTGCGTTCAGCTTCCGCATTTGGTCTTTGATCGACGAACATAACACTTTGTTTGATCGGTAGATTATATTTTTTCGCAAATTCAAAATCTCTTTCATCATGCGCTGGTACTGCCATAACTACTCATGTTCCATAATTAGCCAAGACATAATCAGCTACAAAGACAGGAACCTTTTCTCCATTGAACGGATTGATTGCAGTAATTCATTCTATCTTTACTCACGTTTTATCTTTTTGTAATTCCGTTCTTTCAAGCTGTGTTTTTTTGTTAGCTTGTTCTTGATATGCTTCGATTTCATCCCAATTATTAATTATTCATTTTTCATTTTTCATTTGCGTAAGCAGTGGATGTTCAGGTGCAATAGCTACGAATGACATTCAGAAAACGGTGTCGATTCTTGTAGTGTAGACGCTAAACTTTAAATCCTCCGTCCCTGTCGGGACACCTCCTTTAGCAAAGGAGGACATATCTATCTGCATATCAAATTGAGTTCATTCTGACTTTCCGATCCAATTCCTTTCCAAGTCTTTCATAGACTCATCTCGCTGCAAATCATCCAATCCGTCAATCAACCTATCTGCATATTTAGTAATTCTCAATACTCGTTGTTTCATCGGTTTTTGTTCTACCTCGCTTCCACAACGTTCACATTTTCCATCATCGAGATCTTCATTCGCCAATCCTGTCATACATTTTGGACATCGATTAATTGGCTTGTAGTCTACGTATGCAAGACGCTGTGAATTTAGAAATTGTTCAATAGTTAATCATCCCGGAACTTTCAACTTTCAACTTTCAACTTGTAACTTGAGCGAAGCGATGGGCATTGCTTTTTTCAACTTCTCATCATAATAATGATTGTACATCTGCAAAAATATTCGCTGTGTTCGTTTGAAATATTTTGGATCAGCAGTATTTACTGATCTACTTCGATCGTATGTTGTTCAAAAACTTTCTAACTGACTGATAAATTTTTCGATATTTTGCTTCGAGACATCTTGTGGTTTCATTTTATGCTCGATTGCGTATTGCTCAGTTCCTAGTCCAAACGTATCAAATCCCATCGGATGTAAGACATTGAATCCTTCAATCATTTTTTTTCTTGCCAATACGTCGGTAGCCATAAATCCTTTCGGATGTCCTACATGCAACGCGGAACCAGACGGATACGGAAACATATCCAGAATATAAAATTTTGGTTTAGAAGTATCTTCTTTGACTTTGTACAAGTCGGTTTCTTTCCATTTTTTTTGTCGTTTTTTGCTAATGTCTTTGAGTTCCATAGTTCTATGGTTTAATAAAAGTAAATTACTTAATTACTTAATTGCGAATTTTTTGTGATGTAGTTCAATCCGTAATCCTAAATTCGTAATTATCAAATCAATGAATTTTGTTTTTTAATAAAAAAGTGAGCTTTATAGTACAAAAACTCACTTTACTTTCAAGTAAAACTATGCTTTAGAGATATCATCTGAGATGTTTGGATCTAACAGGTTGTTTAAGTTTTTTGATTGCTCTTTCTTTGATTTGTCTGACTCTTTCTTTGCTGAGATTATAACGTTCACCAATTTGTTCAAGAGTTAGTTCTGGTTTGTTATTTAAACCAAAAAATAATTCTACAATTTCTTTTTCTTTTCAATCAAGGGTTGAAAGAATGTTTTGAATATCTTGTTGTAATGATTGAATATGGGTTATCATATGATCAGTTGGATGTTGTTCCACAGAAAAATTATCTATATAAGAAGATCAGTATTCATCATTATTATCTATAGATATATCAAAAGAAAGTGGCTTTTGTCCATTTTCCAAAAGAACTTGGATGTCCTTTGTTTTTATATCCAATACTTCAGCGAGTTCTTCTGTCGTAGGTGATCTTTGAAGTTCTTGTTCCAAGAGTGAGATCATTTTGTTTATTTTGTTGGAGGATCATATCTGATTGACGGGGAGTCTGACCAATTTTGATTGTTCGGCAATTGCTTGCAAAATACTTTGGCGAATCCAAGAAACCGCATAGGAGATAAATTTAAATCCTCTTGCTTCGTCAAATCTTTGGGCAGCTTTTATAAGTCCGAAATTGCCTTCATTGATTAAATCAGAGAGCGAAAGCCCTTGGTTTTGGTAAGTTTTGGCAACACTAACGACAAATCTCAAATTAGCCTTAGTCAGTTTTTCCAACGCTTCTTGATCACCAAGCTTAATTCTTTTTGCCAATTCTTTCTCTTCTTCATGAGTAATCATTTTTTCTTTTCCAATCGATTGAAGATATTTGTTGAGTCATGTATTTTCAAGAAAAAATTGTGAAGGGTTGTTGTTTTTTCTTTTTCATATGTTGAGTGATTTCATAACCATGGAGAGAAGATATATTCAAAAAAATAAAGAGGATGTAATTAGAGATAAGATTTGAGATGTTCTATTTTTTTTCAAGATTTTAGTTTCTTGATAGCTCTATCTATAGCTACTCTAACTGATCATGCTGAGCTAAATTTTAATAGTTTAGACAACTCATCTGCTGTATGTTCACGTTTCCCGTTGAGTCAAAAAAATAATATAATTGCTTGTCTTTCTTTTGGTGTTATTGTAGTAAGCAATCTTTTTAGTTCATTTGCGAGTCATTCATCATTCAAACCATGATCTGGTGCGGACAGCGTACTTTCAATTGTGTCTATTACTGGTCATTGTTCACTATCTCATCATACAGGATTATCGAGATGTCCATCTTTTTGTGCATATACACTATATTCCAAAACTTTTTCTTCATCCATATCAAGATATTCAGCTACTTCTTGTTCACTAGGTGATCTTTGCAATTCTTGTTCCAATCTCAATGTTGTTTTTTGGATAACACCCATTTTTATAATCTTGTTTTGTGGAAGTCTTACAATCCTTGATTGTTCAGAGATTGCAGCTATGATGCTTTGTCTAATCCACCAAACAGCATACGAGATAAACTTAAACCCTCTCGTTTCATCATATCTTTGTGCGGCTTTTATGAGTCCCAGATTGCCTTCATTGATGAGGTCATTGAGCGAAAGTCATTGATTTTGATATTGTTTAGCGACTGTCACGACAAATCTCAGATTAGCCTTAGTTAGCTTTTCTAGGGCTGCTTGATCCCCTAATTTGATTCTCTTTGCCAAATCTATTTCTTCTTCAATAGAAATCATTTTTTCTTTGGCAATTTCATGAAGATATTTGTCAAGAGAAGCATCATCGCGACTAGTTATAGATTTGTTTATTTTGAGTTGTCTCATAGGATATACATAGAAGAATAAAGCAATAGAAATAATCAGCAAAAATATAGATATTTACAATAAAATGTCAATACAAAATGCAGATATTTGGTCGGTATAATGATTTTGGGAAGGATTTAACGTTGAAAAAACAAGAGAAACAACTAAATTCAACTAACTAAATGTAACTAACAGTGAACAACTAACAGTGAACAGTGTCGGAAAAATATTTTTTATAAAAAAAAATACCAAAATTATTAATTATTAATTTTTCATTATTCATTCATTTTTTCAATGGCTAGAAGAAAAAAGAAAAACTTTGTGCTCAACAAATATAAACTTGGAATAGGTCTCACCGTTTTGTGATCACTTTTTTTCTTTTCGCTATATTTTGCAGAAGGGTCTCCTATCCTGATGTTTCTCAGAACGTACGCGAGTATAGCATTTGGAGAGGTAGGATTGTATGTATTTTTTGCGCTTTGTTTCCTCGTGGGAATAGTGATTATGGCAAAATGATATATGATGAAGCTCATTATTAGACAGTTTATGGTGATGATAGTGATTGTGTCTGCAGTGATAAATTTTCCAATTGTCGACTGAGATATCACAAAATATGAAAAACTCTGATGATATATTTCACGACCTGTTATCGCATTGCTGCAGGTGATGTTTGGGGGAAAAGCAATAGCGACAAAAGCGTTTATCATTATCTTATTGGTGCTTACCATAGCATGGATACTTTATTCATTCAACTTTTCACTCCCCAATATTAATCTCAAAATAGACAACAAACCAAAGAAAAAAGCAGAAGGTAAAAGGGGAAGGGTAGAAGAAGATGAAGAGGAGGAAAATGAGGAAGAAGAAGAGGAAAAATCAAATTTTGCACAACCCGTTTCTCGCTCACTTATCAAGTCATTGATCAAAGATAAACTCGAACGCAAGATCCAAGAAAAAGAAACTATCAAAGAAAAAAAATCTAGACCGACCATCAATTTTTCTGCAGAAAAGCCTACGTTCAATTGTACAATATTAGATACCAATGCTGATCAATCTATCACTATCGATGAAACATTTTTGATGGAAAAAGCAAAAGCATTGCAAAATAAATTGCTAGAATTTAATGTGCCGATCATGATCGAATGATTCGATATCGGGCCTTCTATCGTGCAAATCAGGATCAAACCGGATGAAGGAATCAGATTGTCTACTATAGAGAGTTTATCAAATGATATTTCATTGTCACTCAAATCCAAGTCCGTTCGTATCGTTGCGCCGATTCCAGGAACAGATTGTGTGGGTATCCAGTTGCCAAATCCCAAGCCACTTATGGTGCATCTCGGTGATGTTCTCAATACCAATGAATTTACCAACGATATGAAAAAATCTGACAATAATCTTGCTCTCGGAAAAGCGATCGATGGATCTATTATCATCAAGACGCTAGAGTCTATGCCACATTTACTCGTAGCCGGAGCGACGGGTTCAGGAAAATCTGTCTGAGTAAATGATTTCATTCTTTCACTTATGTTTCAAAATACACCTTCTGAACTCAAATTTCTCATGGTTGATCCGAAGCAGGTAGAATTAGAATTGTACGCAGGACTTCCTTACTTGTTGGCACCGATAGTTTTCGAGCCAGAAAAAGCTCTCAAATTACTCAAACGAACCGAAAATGAGATGGAAAGAAGGTATGGAATTCTCAAAGAAAAAAGAGTAAAAAATATCGATGAATATAATCAGAAATTTGCTGGAAGTATAGGAGAAAACAAAGAAAAAATAGAAAAGATGTTTCGTATCGTATTTGTAGTAGATGAATTGGCATCCATGATGTTGTCCAAAGCAAAGAGAGATGTAGAAAATTGTATCACACATATTTCTGCAAAAGCTCGTGCAGTAGGAATCCATCTTATCATCGCGACGCAGAGACCATCAGTCGATGTTATTACCGGACTTATCAAAGCCAACATCCCTACAAGAATAGCATTTGGAACCGTATCAGAAATAGATAGTAGAACGATTCTTGGAAGAAAATGAGCTGAGACCTTGCTGGGAAAGTGAGATATGCTCTATATGGATCCATCGACAAAATCACCGACAAGAATCCAAGCGCCATTCGTTTCTACAGAAGAAATTGAAAAAGTAGTAATGACTTTAAAAACAAAATATATGTGAGGACTCACAGAAGAAGATATTTACAACCCAGAAATAGTAAATATATTAGAAAATAAATTAGAAGCAGGTGATCAACTATTTGGTAGTAGCAATGGTGACAACGATGACGAATTAGTCGAAAGAGCGATACAAGTGATCTCACAAACTAGAAAAGCTTCAGCGACATTACTCCAAAGGAAGCTGGGAGTAGGATTTGCTCGCGCCGCCAGAATTATGGATATCCTAGAGGAAAAGTGAATCATTGGTCCACAAGACGGCGCTAAGCCGAGAGACATATTTATTTAGTCATGAAGAAGTAATGAGGAAAAAATAACTGGAAATTTTAAAGGAAATATATACTATACATATAGTTTTTATATATTACCATATACCATGAATATAAAAATATATCAAGAAAAAGATGCGTCATATGGAGTAAGAATACAGTTAGGAAAAAATATAATTTATGCAGTATGAGATACTCTAGAAGATCTCAAAAAAGATATTCAAAATGCCACAGAATGCGCTTTTGACAAGCTTCCACCAAAAAATAGAGAAAAAAACAAAAGTATTTTAGAAATGTTTTATTCTCCTATGATAATGAAGCATGCCGCTTAAATATACTTTGCTTGTATCATTGATCAAAAAAGAATGATTTGTTTTTCACCATCAGACATGAAGTCATCAAAGATATATTCACAAAGAGAGCGGAATAATAACCACATTATCATTTCATACAGAGCTAAAATCCAAAACCGCCAAATCTATTCTTGCTGATATTGCCAAAGCAAATAACAAAGATATAAAAGAGATTATGAAAATATACAATATAAAATTATAAAAATATCAGCCCACAAGACGGCGCATGTATTTAGTTCGTATAACTAATTTACTCTATTGTAGATAAACTAGCTCGTGAAAAAGCTAGTTTTTTTATATATAGCAAACCCCCCACCCCACCTCCCCGAGGGGAGGAGTTCAAACCTCTACCCCGGACCACCGGGGCCCCTTCTCCTTATCAGGAGACCCTCGTTACAAGAGCGTTGTCACGAGAGAGCTTTGTCACGAAAGACCTCCCTGATAAGGGAGGAGAGCCTGTCCCGCACAAGCTGCGGGATATCCGCCGATGCGGATGGAGGGTTTGAAAGCCCCAGCTCTTGTACTAAATCTTGTGATACTC
>CAYXTU010000003.1:15225-23318 GCA_964468245.1 uncultured Candidatus Peribacteria bacterium | reverse complement strand
ATACTAATTTTACTTTACACCACAAATGTTTACACGAATAGAAATTATCACCAATCGGTTTACCTACATGGTACTTAACCTCGATGTTACGACGCAACGAGCACAAGCGCTCAATTTTTTCATATATGATAGTGTCAAAATTATTTTGCTCTTGTTGGTGATTACGCTTCTTATGACCTTATTAAACTCGTACTTACCGATAGAGAAAATAAGAGATTTTTTGACCAAAAGAAAATTATTCTGATTGGAATATTTCTTCGCATCCATGTTCGGAGCAGTGACTCCTTTTTGTACCTGTTCATCGATTCCATTATTTGTAGGATTTCTCAAAGCATGAATTCCATTAGGGGTTACCTTTACTTTCTTGATTACTTCACCACTCGTCAACGAAGTAGCTATAGCGATGTTTTTGGGAATTTTCTGAATAAAAGTCACCTCAATCTATATGATGAGTGGAATAGTCATGGGAATAGTTGGTTGACGATTTCTAGGAAAACTCAAATTGGAAAAATATCTCGCTGAGTTTATCCAAGCCAAAAGAGCAGATCAGTCCGTACATATCATTCAGAAAAAAATAGTTTTTTCACAGAGAATCAAAGAAGTCATCAAAGAAGCATGGAGTATTACCAAAAAAGTCACTCCCTATGTATTGCTCTGAGTGGCAGTAGGTGCAGCAATTCACGGCTTCGTCCCTACCGGATTCTTCGAAGCATATATCACCAAAAATAATCCATTCGCTGTTCCGTTGGCAGTAATTATTTGAATCCCTATGTACGCCAACGCCACAAGTGTAATTCCTATCGCCCAAGCATTGATCGCAAAATGAATTCCATTAGGCACATGACTAGCATTTATGATGGCCGTCGTCGGCTTATCTCTCCCAGAATTTCTCATCCTCAAAAAAGTTATGAAGACAAAATTATTGCTCATTTTCTTTGGAGTAGTGGGCTTGTCGATTATGATATTAGGATATTTCTTTAATGTGGTATTATAAACAGACAAAAATTGCTAAAAAGTAACCAAACGCTATGCGACAAAAAATAGCTGTAATCACAGCCATCTTTGTCTATTTTCGTCACCCCGGGGTTATTTGTCTATTCGTCCTTTTTTTTGTATATGATAATAGGATTTAAATTCACCGGAAATTCTTCGCTATCAAATATTTCTTTGAACGTAGTATCAGCTTTATTCACCGTAGAATCTATCATACTCAATTCTTCGTTACCAAATATTTCTTGGATTTTTTTGAAACCATTGACCAAGATTGGTGCTGAAAAGAGTGCGATGTTTTTGACGATGTATAATAAGAATTGTAGATCAGATAATGCTTCAGCTTTGGTCTCTTCGTTTTTGTATTTGATCCATGGTTCAGCAGTCGTGATATATTCGTTGGCTCTTTGGACTAGTTGATACCAGTCATCAAGATATCATTTGATATCTGCTTTTTTGAGATACATTTCTTCTATCTGATTTCCATCTCGTCCATCTTCAAAGAAATGAACTAATTTACTATTGGTAGTTTCCTTAAACACTTCTCGTTTTTGCTTATTGAATTTACCAGTTGTGATGCCGTATTTTTTACATAAGCTTGTCACTCTATTTACCAAATTTCCTCGTCCACCGATAAGCATACTCTCATATAAATTACCTAATCTATCTAATGAAAAGTCTCCATCAGTAGCAATACTGATATCATACAACAATTGGAAGACAAATGCATCTCTGTCATAGCTATCGAGAATATCCATTGGGTCAATAACATTTCCTGTAGATTTACTCATTTTTTGTCCATTGAGGGTTACATGACCATGTACGATAAGTTGTTTTGGTAACGCGAGTTTTGCAGAAAGTAACATTGCTGGCCAAAAAGCAGCATGAAATCTAAGAATATCTTTTCCTATAAGGTGAATATCTGCCGGCCAAGTTTCATTGAATTTTTTTTCATCATCAGCATATCATTGTCCAGTAATATAATTAGATAATGCATCACACCAAACATACATCACGTGCTCTTCGTCTCCAGGGATAGGTATTCCTCGTGGCAAACTAGCTTTTGGACGAGAAAAACTTACATCATTAGCATTGTCCAAAAAGGAGAGGATTTCGTTTTTTCTTGTTTCTGGAGTGATACGATAGCTGTCATTGGTAATGAGTTTTTTTACTTCATCTTTATATTTTGATAGTGCAAAGAAATAATTTTCTTCCTGTATTTCTTCTATTTGACCATTCATATGGTCGGGACATTTACCATCAATAAGTTCTTTTTCCGTTTTGAAAGATTCACATCCTGCACAATAAAGTCCGATATATTTCTTTTTATAAATATCTCAAGCTTCTACTAATTTTGTCCAAAGCTTTTGTGCTCAAGGATAATGGATTTTTGTATCAGATGTTCTAAGAAACGTATCATACGTTACCAATAGTTTAGCATAAAGCTCTTTGTAGGTAGCGACATTTTCATCCAAAAATGTCAAAACGTCTTTTCCTTGTTGTTGTGCAGTACGTCGATTTTTTATTCCATGTTCATCAGTTCCCGTTTGAAATACAACGTGTTTTCAAAGTATTCTATGGGTTCTTGCTAGAGCGTCAGCTTGTATTATTTCCAAAGCATGTCACATATGTGGTTTTGCATTAGGATATGCAATAGCAGTAGTTATATAGAATTTTTTCATACCTATTTCCGTAGAAAAGTAAAAAAGTATCGATTGCTCAATACTTTATAGAAAGCGATTTTTTTTTCAAGAGCTATGCTTTTGTGCACACAAGGACATGCCCTATAACAGTTCCTTCTTCACGAATAGGCAAAACATGAAGATCAAAGAAATTTTTGGTAAGAATTTTTTCTATGTCTTGTATCCTATGATTATAAAATTCAATTCTAAACTGATCCTTATCTTTTTTCCAGACAAATTCACGTCTTTGGATGAAATGTCCGATGATCCATACTCATCATGTTTTCAATATCCTATATACCTCACCAAATAAACCATTGATATCTTCAATATGTTCAAGTACAAAAAAACTTGTCGCAAGATCAAATGACTCATCATCGAAGGGGAGTGTATCTTCTAAATCACAAACGACTTTTTCCACATGTGCACCCGGGTGCTTATTCAATAATTGTTCAGCAATATCACAGGCGACGTATCTTGTCGGCTTCAACGGTGCAAGATATTTATGTAATCTTCCATCACCCGCACCCAAATCAATAATCTGCAAATCACTTTTATCTTTTGGCAAAAATTTTACAAAAACACCCTTGTCAAAACCATCAAGGTGTTTGTGATACGCACGATACTGGTCAGCTATAGTATTGTAGCCAGTTTTTGGATCGTGGATGAGAATATGTTTTTGATTGTAGGACAAACTAAATTAACTAAGAGTTAAAAGTGAAAAGTGAAAAGTGATGGTATGTGCTAAAATAGACTATTGTAATTTACAATAGGTTATAAAAAGATAATTCATTCACTTTTAGTTATTCGTTTTTAGTTATTCACTAATTTTAGAAGAATGTTTTATTTGTTTCTTCTTTTGCTCTTTCTAGAAATGGTTGCATTTTTTCTTCTACATTTGGGTTAGGAGCTTGCAAAAATTTGCTGAGTTCAGAACTCTTTTCTGCAGCTTTTTTTATATGTACATAATATTTGCTAAGTTCTGATACGACGTCATTTAAATCGTCATTTTTTTCCAACAGTTCCATAGTTTTTTGCTTCAAAAGTGCATTTTGTTGGACATATTCATCGAGTTCTCCACTAAGATATTCGACTTCTTTCCCAGCATCTTTGAGATTGGATCTGAGTTGATTGATAGTATCTTTGTGCTGATATCTTAGATAGAATACGAAGTATCCAATAAGTCCTCCTGCAAGTGCAGCCAAAATTATATATCCAGGCATGTTGTGATAGTAAAAGCTAAAATTAGCTAGAATATAGTATTTTACAGCGTAAAATCAAATAGAAAAAAAACTCTGCCTTGGCAGAGTTTTTTTGTATTGGGTATCAATTAAGATTTCTTAACTGCACCTTTGAATTCTGAACCAGCTTTGAAAGTAACTACTTTCATTGCAGGGATAGAAATTGTTTGTGAAGGATTTTGTGGGTTTACACCTTTTCTAGCTTTTCTTTTTGAAGCTTTGAAAGTTCCGAATCCTTGGATTCTTACTTCTCCAGATTTCTTAACTCCACCAATAACAGTTTCGATGAATGAGTTAACCAATTCAGAAGCTAATTTCTTAGAAACACCTAATTGTTCTGCTAGGCTAGCAATAAGAGCTGTCTTTGTCATGTGTACAAATAATTACTAAATAAAAAGAATTGTGTACATCAATGATATTAGCATACAGGGACTGTATTTCAAGAGATTTTAGAGGAAAAATATCTTATTTTGAGGTGAGTGGATATAGTAGGTTTGAACTAAGATTTCTCAGTATTTTGTGGTGATATCTGATGATTTAGAGTTGACATTTTTTTAAATACATACGATGAAAAGCTAGATATATACAGAAAAGCCCCACAAGGTGCGGGACTCAAAAACGGTGTAAACTTTAAAATATAATTAATAATTAATAATGAAAAATGAATAATGTATGATGTGTTCGCTATCGCTGATGGACTATCGTAATTTACGATAGTTTGTAAATAAGTAATTCGATCATTTTTCATTTTTCACTTTTCACTTTTCATTAATTTTCAAGGAGTTTTTTCAGTTGTTTAATAGCCCTTGAAAGCCTTTGTCTCACGAGTTCGTTGGAAATTCATGTCAGAGAAGATATTTCCTCGTTGGTTTTTTCTTCGATAAATCTAAAATAAATAACATCTTTGCTCGGGTCATCAAGCTGCTTCATAGCTTTTTGTATGTGTTCAAATTTGAAATCATCTTCCAATAATTTGGTCATATCGATATCGTCTGCGAGTGTATCCTCGAAGTGTTCTCATTCATCATTGGTATCCAGGTCCGTGAAAGGCATATCAGAATTTTTTTTGAAAAAATCTTTGATGGTATTTTTGAAAATAGTTCGAAAATATCAAGTAAAAGACTGATCTTCCTTGTACGATTTGACTCACTCCCAAAATTTTACATAAAAATCTGAAATAATATCCTCCGAATCTGGCTTAGAAATACTGTAATTAGCATTGATATAACGAAAAAACATATCAACCGTTTCAAGGTAGAATTGGTTAAAAGCATTTTGGTCTTGTGCTTTTAGATGTTTTATATGCTCGGGAGCAAAAACAACCACTACTATATATAAGGGGGTAAATAATTATATGTTTTTTTCTAATACTATCGTGTAAGGAGTAATACTTTGGAGAGATTCAGTCTTGACGCCTCATACACAGGCAAAGACTTCTACAAAATTACCATGTTCATCTCTTTCTAATGGTTTGATAGGGGGAGTAATTTTGTCAATCTGGATATGCTCTCATCCAGAAAGAATCTTACATTTGCAAATACCACACATACCCACGCCACAAGCAGTAGGAAAAGCAATATTATGTTCTTTGGCTTGCTGTGCTATACTTTTTTTATCTTCCGCCATAAATTCAAGAATACTTGTTCCGTCTGGTTTTTGGAGTTTGATTTGTACAGTCATATTGTTGGGAATAGTGTATAAATAGATATATTAGCGAGTAATCATTTTAAGTAATACCTCTTTTGCTTTCTCGAGTTGATTATCTATCGATTTGGCTATATAGTTTTCAGCGTTAAATTCTACAACAACATCAGGACTAGCTCAAGTAGTAGTTATGTTTTCTCAGTTTGGTGTATACCATTTTCCTACGGTATATTTGAGTGACGCACCATCAGTAAATTCATCCATAGTTTGGATAGATCATTTACCAAATGTTTGAGTACCTACAAGTTGTGCACCTCTTTGTTCTCTGAGTGCCAAAGCTATAATTTCTCATGCGGAAGCAGTCAATCCATCTACAAGCACAACCATAGGAATGTTTTGATATCAAGGATATCATTTTGAAACAAGCTTTTCATCTTCGAATGTAGTATATTTGGTACTTACCACAAGTTTACCTTTTGGTATAAAATGTGAAGCTATTTCCACAGAAATAGGAAGGAGTCCTCATCAATTACCTCTAAGATCCAAAATAATACCATCTATATGTTTGGTAGAAAATTCTTTCAATGTTTTTTTCAAAAGCGTTTCTGTTTCTTCTCCAATAATAGAAATATTGATGTATCCTATGGTTTTGCTGTTGGCGCCTGTCATGATTTTTCCATTGACCGAAGGAATGATAAGTTTGTCTCTTACAATAGTTTTTTCGATAAGTTTTTTGCTTCAATCTTTGGCAATTCTTTCTAAGGTAATTTTGACACTTGTTCATTTTGGTCCTCTAATGCGTTTTACTGCTTCGTTCACATCAAGAGATTTTGTGGATCAAGTACCAATCAAAACAATTCTATCCAGCATCATCAATCCTGCATTAAATGCTGGTGATCATTTGATGACTTCATCTATTTGAATATAATAATCTTTTTTGCTGATTACTGCACCGATTCACTCAAAATCAGAAGATCACTTAAGTTCTTGTTGAAATCACGAGTTTTGTTCATTATCCATATATATAGTATACGGATCATCTAGAGCATCCACATACGCTTTGAGTGCATTGTTGAGCATTTTGCCGGTATTGATTTTTTGTGTATCATAATAAGCACTCTGCAAAATTGCATCTATAGCTTCAAAACGCTCGTATTTTTGGCTACGCAACCCAAGATGATTGGTGGTAAGAACATTTTTTATAGACGCAATAACATTGTTCATATTAATCTTGCCTTGTTGAACAACAGGCTGACGCAAAGTAGTAAACTCATGACCAACTTGTCGTATTAATCCACCAAAAATAGCTCAGAGGATAAATAAGATAACTAATTTACTTTTTTTCATAGGGAATAGGGGGTTAGAAGATTAGAAGATGCTTTATCACGTCATTCCCGCGAAAGCGGGAATCCAGTTTACTAAGTATGGATTCCCGATCGGGGTCGAAAATGACGTGAATGTGTAAAAAAATGTTTAAAGATTAAGTCTCGTTAAGTATTTGTTACATTTTCAAAGACCTCTAATATAGAATTATCTCTCACAAATACAACATCAAGTACATAGTCCTTCCGTGTAGGATTACACATAAGATAGAAGTTGATAGTATGATATACATGTCAGAGTTTTTTTGGAGTTACGTAGTCTTGGAGGTCATATATATGATCTACAACTTTTACTTCAACAAAAGTCAGAATATTATTTTTTGAAAAAATAAGATCAATCTCTCATCACTTGATAGTATAGTTTTTTTTGATCAATGTATATCACTTATTTTGGTAATGTTCAGCTACCAATATTTCTCATTCTTCACCTTTCTTTTTTTTGTACTTCGTGTCCATCGTGCTTCGTAGGAGGGGTAAATAATTATCTAGTATAGCGTGCTAACACCTGATCTCGATTGATACATTTTCGTATATTGCTGACATATTCAGGTCTACGGTTTTGATAATTGAGATAATATGCGTGTTCTCGTACGTCTATAGTGAATAGTGGTGTTTTGTCTGTCGTAAGTGGGCATCATGCATTGCTCGTGTTTATGATTTCTAGACTTCCGTCAGTGTTTTTTACTAACCATGTTCGTCCAGAGCCAAAATTGCCCACAGCACTTGCTATCATAGCATCTTGAAACGCGAGAAAAGTGCCTCGTTTTGCTATAATTGCATCATAGAGTTCGCCTCTAGGTTCGTTATTTTCTCTAGGTGATTGGAGGCCATTTCGATAAAAGGTATGATTCCATATTTGAGCAGCGTTGTTGAAAATAGCTCAATCAGAATTTTTGATAATATCTTCAAGTGATTGCGTTTCAAATGGCGTACCAGCAATGAGTTCATTCAACTTATTCACATATCATTGATGGTGTTTCCCATAATGTATTTCTAGGGTATCCTTGCCGATTATTGGTTCCAAAGCATTCATTTCATAGGGAAGTGCTGGTAAGGTGAACATGATAATAAATTTTAAATGATAAATGATGTTCAAAGCTCAAAGCTCAAAGCTCAAAGCTCAAAGCTCAAAGCTCAAAGCTCAAAGCTCAAAG
>CAYXTU010000003.1:0-15125 GCA_964468245.1 uncultured Candidatus Peribacteria bacterium | reverse complement strand
CTGTAATATAACTAATAAACAACTTTAAGCTTGAAACTTAAAACTTGTGTCTAAATAGAATTGTAGCAGTTAGGAGAGTATTTTCAATAGAAAACGCATTCTGATTCCTTATACATGAAATATGAAAAATATTATCCTACAATTAATCGCTACCAACCCCAAAGACCTTGATCTCGATCTCTTTACTCGTCTCAAGAGAGATTTTGCCAAAGCAAAAAAGCTCAAAGATATGCCCTCAAATATCCAAATACTCCAAGCATATACCCAACTTTTGAAAGAGAAAAAGATTACCAAAAATACGCAGATAGAACATCTTCTCAAAAAAAAAGCTATCAGATCGAGTTCATGAATCGTTGCGATTCAAGTACTAACCAAACCATTTGCTTGTCCCGGCAACTGTATTTTTTGTCCAAACGATCCGACAATGCCCAAGAGCTATATCAAATCTGAGCCGGGAGCGATGAGAGCGTTGCTCAATCACTTTGATCCTATCAAACAGGTCTACAATAGATTACTTTCTCTGCAACTCACTGGCCACGAAACGGACAAGATAGAGATGATTGTGCTCGGGTGAACATTTGACGTGTATACCAAAGCATACAAGAGAAAATTCATTCAGAAACTATATGATGCGTGTAATACTTTTGATAAATTAAAAATTCAAAATTCAAAATTCAAAATTAATGATGAAAAGAAAAATAGATTCAAAAAATATATGTTAACATGAAAAGAAAATATACAATATTCAAAGAATCTAAAAGAAGCACTCAAAAGAAATGAATCCGCAAATCACAGAATAATCTGACTTACCGTAGAAACCAGACCCGAATATGTGACAGACGAGAACTGCCAATTTCGACGCGAACTCGGAGTAACGAGAATAGAAATGGGGGTACAGTCATTGGACGAAGAAGTTTTACAACTCAACAAAAGAGGGCACACCGTGGAGCAAGCACGTGAAGCGTGTCACAAAATGAGGCAATATGGATTCAAATTTTCTCTGCATATTATGCCAGGATTATACGGTTCTAGCTATGCAAAAGATCTCAAAACTTTTCAGGATTTATATTCTGATCCTTATTTCAAACCTGACGAAATAAAATTTTACCCGACGTCCGTTATCCCAAATACTCAGCTATGTAAACTCTATAAACAAGGAAAATATACACCTCTCGAAACTGATGATATAAAAAAATTAATCAGACAGACTTTCTTGGACGTTATCCCTCCATACACCAGGATCAAGCGTCTCATCCGCGATATCCCTGCCAATGAAATTGTCGCATGAAGTACTATCACAAATCTTTCCCAGCTCATGCACCAGGAAATGAAAAATGAATTGAAAAACGGGAAGATGGAAAAATTAAAAGAATTTTATCAGAGGTTATATGGTGAATACAAGCTTTTCAAAACTTCCAAAGATTTTTTGCAAAAAGAAATTAGTCCATCCGAAAATAGTATTCAGACCTTCATCATCGGCACAAAACCCGATCTGAGTCAGTTTAGAAATTTTGTTTCATTGGATACAAGAAGTAGGGAAATTAGGAATAAAATTGAAAAGTTGAAAGATGAAAAGAAGGAAAAATGAATAGCAAATCTCATTATCAGAAAATATCAGAGTAGTGGGGGAGTGGAATATTTTATTTCTTTCGAAGATCAGCTAGGATATTTATATGGATTTACGAGATTACTTTTGCCTACAGATCCTATTGATATAAAGTGATTAGGGAAAGAAACAGCCATCATCAGAGAACTTCATATTTACGGACAGGCTGAATCGCTACGTTTAAGTGCTTCGTCGTTTGGTCGTTTAAGCGATAAAGTTCAACATACTGGTTTTTGAAGACAACTTATGGAAATAGCCGAAAATATTTCAAAAAAACACAATTACAAAAAGCTTTCCGTCATCTCTGGTATCTGAGTCAGAGCGTATTACAGAAAGCTTGGATATACGTTGGAAGGAAGTTATATGGTGAAAAAAATTTAGTAAAAAAAAGCTTCCATAAAGGAAGATGTAATGTATGAAATACCCACGGGATTCGCCCCGAGAGGTCGGGGTTGCAGACCTGTATATATAGATACTAGATTTTCATATTAGGCACCTATCGGATTCGAACCGATGAACCGAGGTTTTGCAGACCTGTCTATTAGACCACTCTAGCAAGGTGCCGTGACTGAATTACGAATTAACGTATATATATCTACCAACTGTTTTCAATACTAAGTGCTAAGTTCTAAATTCTTAGATTTTTAATTTCTCTATCCATTTGAAGTTTATTGTCCTTGTCTTTGAGGACTTGTTTTTTTTCTATTTTTCTCATAAGCTGACCGACTCATATTTTGATTTTGATGAGACCTTTTTTGTTGATGAATATTTCTAGCGGGATTACTATTGTCCCTGATTTGTCTAATGCTGACGATATTTTTGCGAGTTCTTTTTTTGTGATGAGCAACTTCCTTTTGCTTTTTGGTTCGTATCCGCGTGCCATAATGGGTGATGTCTTTTCGTATAAGGGAACATCCATATTGAGTATCCAAAGCTCCTTGTTGTCTAATCTTATGATACTGTCTTTGATATTTACATGACTTCACTTAATAGATTTTACTTCGTGTCACTTTAAAATGATACCGACTTCATATTCTTTGTCGATAGCGTAATCATGATAGGCGTGTCTATTTTTGGTGATGAGTTTCATAACTATAATGACTAAACGATGAAATATTTAAACGAATAAACGATGCTATTTGGTATCTACTCGATGTATCTTCGTGTTTCCGATTCCGAGATTTATATAGACATTAAGCGTTGTTTTGGCTGTATCAAGATTTTGTGATTGGAAATAGTGTCCTGAAAGTACGTCGAATTCTGGGGCATCTATCATACCGATAAAATGTTTGTAGTACATTACAACTCCTATATCTTTTGGAATATTTAGTTGTATGTTGGCTGCAGTACCTTGTATTTCTAGCTTATTACCAGACAAAACATTTCCTATATTTATAGTTATATCGTTTATTCCTGCATGGAATTTGAGTGTTTTTCGTTGAAATGTATCTAGGTCGATGGTATGTATTCAGAATAAATTTTTTATATAGAAAAGATCAAATGTTGTCGTCTCGGGAAGTGTTAAATCTACTTTGCTATAATAATTTTGAAGTATATTTCGATTGGTGTCTTCGTTGAGTTTTAGAGTATAAATATTGTTTTTTGTTCATGAAGTTGCTAGGAGAAGTCTGTCAGAATTTCGTGTTCCTTGGATGTTAGAATCATTTCCATTTCACTGGATATTGGAGCTACCAACTAATGTTTCCAACTGAAAATCATATTTTGTAGTATCTGATTTTGGCAAGGTATAGCTGATAGTATTGGTAGATTTTCGTGTAGATGATGGATTAAGTGCTGTATATATACCTATAGTGAATATTCCTCACCAAACTGCCAAGAATAAAATCAATCCAAATAATTTCCCAAATATCCCTTTATAACTTCGAATAACAATAGTACTAAAAATTATAGCAAGAGGAAATATTTGGTGAAGTTTAAAACTATTGATAGAGAGCGTTATGAGTCATGTCGATTCACCGAGCATAAGAAAGCCAATTGCAAGCAACGCTATAATAGTCAATGTTCTAAAAAATCCATGTATTCTTTGTTTCTTGTAGATTATTTTTTCTACAATTTGTATAGTTGGCCCTTGTGTTTTTTGTGGGGGAGTGTATACGGGTATTTCTTTTTTAATTTCAGGAACTATTTCTGGATTCTTTTCTGGATCCAGGCTTTCCCCCAAGGTTTTCTCCACAAAATTTGTTGCTTCGACCATACTTTAAACGATAAAACGATAAAACGTTGAAATGATAAAACGATATCTTACTACGTTGTTTTATTACTAAAATTTGATGTCTTCCCACTTTACTCTTTCTTGCTTCATACTATCTCTTTCTCTGATAGTTACGGTACCGTCTTCGATGCTTTGATGATCAACGGTGATGCAGTAAGGAGTTCAGATCTCGTCTTGTCTACGATATCTTTTACCAATTGCTCATCCATCATCATATTCGCATTTATATTGTTTGCTGAGGTGTTTGAATATTTTTTCAGCCATTTCAACTTGTTTTTCGTCTTTTTTTACTAAAGGGAAAATAGCAAATTTTATTGGCGCTAGTTGTTTTGGAAATCTTACTACTACGCGAGATTCTTCGTTCTCTAATTTTTCTTCGTCATAGAATTCTAGCATAGTCACCATAACGGTTCTTCCGAGTCCAAAAGAAGCTTCAATACATCGTGGGATATATCTTTTTCCTGTGAAAGGATCTGCGTATTGCATATCTTTTCAGCTCATTTCTTGGTGTTGTTTGAGATCAAAATCTGTCCTGTTGTGGATTCCTTGAATCTCTCCAAATCCTCGTGGATATTGATATTCTATGTCAGTCGCTGCTGCAGCATAATGAGCTAATTTTTCATGATCTCTAAATCTGAGATGCTCAGGATGTATACCAATAATTTGGGTCCAATAATTCATAGCATCTGATTTCCATGTATTATATATTTCCATAGCTTTGTTCGCATCATTTTCTACAAAATATTCTATTTCCATTTGTTCAAATTCTCTTGTTCTATAGAGGAATTGCCCTGGGGTGATTTCATTTCTAAATGCTTTTCCTATCTGTGCTAATCCAAAAGGAATTCTTGCTCTTGTAGTATTCAATATCGCCTTAAAATCTGTGAAAAGTGATTGACAGGTTTCTGGTCTCATATAGACTTTTGAACTCTCATTGGCTACTGGTCCGAGATGAGTATCGAGCATAAGGTTGAAATTTCTGCATTCTGTCCGCTCAGCTATTTGTTTACTTTCAGGATTTTTTGGAATATATTTTACGATAAAATCTCTCATTCCCTCGTTTCCTCGTGATTCTGGAGAGAGGTTTTTGACTCATAGTTTCTTTGTCAAATTCTCGTCATTCATTCCTTCTCTACTTTTCTCAATATAATCTTCAATTATCTTGTCTGCACGAAATCTTTGTCATGTTTTTTTATCATCTATTAATGCATCAGCAAAAGATGCTAAGTGTCAGCTAGCTTTTCGTGTTGTTGGATGTGCAATGATTGCAGTGTCCATAAAGAGTATATCGTCCCTTTCTTGCGTGAAATGTTTGGTTCGGAGATCTGCGATATTTTTTTTGAGTAATGAACCATAAGGACCAAAATCCCAAGCGTTGGCTAATCATCCGTAAATTTCAGAATTTGGGTATACAAAGCCTCTTCTTTTGGCTCGTGAGACAATTGTTTCTAAGCTAAATCACATACTACAAAATTAACATACTAAAAAGCAAAGTACTAATAAGTATATAGAAAAAAGAGGGGAATTTGCAATTACAAATGGAATAAATAATCGTTTAAAATAAAAGTATGTAAAAATTTGCATTATTTCGATTTCTGAGTATACTTATATCAGGAAGAAGGTCTTATATATAACTATAATGCGATACACTACCAGTATACTTGCTATATTATCGTGTTTCTACTATGGGTCTCATATCTAAAAGTGCTACCAAAAACAAAAACAAAATCGCCTATTATTTATCTTTTTTTGTAGCATTACGCTTTTATCTATGCCCTTATAGTCTTCACTGTTTTCTATGGTTTTGTCAAAAGCTGGTATATACCACTTGTGTATATATTTGTTTATATCGTATTGGTTGCTTCCACTCTCGTGGAAAGAGTTGTATTGCTCCTAGTATTCTAGTTTGCTTTTGATCTCTTGCAACATTTTATATATTTGTTTCCCTCTTCCTATCCTTAAAAAATAAAATCCTCTAAAATTTGCATTATTTCGATTTCTGAGTATACTTAATTATCAATCAATCTTCTCTCAATACAATATGCTCGTTTGTACTGGCTTATTATATAGGAAGAAGGTCATGAATATATGCTTTGCTACCTTTATCGGTATCATTGCTCTCCATCTTTTTACTTCCTGCCTGCTATGTGCTTCAACGTTGGTATGATTGAGCTAGAACTTTCACGCTAATTATAGTACATTTGTATATAGGTTGTACGTATTGGGTTCTTCCCTTTACCTTTGGTCTAGTCAAATCTAGGTGTTGAGTGAGATATATTGTTGCTCTTATAAAGTTCTCTTTATAGTAGTACAACATATCCTATATATACTCTTTGGACTTCTTCCTTTCCTTATAATTGATAAAAACTCGTCTTCGACTTACGATAAAATGATAAAATGATAAAATGTATGATATTTCTATGGTTTATACCCATAGTTTTTTTCTTTTTCTTGCTTTTTATTTACTTGAAAATATATGATAAAATGATATACTTACTAAAGCCATACAACAATATATTTTATTATGTATATATTTTAGATGGCTCAACAATTTGAAGAATTAGAAGTTTGGCAGTTGTCAAGAAAATTAACAGAAGATTTGGGTAGGGTATTTTATAATGAACAATTTAAAAATCGGAGTTTTAAAGACCAAATTATGAGGGCAAGTATATCTATTTCCAATAATATTGCTGAATGACGTGAAAGAAGTTCCAATAAAGATTTTGTACATTTTCTATATTATTCAAAGGGGTCTTGTGGCGAAGTAAGAAATATGTTATATACGGCTTTGGATTTTTGATATATTACTATTACTCAATTTGATTATTTTTTGGCTGAATGCACAAAAATAAGTATAAAACTATATAAATTCATTAAAAGTTTACATTAATTTTATATCCTTTATCAATTTATCGACCAAAGATCCTTTATCAATTTATCGACCAAAGATCCTTTATCAATTTATCGACCAAAGGTCATTTATCAATTTATCGACCAAAGGTCATTTATCAATTTATCGACCGAAGGTCATTTATCAATTTATCGACCAAAGGTCATTTATCAATTTATCGACCAAAGATCCTTTATCAATTTATCGACCGAAGGTCTTTTATCAATTTATCACCATTATTATGTCGGATTGTATATTTTGCAAGATAGTCGCTGGAGAAATTCCAGGTATAAAAATATGGGAAGATGATGATGTTTTTATTTTTTTGGATATCCATCCATTAAGAAAAGGACATTGTTTAATAGTGCCCAAAAATCATTATCAGGATATATTTGATATAGATGAAAAAATATTGCAGAAAATAGCACGTACGGCAAAAAATATGGCAGATATATTCAAAAATAAGTTAGGTGCAACATGAGTAAATCTTATCAATGCTTCCGGTAAAGATGCAGAGCAAAGTGTTTTTCATTTTCATTTACATCTTGTACCACGTTATCCAAACGATAATTTGAAAATGAATGATCGACGAGAAACAAAAATTCAAAACTTTACTATCGAGGAACTTCAAAAAATAGCTCAGCAAATTATGTATGTATAGTTTTTATATAATATATAGTATATGATGTATATAGAAAAAAATCAAGAATGAGAAAGAGAGTGGGGCGATATAGAGCAAAAACTTCGTGATATATATTTTTTTACTCATCAGCAAATTTCTGATGTTCTAAAAATATATAATAATAACAATCAAAATATAGTAAACAATATTCTAGATGATGTAGAAAATCAATACAAAAATATTCCTTCAGATGTCTCTGCTAATGAGTATCTCTATGCTAATTTGATGAGTATAGAGTTTGTTGATAAAAAAAAGAAGCAGCAGGAAATCATAGATAACAAATGAGAAATATTAGACTCAAAAGAGAGTAAGGTGGTTTCATATATGAATTTTTTGCCAAATGGACAATATAATCATGAGGAAATATATTTACATCTAGAAAACTATCTCACCAAACAAGTCCAAGATTTTTTTGTAATTCACATTAAGGAAGATATTGTTATCGACAAAGAAAATAAAAAAGATAAGGAAAAAATAACATCAGAACTTGTCAAACGTTATATTTGACGATCTCGTTGGGATGGTATAAATTTCTATGTCTTTGTACAAAAGAATGGGGCCAAAAAGATAGCTATAGGTACCCAAAAATGAACCACATGAACAAGTAATGATATATTTTTTTGAGAAATAGCAAAAAGGAACAATGTACTGTATGTTACTATTCCATTATCAAGTTTTTTAAAAACGAAATAATAGTATATTATTATATCACAAAGGGACAGCTTGCGCTGTCTTTTTTGTTTATTGAAAATATATTGTATTGACTTTGTATTGTAAATAATTAGTTTTAGTAAAACTTTTCCAACTTTTATTACTAAATATATATATAATATGACTTCTTGTGATCTAACGGTTAAAATGCATGGTAAGGTTACGGTTTGACCAAAATCTCAGATAGTTATCCCCAAAGATGTAAGAGATCTTCTCAATATCAAACCAGGTGATGATTTGATGATTATTTCCAAATGAGATATGGCAATAGGGATGATCAAGTCGGACGATGTTCCGAAGTTTCTCCAATATATTCATGCAGAAATGAAATGATAAAAGCTCCCGTTGGTCGCTATAAAAGCTTCGCGATAAAATGATAAAAGACCTTCGGTCGATAAAATGATAAAAAATATTTTATTTTATAGATGTGTTGTTATGAAAAAATTATCTAGTATATTAGTTATTTCTCTTATTCTTTTTCTCCTTTCGTGATGTGGGAAACAAGTAGAAGATGCTATTGTTTCTAGCTGAAGCGTTCAATGATTTACAAGTTCGTACATTGTGGGAAATACTCCTATATCTCAAAAAGCTCTGTATGGAACGGTTATTGCCGATAGTATAAAAACCATTACAACCAATAGAGGAGGTATTTTGGAGTACATCAATTGTCAGCCTGGTAAACAGGTTTACAAAAATACCATTATTGCAAAAATACAAGCCAATGAAAACGATATGACTTATCAAAATTCTCTTATCCAACTTTCTGCATTACAAAACCAACTGGATAATTTGACGACGATATATGCTTTGACTCAGGATACCTTTGGTGTGCAAACGACTATTCTTCGCGATCAATATGAAAATAATGCTCAGCTTTTACAAAACTTTGAAAAATCGCAAGACTATAGTGATGCTAGTATTGCTACACAACAAGAACTTTTGCAACAACAATATACTTCCCTCAAAACTGCTAAATCTATCGATCTCGATAAAATGCAGACAAGTATCTCTACGGCTTATAAACAATATCTTGTTATGGTAAAAGATGCGTTGAAAAAAGTAAATGATGTGTTTGCTTCTTCGCTTCCTGTGTCTGATAAAGATCCGCAATTGAAACAAGACGTACTTGCAGAATATTCGAGATTAAAAAATAAAGTTTCTGATACGATGACTGCGAGCCAATTTTCTCAATACCTCTCAGATGTTTCAGAATTGATGACTCTAGCTGCGAGCAGCATTACTGCTACGACGCCATCTAGCTCATTGCCTCAGGCGAGCAGCGCTGGTTTGTCTATTGATGGACTCTATACTATATATACCACCTTGTCTACAACAGTATTATGAGCCAAATCTGCTTTTGATGGTGTAGCTGCTTCGTATGATTCCGTAAAAAATACCTACAATACTCAGCTAAAAAGTGCTGATACTAATGCAGATAATCTTGAAAATACTACGGCTAAATCCACAGCACTACAGTTAGAAAATCAAAAGGCTAGCTTACAGCTTGCACAAAAAACTTTGCAGAATCAGCTCAATTCCGCAGATGCTAGTCAGCAAATTCAGCTTATTGGACTAAAAAATCAGATACTCACATTGAGACAAAATATTTCCGTGTTGTCTAATTCACTCAATGGTGAAGTCTTATATGCAGGTGTTGATGGTGTCGTAAAAATGAGAGCTATCGGTGAAGACAACAAGGTTGCTCCAAATACGTTACTCTGTCAAATTATGCCTACGAATCCAGGGAATCTTAGTCTTCAAATATTTTCTTATCAGCAAGTACCGCTCTGAAGTAAGGTCAGTATTTCCAATGATCAAGGAAAATTTCTTGGTACCTGAACTTTGGCTTACGAATATCCCTACAGAGATCCTGCAACGCAAAATTATATCTATGAAATACCTGTCATCAATTTTCCACTCAAAGAAAATGAAAAAGTTCTCGTGACATCTTCACAACTCGCTGACAAAAATCAATTACGAATTCCACTCCAATATATCAGTCCAAGACTTGAAGGTAATCTCGTAAGACGCAAGTCATGAAGTAGTGTACAAGAAGTATATGTGACGTTGTGAAGTATAAATGATAGTTATGTGCAAGTATTGCGTGGTTTGAATATAGGGGATGAAATAGTTAATTAATGCAGAATTCAGAATTTAAAATTTATCATATAAAATTACTTCTCTTTGATGATTAACTTTCTAAAAAACAATAAAATTGCGATTCTTGTAATGACCATATTTATCACGGTATATGGGATAATAAGTATTTTTACTATACCAAAAGAATCACAACCTTCGGTCAATCTTCCCTATTATTATATCAGTGTGATGTATGTTGGAGCTGATCCGTCTTCAATAGAAGAACAGCTTATTATTCCTTTGGAACAAAAAATAAAATCGATAAATGCGGTCAAACAAATTACTTCATCATCGTATTATAATTTTGGAACAATATTGGTGGAGTTTGAAAAATCCAAAAGTGATGTCGACGCAAGTAGTGATTTAAAAACGATTATAGATCAGGTATATCCGACACTTCCTGATGATGCTACGTATCCAACACTCAAAAAAATAGCTATCAATGATTCCCCAGTGTACTCATTTTCTGTAGCTGGTAATATGCCCACACAAATCATGTATCAACAACTACAACCATTGGAAGATCAGCTCAAATCTGTCGAATGAGTGTCTGATGTTGTTATTGTGTGAAAACCTACCAAAGAAGTAAAGATAACTTTTGATGCACAAAAACTAGCACTTCTTGATATAGATTTCTCTCTGGTAGTTAATCAGCTGAGAAGCGCTTTTGTAAAATTTCCCGTAGACAAAAAAGATGTTGATGGTAAATTATATTCTTTTGAAATAACAAATTATGAAACTAATCTGACCTGATTGATTGGACAAATCCAAAACTACGACATCCTCAATATGGCAGGCAAGACAATAAAACTTCGCGATATAGCTTCTGTTTATATAGGATATAAACAACAAGACAAAAAATCTTTTGTAATCTCTGATATCAATCGTAGAGAAACAAAAAATGCACTTTCTTTTCAAATAAAAAAATCTCCATGATATAGTCTCAATACATTTATAGATCAAATAAAAGGTATTGTCTCAGCATATTCACTTACTACAACCAATCTTGATTTTGTAGAGACGTTGTCGGAAAAAGAAAGTATCCAAAAAACTTTTGGACTCTTTATAGAAAATTTTTGGGAAACGGCTTTGTTGGTATTTGTTATTATTTTGTTGTTTCTCGGGATGAGATCTTCCTGGTTAATTATGCTTTCTTTTTTGGTGGTATATTTGGCCAACTTTATTTATCTCAAAGTTATCGGATATAGTTTCAATAATATAGTTTCCTTTGCTTTGATTCTTGTTTTGGGAATCATGATTGACAACTTGATTGTTATTACTCAGGGAATCGTTGTTTGACTGCAAAAATATGCATGAAATATTCGAGAAGCGATAGGCGATTCAATAAAAAATTATGGAAGAGCAATTATTTTTGGAACATCTACTACCATTGCGATTTTTGTGCCATTATATTTTTGACTGACCTGAATAATTGGGGAATATATTAGATCTATGCCAATAACCATCATTTCCAATCTAGCGATTTCGCTTTTGGTTACTATGATTGTTTTGCCTGTTCTTGCCTTATTTTTCTTTAAATCGGGGAAGATATATGTGCCATCTTCTTCTTTGACATTTTTGGAAAAAATTGGACATAGATTTGCTGATCGATATCGTCGCAAAAACGAAACAAGATGGTGATCCAGAGGAATTATTTTTGGATTTCTTGCGTTTTTTGTGTGAGCATTATCTCTACTTCCCTTGGGCGTGGTAAAATTTTCATTTATGGGGAATATAGATTCCAATAATATTTGGATGAATATCCAATATGCTCCAGGGATTAGTTTGATAGACAATCAGACCTACACATCCAAAGTTGCCAATGCAACAATAAAATATTTTCAGACAGTGATGTCAGGTATGGTCCAAGATATTTCGATAGATCTCGGTCAATGACATTCTCTCAAATGATGATGAAGTGCAGGAAACAATGTGAGTTCGTTTACTATTAGACTTGTAGATACGCAACAAAGAAACAGAAAATCATTTGAATTAGTCGAGCAAATACAAAAAGAACTTATTGTCGCGCTCAAACAAAAATATGCGTTTATCAAAGATATTTCTGCATTTACCGTACAAGCATGATGAGGTTCGTGAAAGCCAGTAACTTTTGATATTGTAGGTGACGATTATCAAAAAATCAATGAGTATGTACAACAGATATTGCCAGATATACAATCTATTCCTGGAATATTTAACGTCGGAACCTCTATCGAATATACCAATGGAAAAATAATATATATTCTGGATGAAAACAAAGCGAAATCATTGGGTATCAGTAGTTTGTCTTCAGTCACGAGTTTGCTCGCACTCAAAAACGCTAGCTACGAATCCAATGGAGTAAAGATCAAAGAATTTTCTGATTTTGGTAGTGATGCATTATCGGTAAATGCGTTTTTGTCGACAGATCTCCCTATAGAACAGACAAAATTGGGAAAAATAACCTTGGATCAGATCATACAAGAAAAAAAATTAGTCCCAGAAATTAACGCTATTACTAGAAAAGATGGCAAAAGAAATATTACTATCCAGGCAGACAAAACAAATAGCTCTGCATTGAGTGATATTACCTTGGCGATTGAACAAATCATTCAAAAACATCCTCTGCCCGATGGATTACAAAAAACAAGTGGATGAGATATAGCATCTCAGGAGCAGAGTTCAAAAGATTTGGGTAAGGCAATGGTTATTTGATTGGTTTTGATGATTCTCGTGCTTATTATCCAATTCAATAATATAAAATATGCAATTGTTATCGTTTCCAGTGTGTTTTTGTCAGTAGGATGAACTATGGTAATTCTTGCATTGACGTGATATGACCTTACATTTCCTGCTATAATATGAATATTTTGAGTGTTGTGAGTGGGAGTGAATCAGGCGCTTATACATCTGGAAGATTTCAAATATTTTTATGAAGAAAAATGAATGTCGGTAGTTGATAGTTTCCAACAGAGTATTGCTGAGAGATTTATTCCTATATTTTTGACCAAAATAACTACGATAATCTGACTACTTATTCTTGCACTCAAAGATGAATTATTCTGATCTATGGCTATCGCATTTATCTGATGACTTATTGTGTCATTCTTTATTACCTTGTTGTATATTCCGTCTTTGATGAATTTGGTAAGTAGGGAATATTACAAAAAATAGTGTTTTTTCTGTTGTTATTTTTTGCTAAATATATATAGTAAATTTACAAAAAAAGTATAAACAAAAATCAAAAATTATGATTCCAAAAATCAACGATGCACTAGATTTAATCGAAAGAGCAAATGAGGTAATAAAAAACAGCCAAGAAGTTGCATATAATGATCTTCTAGCTAAACTCATAAATGAGTTTAAGTTGAAATTATCTGCTGAATTTTCCTTGCCGATAGAGTATTTTACCCCAAAAAACATAGAGGAAAAAGATACTTTAGAAGTGTTGGAAAGTGTACCTCAAAATTATGAGCTTACCGATGAGCTCACTCGATTCTATGATGTCATAGAGACGAGTATGTAAATATTCTCTACCTATTACAAAAAGTTCTTTTCGATCTGGGAAGAACTTTTTTCTTTACTTGAAAAAACTTTTTGATTAAGTAAACTTTATTACATCGTTTCAACGTTTTTGCGTTTTATCGTTTCATCGTTTATCATGTTCCAAATCCAATATTCTCCAAATCTCAAAGGTGAAGTCACTATCTCATGAAGTAAAAACGCAGCATTGCCTATCGTTGCGGCAAATCTTTGTGTAAATAATGCAGTAGAACTCGTCAATAAACCAAACATCAAAGACATCGCTTCTATGGAAACGTTGGCAAAATCAGCGATAGCAAAATCAAAAGATTTTTTTGATCTGACGGATGATTTGGCAAAAAAATTTAGAGCGTCTATTTTGCTCATTCCGTTTGGATTGATCAAATATGGAAAAGTAAAATTTGTCGGAAGTGGGGGATGTAATATTGGCAAAAGACCTTTGGATATCTTTGATGATGCGTTAGTCAATGCAGGGATAAAGATCACAGAATGAGAACACAAAATATTCGAGGTTGTCGGTACTCCCAAAAAAAACATCATGCTTCAGTGATTTTCTGTCACTACTATCGAAGCATTATTGACATATCTCGCTTTCGCGAATAATTTTGATTACACTATCAATATTTATCAAGTAGCTATCGAGCCACATGTCAGAAATTTAATAGATTTTTTAAATAACGTCGGAGCAGATATTCATCTCAATGTCGATCATAGTATTGTCGTCAAACCATCCAAAATCAATATTCAGATAAAAGAATTTAAAATTATTTCTGATTATATCGAAGCAGGAACCTATTTTGCGATCGGTGCGGGTGCCGACGATTCAGAATTGACTATCAAGGGCTGCAATGTAGATGATTTGTCTGCTATTTATAGTGTAGCTACGAGAATAGGAATTGATTTCAAAATTATCGATAAATATACGATCAAAGTAAGTTCAAAAAACAAAAAAAATTATCAGGGAGTAAAATTTGAAACCAGAATTTATCCAGGGTTTCCTACAGATCTCCAATCTATCTTCGGGACATTGCTCACCCAAGCAACAGGGATTTCCAAAATATTTGAAACCTTATACGAAGGAAGATTCAATTATCTTTCAGAATTAGAAAACCTCTGAGCAAAAATAGAAATACTCAATCCACACGAAGCAATAGTCATTGGACCAAACAAACTGAGAGGATGATATGTTTCTACTACAGATCTCAGATGTGGAGGAGCTATGGTGCTTGCAGCTATTATGGCAAAATGAACAACGAATATTATGAACGAAGATATTATTGCGAGAGGGTATGATGATATTGTTGCGAAATTACAGAAGGTTGGAGTAAAAATACAGGCGGTG
>CAYXTU010000002.1:0-35234 GCA_964468245.1 uncultured Candidatus Peribacteria bacterium | reverse complement strand
TCCCGCCTACGAATACGGATTGTACGCTACCATGGTGATGAACTATCGTGAGTGGCGCGAGTGTCACCGCATATCAAAGTGCGAGTGTCGCTTGTGGAACAAGTTGTGTTGCGCAGACAAGAACCTGTCTTTCGTGAACGCTTAGTGGAACATTTACTCAGCAAACCTGTAGCGTAGTAAGTTGTGGTGGATGAGGATGATCGACTATCATCCCAAGAGATGATTGTACACTACCAAGCAATGTTGCTTGTGCGAATGCCGAATGAATAGACAATTCTCCAAGTTATTATGACAATAGTTGTTGTGGTACTTCAGTAAGTACATGAGGAACTCATGGTGCAGCTAGTACGTGTGATGTCAGTAATTCACCGTATTCTAGCGAGATTACTGATGCGTTTTCGTGGGCGTATGGTATCAATATCACGGACAAATGCCCTATCACTACTGCACGTCTTGATAGCAAAATTACAAGAATCGAAGCAGCCAAGATGATGAGTATGTTTACGATACAGATTATTGGACTCACTCCAAATACTAGCAAGAAATGATGTGACAAATTTTCTGACCTCTGATCGGTTTCCGACGACATGAAATTCTTTGCCAAAACTGCTTGTCAGCTCGACATCATGGGACTCGAACCCGATGGGAAAACACCAAAAAAGAAATTTGATCCAAAAGACTTGATAGACAGAGCCCAGTTTGGGACTATGCTTTCTAGGTTGGTCTATGGTGATGTATACAACCTTTCTTCTCGTGAAAAAAAGACTATTGCTCGATATCAAAAACATCTTGAAGCGCTTGGCAAGGACAACATCATACAAAAAGCTCCTAATCCATGGATACAAGAAAATAGATCACGAGTGATGATTATGCTCAAGAGAACTCAAGATCAATGACTTGTAGAAAAATATCGTCTTGTAGCGCCAGCACACAATGGAGCTGTTGCGTTGTTTGATAATGTCTGGTAAATGAGTATATACACCAAAAAAAACTGATGGAGATTTCCATCAGTTTTTATAATTATTTTGTACAACAAATTTTATTGTACAATAAATTTTTTTGTAATTTCATCACTCCGGAGATAATATACTCCAGGGGCGAATGAACGAACATCGATTTGATTTTGGTATTTTCCCTCGAGAACAATACGTCCCGAAAGATCCATCATCATAATTAAAGTTCCTTCTTCCACGCCACTAATAGTGATATAGTCAGTAGCTGGATTTGGATAAATGCTGAATTCAAATAAGTTTGGTGTCTGCTGTTCCCCTATTTCTACTGTTCCATTGTCGATCAATGACCAACTAGAAAGCAAAGAAGGATGCGTATACCACCAACCACTGAAGGTGAATGATGTTGAATCAATCACGCTCAAGTCAAACTGTGAAATGATATAGTCATCTAATGTGTCTTGTGTGAGCACATTGAGATTTCTATCAAGCACTCGTATAACCGTAGATTTGTGCTCTGTGGTATAGGTTACATTACCAACAATAGAGTCAGTGGTCGTTAAGATTGAATCATTGGTGACGTATAATAATTTATCACCGAACAATGCAATACGGGCAGTCCCATAGATTTTTTCTTGTGGGCCTAACACATCAACAGCATTGATCTGATGGGAATTGTCCCATTTGATAATCTTTGCGTCCTCCGTAGAGACATAGAGTGTATCACCTACTTGAACAGCAGAAGTCCATTCGTCTAAACAAACCTTCAACTTAGTGTTGTTTTGTACGTAGATGTCAGCCATCATCGTATTTGCTGCAACATCTATCTCAACAAAATAATTCGTTGGTGTGTGGGTAATGTTGTACTCCACATCCCAATCCTTCACGTTCGAGGTAACAAGACGAAAGCCGTTGGTGGTTTTGTGTAAGCTAATTAATTTGTTGATGTCCCACAAACCAAACGGTTCATAAAGACAATTTGAAACCAAACTAACTACTTTCATCGCAAGATCAACGCGTTCAACCATAATGGCACCACCTTGCAAATAGGCAAAGTAGAAGAAACCATCCTGCTGTACAAAACACATTTCTGTGCTTCTGCTGATAACAACTGAATCAATAATCGTTCCAGATTGATTTACCCAACGTAAGGTATAATCACCGGTATGACATATGGTGTCACACTGACCGATATGACCCAAGGTAATAGTTGATCCATCATTTTGCAATACATCATCCCAGTAATAATTAGGGCCATCACTACCACCGAAGAACCCAGATTGATCAAAGGAACTCTCTGGATATACAGTAGTAAATAATTCTGTTCCGTCGAAGTTGTACTTCGCGATACCCCAACTACATAACAACAAGATCCCGTCTGCAAGAACTTTTATCTTGCCAGGCTCTCCAACAGAGCCATCAAAGGCGATTGCTGTGGGGAAGCTTACGGTCCAAACTAGCGTTCCCTGAAAGGTAATTTTTTTCAGAAACGTACATGAATCTTGCATTCCATACAATGTGTCCTCACCTTGAACGTAGGGAACTAAAACAACGTTCTTTTCAAGAACATAAATTCCATCTCCAGGATTTGGTTTGGAATCTACAATTGAATTGTAGTTGTTTTCTGTTGGAACATTCCATTCGTTATTCAGTTGGAACTGTTGTCCAAATACATTATTCACTAGAACCACAACCATTACGATAACTACTACTACTTTTTTCATAACTTTTATTTTTTTGGTTTTTGTTAATTTTCTTACATATTTTTTATATATTTACTACTAAATGTCAATAGATTATCACTTCGTTGCCAGGTAAAAAACTCTTGAAAATATATCGCAAAATCTGTATATAGCACATACATAGATATTGTGCTACATTTTATATTATCATGGACGAATTATGAAGCATACAAGCAAAAAACAACCCTCCACAACACTCTCTTCTCTTATCCACCCCGACATTACCTACAAAAAATTTGATGCAAAATTTATGGAAATGACACTTTCAGCCGCCTACCAGATGCTCCAAACCACACAACTTCATGCAGACGATCGTGACGTTATGTCTGACTATCAACAGATTCAATATGCTATCGACATGATTCATACCCATCTCTACGACAAAAAAAACTCTCACATCAACGATCAAGATGCCCAGATATTTGCCACGTATCTCGTTCAGAAAATGAAAGGATTTCAACAGGTAATAGAAAAAATAAACAGTAAATAATCACTTCGCTCCCGGGAGGAAATTTTTTTGGTTGAAAATTTGCTCGATATCCTTATAGTCTCTGGGTAAAAATATACATAAACTAAAAACAAATATCATTATGGAACCACGAAATTATGTCCAAGAAGCTGAAGAGATTATTAAATCTGAAAAAATTATTTTTTCCAATGACTTTGCAAAAAAAATCTTAATTTGGTTTTTTAGACAGAGCGAAAACTTTACGAAACCGATTGCGGTTTCTGTATACACACAGGATCCGAAGAAGTTTACGTTGTTTGATGAAACGAACAGCACACTTCATAAGGCAAATACATCTATTATGTTTGCTTTTTTTAAGAGAAGGAATATCAAAATGTATTTTACATGCCGCGCAGGAATTTATTTGTGCCAAGGCAATTTGGCGGGATTTGTAAAAATACCCGTACCTGCCAAAGGTTATCCCAGAACAAGCATTGGTGTACGAACCCACAATGTAACAAACCAAGAGATATGTACCATATTTATTTCTCCATGGGAAAAATCTTTTCGCGCCTGTGAAATCCTCGACTTCAATCTTGAAGAAGTCGAAGCTATTGAACTCTGAAAAAAACCTTTTTGCATCACTCTGAGCTTTTTTGGCTCAGGGTTTTTTTGTGATAGTTTTTTCTGGTTGAAATCTTCGTCAAATACACTACACTACTCTTTATTAAACATAAATAATGTTGAATGCGATAAAAAATAATGCTTAATGTTGAATGCTTAATGCTTAATGAAGGACTTTGTACTCATAAACTATCGTAAATTACAATAGTTCATATATAAGAATTCCGACATTCAAAATTCAACATTCAAAATTAATTTTTAATTCTAGTAAAATAGTATGAAACATCTCGTAATAGTGGAATCTCCAGCTAAATCAGCGACTATCAAAAAGTTTCTCGGTGAGGGATTCGAGGTTAAGGCTTCGTTTGGACATGTGGTGGATTTGCCACAGAAGGAACTTGGGGTCGATGTTAAGAACAATTTCGAGCCAAAATATATGGTATCACCTGACAAGACCAAGGTCGTCAGTGAATTGAAAGCGTTGGCGAAAAAAGCAGACAAAGTCTGGATCGCTACCGATGAAGACCGCGAGGGGGAAGCAATTGGACGACATGTAGCGAACGCGCTATGATTGGATATCAAGAAAACATCAAGGATCGTGTTTCATGAAATCACCAAAGAAGCGATTGATCACGCAGTAAAGAATCCAAGAACGATAGATATGAATTTGGTAGATGCGCAACAAGCAAGAAGGATCCTCGATAGATTGGTAGGATTTGAGTTGTCGCCAGTGTTGTGGAAGAAGATTAAAATGGGATTGAGTGCGGGAAGAGTACAATCCGTCGCCGTAAGGTTGATCGTAGAAAGAGAAAGAGAAATACAGAAATTTGAATCAGCAAGTTTTTTTAAGGTTATTGGAAATTTTGTCGGGAATGCCAAAAAAGAATTTAAAGCGGAATTGAACAAGGATTTGCCAGGTGGTGATGAAGCAAAAAAGTTTCTTGAGTCATGCAAAGATGCCAAATATACAATAGACAGTGTCGAAGTAAAGCCAGGTAAGAAGTCACCTTCTGCGCCGTTTACGACATCTACCTTGCAACAAGAAGCGAGTAGAAAGTTGTGATTTTCTGTGGCGAGAACGATGCAAGTCGCTCAGAAATTATATGAATGATGATTCATCACGTACATGAGAACGGACTCCGTCAACATGTCAGACTTTGCACTCAAAGCCGCTCAAGACGAGATAACTACAAGATATGGAAAAGACTATTCCAACCCTACAAAATATGTAACCAAGTCCAAAGGTTCGCAAGAAGCACATGAATGTATCAGACCTGCGCATATGGAGAACCCGGTTGCTGGAGGTGATGCGAGTGAAAAAAAATTGTACGAATTGATCTGGAAGAGAACTATCGCATCGCAGATGACTCCTGCAGAAGTAGAAAAAACTAAGGCGACCATTAGTATATCTACCAATGATAAATTCAATTTTATCGCGAGTGGTGAAGTCGTGAAGTTCGATGGATTTTTGAAAGTCTATATGGAATCCAAAGATGATGAGGAAGGCGACGAAGATCAGGAAGGTATGTTGCCTAAGTTGAGTAAAGGAGAAGTATTGACGATGCAGCAGATATTAGCGGGAGAAAGATTCAAAAATCATCCACCAAGATACACAGAAGCGTCGCTAGTTAAGAAGCTTGAGGAGCTAGGAATCGGACGTCCGTCAACCTACGCGCCGACTATTTCCACCGTACAAAAAAGATGATACGTCGTCAAAGAAGATAGGAATGGAAGTGAAAGAAGTTATCAAGAAATGATATTGAGACTCGGAGTGATCAAGACAGAAACCAAAAAACAGATGACGGGAGCAGAGAAGCAAAAGCTCTTCCCGACTGACATTTGAATGGTTGTAAATGATTTCTTAGTAGAAAATTTCAAAGATATATTGGACTACAATTTCACCGCGAGTGTGGAAGAAGAATTCGATGAAGTCGCAGAAGGCAAGATCAAATGGCCAGATATGATGAAGAAATTTTACGGTCCCTTCCACAAGGAAGTAGCCAAGACGATAGAGTTTGCAGAAAAACAAACCGGAGAAAAAGATCTCGGAATCGATCCCAACACAGGAAAAAAAGTCGTTGCAAGAATAGGGAGATTCGGTCCTATGGTGCAGATCTGAACCGCGCAGGATGAAGACAAGCCAAAGTTTGCTTCGCTCAAGCCGTGACAAAATATTGAATCGCTCACGCTAGAAGACGCCCTATGACTCTTCGCGCTTCCAAGGATAGCAGGAAATTATGAGGGTGAACCGGTGACCGTTGCCGTGGGTAAATTTGGTCCGTATTTGAAGTACAAGACCTTCTTTGTCTCTATCCCAAAAACGCTTGATCCCTACACTATTACGATGGAAGAAGCTAATCCACTTATTGAGAAAAAAATTGATACTGAGAAGAACAAATACATAAACACCTTCGACAACAAATGAATTAAAATCGAGGTTTTGAATGGACTCTACGGCGCGTATATTAAATCTGAAGGGAACAACTACAAGATTCCTAAGTGAGGAAAGGATGCGAGTGATCTTACGTTGAAGGATTGTTTAGAGATTATGAAGAGTGGTCCGAAACCAAAAGCTGGAGTAAAAACGACTGCGAAGAAGGAGGCAGAAAAGCCAGTGAAAAAGGCTGCGGCTAAGAAAACTGCGGTGAAGAAAGTAGTTAAGAAGAAGTAAAAAAATATTTTCCTTTATAGCAAAAAATCCCGCCAAGAAAAAGCGGGATTTTTCTTTATCTTGTAATTTTACGCCAAAACCATACCTTACTCATGATACATACGTAGCAAGTAATAAGACATAAGACCAAAAATCTTTCTACTTTCTACTTTATACTATCTACTTTATTTTTTAAAAAAGCACTATGGAACTTTCTGTTATCGCTGGTATTGTGGGATCAATTGTTTTACTTATCGGAGCTGCGTGGCCCTTGGAAAAAACTACCGTGCCTACAAAGTCAGTCAAAAACTGGTTATTTGCAAGTGGTTCGTTTATTATGTTGTTGTATGCCCTCTTCGGATATTTCCTCGATGGTGCATCAATTTTCTATACCGTTTTGGAACTCGTAGTAATGTTTGCCGTAGTGTTGATGATGCTCGATACAAGCGACCGTATGGATACCGGACTCATGAGTGTAGCAGGTATATTGTTGATAGTCCGATCATTATTTCTTTTCCCTTCATTCAATATCGTGTTGTTTATTGTATCATTTGTTTTCTTGGGCTTGTGATACGCATACAAAACAAATACATTCCGCAGATTCCTTTTCCTTGCGATCGGAGGCGCATTGATAGCACTTTCTAGCTACCTCAGTGTGAGTCGAATCTTCTTCCGATTGAATATTTTCTTCTCATTATTTTCTCTCTACTACGCTATCAAAATCTCTCTCAACACAAAAAAACCCGTAGCCAAAATAACCAAACCCGCACCTGCAAAAATCGTTGCTAAGAAACCTATCGCCAAAAAACCAGTTGCTAAAAAAGTGGTAAAAAAAGTCATCAAGAAAAAACCTATAGCCAAGAAGAAATAGACATAAGTAGCAAGACATAAGACTAAACATCTTTCCACTTTCTACTTTATACTTTATACTTGATACTTTATACTTTCTACTAAAAAAATGCGTGAAGACTACGGCGAATTTCAGCCAGAAAGAGATAACTATATTTCTACCTTTAGAGATGAACTAGAAAATCTTTCTGACGATATTTTGACGAACCAGCCACCACAAAACGAACCGATAGAAAACGACGGAGAATAAATAAATACGAATATCCCCCTCCCCACCTCCCCACAGGGGAGGAGTTCAAACCCTCCATCCGCATCGGCGGATACCTCCTCCCTTATCAGGGAGGCCTCTCGTAATTGGCGTCTCCTGATAAAGAGAAGGGGACCCGGCGGTCCGGGGTAGAGGTTTGAAAAACCTAAAATAAATTAAATTAAAAAAAAATTTAAAAAAAATATTTTATTTCATCACTGAGCAGTTTTGCTTTATATCCGATACGAGCATTTATCTGAATCGCATCCAAGTTTCCGCGTGTATAAGATCCGCGAAGAGGAACAGATTTTGCAGTATATTCTCCATGAGAATCTCGTAAAGGTAACTGATGAATCTAGAGAATACCCAAAATACAATCACTACTTTATGCTCGACGAAAGCAGGTTTTCGTTTTTTAGATTTGATGTATTTCAGACCTTTGACAAAAAGTTTACCTTGCAAGATTTGAAAGATATCATCGAAGAAAAATGCCAAGCAACCAAAAAATATAATGACGTGGATGGTGAAAGAATCATGGTCTACATTGATAGCATTCATATCAATGGTGAGGAGAAAAAACATGTCATCGGGGAAAGCGGCGAAATATTTTTCAGATTATATATTGTCTATTTGAATAAAAAAACGATGAATATCGTCAATTCCGTCTATGGAAATCTCTTGAACACTCACAACATACATATCCTGCCACAGTCGTTTCATACCGTCTTGTTTCTGAGAAACAATTTGAAAAAAGACAATTTTGTCCTGCTCTATATCACGGAAAATTCTTGCAAAGCGATCAAAATCCAAAACGGATTTTATCACGCAGTCGAGACGTTGAACCTGTGAATGGGCGCGCTGAAACAAATGTACAAAGATAACGGTATCGTGCAATATCGGTACAAGACCTATGATTTCATCGAAAAAAATCCGCTCGCGAAAGACCTTGTCACCGACACCTTACAATTTTATTCCCAGCTTTTCTGCAAACGATTTCACGAAAAAAATTTGATCTGAACGGACGTCATCGTTATTTCTCCTATCACCAAAAACGTCCACTTCATCGAAACATTTAATCAAGAATATAAAAAAATGACGAACAACTATGTCGTCCCATTTCATCATTCTGAAAAATTGAATACGTTCGGAAAGGTATGGGAACCTGATGATATGGACGCCATAATTTTGATGAACCGTGACGAAAAAATAAGAAACACTCTCCTGCCAACAAACGATGAATCGACCAAATGAGAAAACGACCAAACGATGTAATTTCGTCTGATCGTTTCTTCGATATTTAACAGACTATGTCTGTTTTTTTTAATGATGCATTTTCTATCGTGTATACCATATCGGTTTTTATTTTGTCTGCAAAATATTGGTCATGACTGATGAATATAAGCGCTCCTTCGTACCCTTGGAGCATATCCTCTATCGTCTCTCTCGTAGGAATATCCAAATGATTTGTCGGTTCATCTAGAATCAATACATCTATCGGTGCACTCAGCATCTGTAAAAATTTTATTTTTACTTTTTGTCCGTAACTCAACGAAGCGATACTATTATTGATCTCGTGTTGCGAAAGTCCTATAAGAGCTAGTTGCGACCTAATACCCCTCTCATCAGTTTTTGTTTTGAGATTTTTTGCAAATCGTGAATACACTGTCTCCTGTGATTGAAGAATTTCGTTGTGCTGATCGAAATAGTCGAACGTGATATCGTTTCAGATTTTATTTTGATCATGTGGCGTCTGCTGACACAACAAAGAAATAAGATATTTTATCAGCGTAGTTTTCCCGCTTCCGTTTGGTCACACAATCATCACTCTATCTTTTCCTCTGACTTCCATACACATGTTTTTGATGAGTATTGTTTCATCAAATCCAATATTCTGATTTTTAATTTCTAGGATAAGCTTACCTTGATGCGTTCCTCCTATCGCGTTGAGCGAGAGTTTTCTGTCGGTTTGTACTTTTTCTACTGCGTTTGCGTAGACTTCTCTTTGGATATATTTTTCTTTGCTTTTGATGAGACGACCTAGTGCTGGATTGATATATACAGAAGCCCTCTGTCTCATCTCTGACATCCACGTTTCTCGTTTTTGTTTTTCTTTTTGGTATCTCACATATTCTTCTTGCTGTTTCATTTTGCGATGTTCTTTTTCGTCCTTGTAGTATTCGTAATTTCCCTGATACACAACAAACTCATTTTTTTCTATCTCTAATATTTTGTTGGCCATCATATTGAGAAAGTGTCTATCGTGCGAAACGAAGAGTACGATTCCCGGATGCTCCATGATGCATTTTTGCAAAATTTCTAGTGAAGATTGGTCGAGATGGTTGGTCGGTTCGTCTAGCAAAAGAAGCTCCGCTTCTTGCAACAATATCCTCGCAAGCTGAAGTTTCTTTTGTTCTCCACCACTCAAACTTTTGACGGTTTGATAGAGATCTATAGACAAATTGAGTTCTTCCATAACAGGAAAAATCTTATATTCTTCCCATGGCTGAATATATTCTAGAAAATACTCATAGACCGTTTGGTCGTGTGTGCATATGATTTCTTGTGACATATATCCTATGCTATTGCGGTTTCTCATACCTCATGTGTCTGAATGTATTTCGTTGGCAAGTATTCTGAGAAAGGTAGTTTTTCCACAACCGTTTTTGCCGACAATCCCTATCTTGTCTCCAGGCTGAAAGTTTATATTTATATTGGTAAATAATGTTTTGTCTCCAAATGTCTTGGAAAGATCTGTGATATGAATCATTGTTGCCATTGTTTTTTTTCTTATACAATAAAAAATCATCATCTCTGATAGATGTCTTTTGGCCACAAGATATTATAATCCCTTACAACTATTCCTCTCGTAGCTATTTCGCTACGGTGATTCATGCGATATGCTTACTCATCCATGAAAACTTGTCGTATAACATGATATGTTAAAAAAAATAAAACGTCTTTGATATATCCACCCTAGACACTCTCCTGCCTGATAGCGAGAAGAGTGAATCTAGTGAAGTGGAGATGTAGGATTATTTTTGCGCAAGGAGTTCCGTTAATTTCACCGATACTATATTGGTGATATTTTTATATTTTTCGTCATTGATAATCTTATCAAAATACCGTTCATTGGCTCTTCCTGTAGATCATCCGAAAACACCGATGACGAATCTAAATCATCAATCCTTAGTATTGAAAACATACATTTTAATACCTCTGTTTTCAGAAAAACGTAAATAATGACGCACTGCTGATGGAAGTTTTTCTGCTTCTTTTTTTGTCAAAAACAATTTATCCTCATCAATTTTTATCAAAAGAATATCTTTTACATGGTCATTAATAAACTTCTGGATATTTATCAAAGTCTTTTTATCATCCATCTCACCATCATTGGCAAATCTACTATAATCTATGGTGTTATTATATCCAGCTTCTAGGTACTTCTTTACATCTTCCATGAGCGAAGAACAACATAAAAACAATTATTTCAGTTTCATAACAATAAAATCTATTCCATTTTCTATCGCTCGTTTGATAGTACAGATAAGTTTTTCCGGAATGTTTTTTGTGATGATTTTGAATCCAACTTTTTCGTAATATTGTCCCAACGGTTTTCTCGTCGCGAGGAAAATATCAGACATTCACTTCTTGTCAGCAATAAGTTCCTGAGCCAAAATCAGTCATAATTTTTTTCCTCTATATGTTTCATTTACTCGAATTGATCAGAGTTCTAGTTCTTGAAATCCTATTTTGAAAAGCCTTCAAAATGCCACAATTTTCTTCCCGTCTCTTATCCGATAGAAATCATTTTGTTTGATTTTATAACGTCAGATATCATGCTTTTCCATAAAGAGTTTCATCTTCTTGTATTCCAGCAATGAAATTTTTTTGTCGATACGGAGTCATTGTGGGAGTGATAACTGCATGTGATAAACTAGTAAATAAATATCTATTTCTTGTAAATTTTATATTCTACTGCGGGAAAACTTGAAGACTTGTCAAACTTCCATTCAGTAAATATCTTTGCATTCCCTGACTCGTCGCATTGGAGTTCTCAACCAAATGATTCTGCAATCTTCTGACTTCCAATATTTTCTATGCACGCTCTATAAATAATATATTCGAATTTTTTATGGTTTTCTAGTCGATTGATTAATGCTCCTACTACCTCTTTTCCGTATCCTTTTCCTCGTGCAGATTGTTTGAGCCACAATCATAGTTCTGGTACATGAGTATCCAAATCCATTATTCCGCAGCATCAAATAAACTCACCTTCCGCGCCCGTCACTACAAGACGGAGATCGGTTCATTGTTTATGCTTTTTGTCTGTTGTTATAATTCGCGCCTCTTCTTCTTCGATATTTTTTGGAGTAGAAGCCCTCAGTCGTTTAGTTACCTCATCGGTAAACTCTTTATATATTTCTTGAATATATTTCATACTCAAACTCTCTAGCTGTAATCTCTGAGTAGTTATGGGTACGTGTTGTAAAATGTTTTTCATGGTATTCTATAATAAATAATAAAACAATTACGCGTCCAAACGAACGCGCTGTTTTATTATGCGTTCGTTTATGGCGTTTCTACTATAAATCCTCCTGACTGAATGTCTCGAAGTTTTTTATATGTTCCATTTTCTTTGGCTAATAATTCATTGTGGCTTCATTTTTCTATGATGATTCCGTTGTCCATCACGATAATTTTATCCATCTTCATAATCGTTGAAAGCCTATGCGCGATAACGATAGCCGTCTTGTTGCGGATAACTTCGTCCATCGCTTCCTGGATAAGATGTTCTGATTCTGAATCTAATGATGAAGTCGCTTCGTCGAGTACGAGAATTCTTTTGTTTTCGAGGATCGCTCTTGCGATAGCTACTCTCTGTCTTTCTCATCCAGAAAGTTTGATTCCTCTTTCTCCAACAAGCGTATCGTATCCTTCTTTCATCTTGCTAATGAAGTCGTGACATCTCGCCATCTTTGCAGCAGCGACAATTTCTTCGTCGCTCGCATCGGGATTTCCGTAAGCGATATTTTCCTTGATTGACCTATGGAAAAGCACGGTATCTTGCGGGACCATAGAGATATTTCCTCTCAATGAATCCTGAGCAACCTGTGATATATCTTGTCCATCAACCAATATTTTTCCTCACTGAATATCAAAGAATCTGAATAATAATTTGACGAGCGTTGTCTTTCATGAACCGGATTGACCTACGATCGCGACCTTTTCTCCGGGCTTGATTCTCAAGTCGAGACCATTGAAAATTGCTTTACCATCGATATAAGCAAACGTAACATTTTCAAATTCTACTTTACCTGCAGAGACAGATAATTGTCTGTCGGTATGATCCACAATTTCATGTCCTTCATCCAAAATCTCGAGCATCTCTGCTGATTCTCCGATAGCTTTATTCATCTGTTTGAGGATGTGTCTGATATTGAAAAGTTCATCGAATATTTTAAAGATATATACTTGAATCAAAATAATAGTTCCTGCAGTAATAGTTCCGTTTCCTCGTGCTTTGATAGCCAAATAAATAGCACCAACTTCGAACATAAGAATCAATATTGAACTTCCAAAAAACATCCATTCTGATCTCATCCATTTGACTCTTGTGAGACGTTCCCACTCTTTGATTACTCCATCAAATCTTTTGATTTCTCTTGGCACGGAAGCAAAGGTAAGTATATTGAAGTTGTTGGTAATCGTGTCTGCGAGTTCACCTGTCGTCTTAGAATCCTGAATATTTGATTCTATTTCATATGACGTATTGAGTCTAAAAAACAAATATTGCAGTCATCAGAATAGAAGAGTAAATACGATGAATACTATACCAATCATTGCATCTTTTCTAATTACTACAATGATAATAAACGGTAGAAACATTATGAGTCTCATGACATTGAACACAAAATTGTCTACTATATTTTCATACGAATACGCCAGCTTACTTATCTTTTTGACGAGTGCACCAGAAAAATTATTGGTAAAAAATTTGTAAGAATGTCTGTGAATATATGCGAAACATTGTTGAAATATTCTTCTCATTACTCTGGGTTCTAACGTTACCATACCGAATCCTACTCATCTTCGTCCGATTATATGTCACAATTCTATAAAGGACATAATCACTAGAACTCCCATCAATGTAGGCACAACTTCTAGTCTATTTACTGGACTGACTTGTATAATATCTACAATCTTGGTATAATATATAGGAAAAAATAACGTCGCTAATGATCATACAATCATACCAGTCACTGCGATAATAAACGGCCATTTGTTGGTCATAGTCATTTTCCAAAAATACGAAATTACTCTTCACGTACTTACGGTTGTCGTCTTTTTTTTGTCTTTTTTTTGTGTGTGTCACATGATAATATATTGAATATATAAATATTATTTTATTCTCCAAAAAAATAAAAAGCTACGGATTGTTTGTTCGTTCCATAGCTTAATATCTAAAGGTGAATGTTTTTTACTTGGTCATCGTAAAATAACTCTCCGATTGGTATCAAGCCTCGGTATATGGTGAATTAAACATTTGGATATTTGCTACTGTTTTCATAAGTTACGGAGAAAAACTAAAGTCAGTCTATTTGTAGATACGAACAAGTCGACACTTTGTGACAAAGAAATTTAACTAATAGTGAAAAACTAAAAGTGAAAAGTGGTGGTATTTCTTTTTAATATCAGTTTTTTTCTTTTGATGTTTTTATAGTAGCTACTAACATTTTTAATATTTCTTCTCATTTACCATGTAATATTTGATATTGTTGTTGATCTATATATGATGTATCTTTTAGTAAGTCCAACCAATAGAGTGTCTCATTTGCTTCCTTAAGTGCAATACTCATTTTATTGATAAAATCTGCTTTTGATTGTCCAAATTCTGCTTCACGTATCATAGCTCAAATACTTGTTCATGATCTTATAAGTTGTTTACTTATAATGAATTCTTGTTTTTCTTTGGAAAGATGTTGATATATCTTCACTATTTCAATACTAAATAAATAGCTTTTTGTCTTTAAAATACTTTCAGCCATCTCTTCATGAATTATCAATAAATATTTTCCATCGTTTTTCACTTTTCACTATTCACTTTTCACTAATTTATAAGTGTTTTTCCCGTCATTTCTTTTGGCACGTCAATACCCATAATTTTCAATACGGTCGGTGCGATATCAGAGAGTCATCATTTGGCTTTGAGCTTTTGGACTTTGCCTTTGCTGATGTATCGTAGAGGAACTGGGTTCATACTGTGCGCTGTCATCGGTGCTTCTGGAGTACCTATATCGTCACTATTGCCGTGGTCGGCAGTGATAAGAAGTTCGTAATTGTTTTTGTTGCAGAAGGCAATAAGCTCACCCGTAATGATATCAAGTTTTTTGATTGCTTTGATGACTGCGTCCATCTTACCCGTGTGACCTACCATATCTCCGTTGGCGAAATTGACTACGACGAAGTCGAAGTCTTTGGCTCTGTGAATGAACTCGTCGTAAATCTCCTGTGCGGACATTTCTGGATCTAAATCATAGGTTGATATTTTGTGCGAAGGAACTAGGATATCTTTTTCTCCATCAAAAACTATTTGTCTGTCTCCGTTGAAGAATTTGGTGACGTGAGCGAATTTTTCCGTCTCTGCGAGATGTAGTTGACGAAGCTCCTTACGTGAAATAATTTCAGATAAAGTATTTTTGATATCTTGCTGTTTGATAAATGTCGGTCCATTGTATTCTTTGTAAAATTTTGTCATCGCAGCAAAATAGACGTTGCTCAATCTCTTGATCATAAATCCCCTGTCTCGTGTCGGATAGTCTTCGGCGTTTTTTTTGTCGATAGAAACCATGATCGCCTGCGTCATTTGTCTCGCTCTGTCCGATCTGAAGTTGAGATGAAAGATTGCGTCATCGTTTTCTATCTGGTCTCACCACGTGAAACTCACGGGCTTGATAAATTCATCAGTCAAAAGTTGTTCGTATTGTTTGGCGATATATTCGCTTGGTGTGTCGCTTGTCTGGAGCTGACCAAACATAATTTCATCATACGATTTCTGAATCCTGTCTCGGTTGTTGTCCCTATCCATGCCATAATACCTTCATGCTAAGCTTGAAATCTTGACGTTGGGATATTTGGTGAGAAATTTTTCAAACTCTTTCATAAGCTCCAACATGCTGTTTGGTGCGAGATCTCTTCCGTCTCAGAATAAATGTAATGAAACGTTTATGTCTTTGGGGATTAGTTTGAGAATTTTTTTGAGATGTGAATCACTCGCGTGGACACCGCCTGGTCAAAACAATTGGAGCAAATGAAGCGTCGAACTATTGTCTTTGCAATGCTGGATACCGGCTTTGAATTCTGGTAATTTCGCGAAACTGCCGTCGTCCAACATATCATCTATCTCGACTAAATTTTGTTTGATAATCCTTCCCATCCCAATCGTCATATGTCCAACTTCGGAATTTCCCATCTGGTCTTCGGGTAATCCTACTGCTCTTCCACAGGCATCTAATGATGCATATCACTCTTTGAACAATTTTTTGAAAACAGGAGAATCTGCTTGTATGATAGCATTTTGTTTCGGAGTCTTGGTATTGATACCAAATCCGTCGAGGATAATAAGAGCGAGTTTTTTCATAGTCACAAGCGAGGAAGTAAATGTATAACGGTGAGTATAGTTATTTCCTGGCTGATTTCAATGTCAAAACCCAGGCATAAATTAGGCTTTTGTAAATTATTGTTTTGTTTTATTTAGAATTCTCTTGTAGTTTTTTTGTTATATATATATATATATATATATCGTTTTGGGGAACTTCCCATCGATCCACCGACTAGTCGGGGGTGATAATTGAATCGTTTAAAGAATCCAAAGCGATTTTTTTGTTTTTTTGTTTGCAATTCATATATATTTGTGTATAATGAATGCGTTATCACGATGGGGATGTCCATAAGATTAAGTGTTGGTGCTTAATTGGTGGGCCCTTTTTTTATACCAAAAATTCTAACTTCTCTCTAAGACTTGTTAGACTCTCTATTTTTTCTTTGGCAGTTTTTCTAAGAAATAACGAATATTTATTTTTGTTTGGCACAATTAATTTTAGTAACTTTTGTTTTTCATAAAAATATTTTATCAAACAGGCAAAGTCACCGTCACCAGTAACAATAATAGCTTTGTTATATTTTTCATAATCTATCATTGATTATAAAACAAGCTCCGCATCTACATTTCCTTTTGTTGATCAGTCTTTGAGAACGAGCACTGGTTTAAATATTAGCGTATATCAGCACTCCTGAAAAAATGTATACATGTTTTGGTTGTTTGGTATAAATCCTATAAAAAGATATATCTTACTTACATGATATTTATCCTTTAGATGTATTTTAAATTTTTTCCAATCTAATTTCCATCATTGATCCCTGATAGCTAAATTAACATTCTGAGTATCAATAAATGCAAAATTATTTTCTCTCTCCATCTCTATAATCTATATAACTAAAAACTACACCATATTTTCAACTTTCGCCTTTCAACTTTCTACTCCATCTCTACAAACATTGTTTTGCTTCTATATTGCATCGCTTCAGCTAAGTGGTTGATGGTGACGGATTCTTGTCATTGAATGTCTGCTATTGTCCTTGCTAATTTTATGGTGCGATGGACGACTCTGGTGGAGAGGGTTAATTTTTTGGATGCCTCAGAAAGAAAATTTTTGCATCAGTCGTCGAGAGGAATCAATTCGTCGATATGTTTTGAGGTGATCTGTGAGTTGGACGTGATGGAAAGTCAGGCAAATCTTTTTTGTTGGATCTTCCATGCGTTGACTACTTTTTCTCTGATGCTAAGCGAATTTTCTTCGGCGATATTTGCAAGTATTTTGTCGATATCTTCGCGGGGAATTTCGAGAATCATGTCGATACGATCCAAAAGCGGTCAGGAAATTTTGCTCTGATAGCGCTTGATGTCTAGCAAAGAACACGAGCACGGTTTTTGAGGGTCTTTGTAATATCCGCAGATACACGGATTCATCGCGCCGACAAACATAAAATTCGCGGGATATTGGATGGTGCCGGTGACGCGAGAAATCACTACCGACCTGTCTTCTAAGGGCTGGCGAAGTACCTCAAGCACCTCACGGGGAAACTCCGTGAGCTCGTCAAAAAACAAAATTCACTTGTGCGCTAAACTCACTTCTCACGGCGTGAGATGTGATCATCACCCCACGATAGAAATCTTGGAAGCGGTATGGTGAATCTGGCGAAACGGCCTTCTCGTGACCAAAGGAACGTCTTTACTCAGTTTACCTACGAGTGAATAAATCTGACTCACTTCGAGGATTTCCTCGAAACCAAGCGGCGGTAAAATGCTCGGCAACGCTTTGCTCAACAAGGTTTTCCCACTTCCTGGCGCGCCGACCATGAGGATATTATGCAGTCCTGCAGCCGCAATTGCTAATGCTCTCTTGGCGATGAACTGTCATTTTATATGTGCAAAATCCACTTCGTACATATCACTTTGCTCGTAGAGTTCTTCTATATTTTTTGGTTGATCGATACAATGAATTTTTTTGCCTACCAAAAAATACTCTACTATCTGCTCAAATTTTGCGACGGGATAGATGGATATTCCTGGAACGTATTCTAACTCGTAGAGATTTTCCTCAGGCACGAAAAAATGTTTGTAGCCACGATGCATCGCGCTAATAACTGACGGAAGAAGTCCGTTTACGCGCTTGATACTTCCGTCCAATCCTAGTTCTCAGAAAAATAAAAAATCTTCCTTTGGGGGAATAATTTCGTCTTCGTAGATCAGAAACAATATCGCCACCGCCATCGGTAAATCAAATCCTGTCCCTACTTTTCTGATGTCAGACGGCGAGAGATTGAGGACTATTTTTCTGTTGGGGAGTTTGATACCGACATTGCGAAAGGTACCTCTCAAGCGTTCTTTGGACTCCTTAATCGCGGCATCTGGCAGCCCGACTATGTCTATAGTCGGCAGTGACTGACTAGAATCTGCCTCGATAATAATTTCATGTCATTCGAGTCCTACGTTGGCGTAGGTTTTGATTTTTTGGATCATGATATGTTAACTAATAACTAAAAAACTTTTTTTATTTTAATTTATTTTAGCTTTTTCAAACCTCTACCCCGGACCACCGGGTCCCCTTCTCCTTGTCAGGAGACTCTCGTTACAAGAACTTTTTTACGAAAGAGCTTTTTTACGAGAGACCTCCCTGACAAGGGAGGAGGTATCCGCCGATGCGGATGGATGGTTTGAAAGCCCTAGCTCGTTTACTCTTATATTCAACTCTTCTACTACATCTTGTGATACTCGATTTAAACTATAAAACACATCTTCATTTTTGTATCTAATTATTTTTATTCAACTTTTTCATATTTTTTTAGTTCTCATATCGTCATATCGTTTTCTAGTATCATGACTTGATCAATCAATTTCTATACCTAGCAATAATTTTGCACAATAAAAATCTATGATAAAAGAATTTATCATTTTCTGTCTAATAAATTTGTATCATAACGGCCTTTCTTTTAATACTCCAAACCGCATTTTTGTTTCAGCATTTGTCATAGGTTTCCTATTTTCTTTCGCTCGCTGTTTATTCGAACTGTTGTAAGGAATATACTGTAACCATTGAGGTTGTTCGCCAAAGAACGAAGGTGAGGTTGGCGACTCAAAAACTATTTTTCCCATCATACAAAAAAAAGACACTAAAACGTTAGTATCTCATTACGGGGTTTGTGTGACTTTTGGCAACAGTGATATTGTAGCAATTTTTTGTGTGAATTCAAGAGCTTGTTATTTTGTGAGTGAGTTTTTGAAGAGTGATGGATTATAATATTTGGTATATGCTTTGTTAAAATCTTTGACATTGACCTTGTAGCCCTTGCAAGTAAAGCTATCTACCTTGTGTTTTTTGATAATCTTTTTGACAACCGGTAAAGTAATTCAGAAAATATCTGCGATTTCATCTAGTGAACGATATGGTTTATTCATACAAAAACATATATAACTAAAATAATAATTATAGTTTATACAAGTAGGTTTATTTTTCAAATAAAAAAACTGCAGTAAAATACTGCAGTCTATTGCGGTTTGTAGATCTTATTTACTCCTTAATGTCCCATGTAACTTTTTCTTTTGTAAGGTCAGCATCCATATTTTCATATAATAGCTTCCTCATTTGAATAAACTCGTTTGGAGTAATTGTTTCTGTACCCGTCCAGAATAATCCATAATTCTTATCAACCTCTTGATTATCTTGTTTCTTTTTGAGATAGTTAAGATAAATATTTTTTCTGATCATAAAATGGACTGTTTCGCCATCTTTGTTTCCGGCAAGTTGATAGGTGTTTCCTATCTCATAAATTTCTACTTCCCATATTCCCGAATCCAAACTCAATGTAATTTTTTTAGTTGTCATACTCTTTTTTTTGTTATTAATGTATTAATTGATTAATTTTGTTTTTTTATGTTTATAACATATACATAAATCTATCTAAATGTCAATCCTTTGTTTTTTCTATGGAATACTGACAAACTCTTGCATGACGATTTTCATGTGCATCTGCAACTCTTTGAGTTTGTAAGTAGGTAGTGTTATCCCCAATTTTCCATATCCACTATACGTAGGAGAGACCTGTCGTTGTCTGATTTGGAAACTTTTGATTCCCCTATATTCACTCACTACAATTTTAAAAATATCTGATCATTTTTTCACGGATCCATATTCTTTGAGGACGAATTTTTCTGGATCGATCGACTCGATAATCGCGTTGAGTTGTTTGGTCTGCTCGTGGTTGAAAACTATTGTGGTGTCAGATTTTTTTATTTCTAAACATCTCTCAGTCTTGATATCTTTGACTTCTAAATTCACCGTCGTAGTAGGAGAAGTCTGTATTTTGTGAATCATGATTATGAATGCAGAATGTAAAAGGAATGCAGAATGCAGAATGCAGAATTTGGAAACAAAAAGAATTTAGAATTTGAAAACAAACATAGTGGGTGGTGGTGAGGGAGCGTTATTGGGTGGACATTGCTTGTGTTTTTAATTCTTTTGGCATCTTTTCTATTGCGTATCTTAATGCTGTTCTTGGCATCTTGGACTTGTGTTTCATGACGTATGCAAAAACTTCCTGCTGATGAGATTGGCTCGCGACTTTGAGCATTCGGCCGTATCATTTCTGGACCATGTCGTCGTCATCCGTAAGTAACCTATCAGCGATTTGAAAAATTTGTGGCAAAAATTTTCCTCTCCTTGCTGGAACTATGAGCGATACTGCTGCGGCTCTTTTGACTCGTCTATTTTTGGATTTGGTCCGTTGCTTTAGCTGAGAAATGTATTTTGGGAACTGCTCTATAAATTCACCTATCGTATGATTGCAGAAGGTATCACATTTGGCTCGGTTGTTGATGTACTTATCTATCCACGAAGTGAAGACAACAAAATCTTTTTCCTCGTATTGCTTCCTCATCGCATAACTTCGCTCGCAAGCGATAAATACTTCTTCACAATAATCAGATTTTAAAAGTGATTCACAATAGTTTCGAATTGTCTTTTTGTCTTGAAGCTGAATATCTTTTCGATATGTCTTGGCGAGTTTTTTGACGACGGGAGTCTTGATCCCGTAAAATTTTATCGGTTCTTTGAAAAAATTGGCGTACGTTTTTTGTGCCTGAGGATCGATGAGTTTGTTGAGTTGGGTTCTAAGATGTGCAAGAGAGAACATGGAGAGAATTTAGAATTTAGAATGCAGAATGTAGAATTTAGAAACTACCCCATTACGTCATTCCCAACCTGCCTGCGTTAGGCAGGCTCCGATCCGGAATCCAGTTTGCTTAGTATGGATTCCCGCTTTCGCGGGAATGACGTGAATATGCCAGAGGAATGCAGAATTTAGCATTTAAATGTAATATGTTCTGTCCGTTTGATGATCATGGTTTCATCGTCTTCTTCCTCATCCTCTCTATCTATTTCATCATCGTCTTCGTCGTAGTCGACATCATCATCTTTGTCATCGTCGCTACAATACAGCGAATATAAATATTTTGAATACTGTGTTTTGAAGTCCATGAATAATTTATATGTATATAAAAACATTATTCTACTACACATTTATAGTGGGTATTGCAAGTGACTTTTGTGATAGCTTTGCATTTGTAGGTGCATTGTGGGGATTGTGCGTTTCGGAAGTTGGTGATGATTTTTTGTACGGTTGTTTGGTATTTTTTGTTGATCGCGATCTGGCAGGAAAGGGGGCATTGTCCGTAGATGCCGATACAATCGTCGTCGGTCTCACAGTAGCCATATCTTTGCAATAATTCTTCGACCTGGGTTTGTGTTGGTGTCCCTACTTTTGTCAGCTCGTCTATCGTAGCGACTTGGTAGTAATGATTGCCTGCGGCAGCGTCTAATGCTTTGACGGTACCGGCGAATTTGACGGTATTGCCTGGGATGAGATCGTCTTGGATATCGAGGTAATTGCTTCGAGATTGTCTATCGATGAAGACGTGATCGGAATGATCGTCGAAGGTGTGTCTGAGGGCGAGCGTGTCTGCCGGTATGGTTTGTTCGAAGCTTTCGTCGGGGCCGAGACCTGCGATAGTGAGCGTTCATGAATAGGGAATAGTGTCCGTGATAGTCGGTTGTTGCGTAGTGGTTGCGCAGCCTGCAAAGAGGATAATAGGGAGCAAGAGGATGAGTTTTTTCATGGGAAAAGATTATTTTTTAAAAATTATTTATTCTGATTTTATTCTTTCCTGACTTGAAAACTATGGGGAATTTTTATGTTTTTTTCCTTATTGCTTATAAACTATGGGTAAATTTCCTTACCTTTTCCTTATTTTTGATATGCCCAAACAAGATATCAATATATTCAGGAACATATCATATAGTGTTTTTAATAACCTAAAAAATCTTTTCTCACAATCTTTCATTTCCTCAGACTGTGCATCATTTCATCGGCTCTAGTTTATATGTATATTCCATGAGATTCGTCGCCGACATATGTCAGAATTTTTCGACGATCAAATCTATAAATCTTTTATCATTTTTTTCCAATACGAGATACGTCTTTAATCCTACTGGTTTATATATCTGGTGTTTACCTTTAGCAAAAACATTCTCCGCATCGTATATCTCCCTATTGAAAGGTCATCGATTCCGCCTTCGATACTCCCGTCAAATCAATTTCTCCTTGTTTTTCTGCGAAGATTCATAGTCTATGAGAAAGAGCATCTTCATCGCTTTGAGCGTATCCAGATCCTTTATCTTGGATGCAATATAGTCCACAGCCTCTATCATCTTCCGGGTAATTTTCCTCTTTGTCAGAAGCTCGTAATCAATATCTAATGCTATCGCTATCTTTTGGAGCACTTCCAAAGACGGATTATAATCGCCGTTTTCCAGTTCAGATATTATGCTTTGCGTAAGTTTAGCCTTTTCAGCCAATTCCTGCTGAGACAATCACTTATATTTTCTCCAATGGAAAACATTTCCTCAGACAATGAGCTGAAGCATTTGTTGTCATCCGTCATCCTTAAGGTACTTCGTCCATTTAGGCTGGTAATTGGTAACGATAGGCATCTAGCGTTTTAAAAGAATAAAGACTATTATTTTATTTTTGCATATCTGAACTTCTGATGTTTCGTAGATGTAAAATCCTCATATATGATTTTAGATTCCGCTATTCTTTGGGTATACATAGCATCTATCTGCTTAACACTCTTCTTATCATCATATTCTTGAGGTTTGATGATATGATTCGTCAACAATACCAACTTGGATTTTTCCAGGGCAAAAAACATCCTTAGAAGAAATCTGGAACAAGGTATGGAAATCCTGAATTCATGGATAGGTCACTCAACATGCTTGATATAATGTCAGTCAGGGATGGTATCTGATTGAAGGAAAAACTGTATTGCTTCGTCTATTTTCTTAGACACTTTCTCAGAGACTTGATTGTCGGCAAGACGTATTATATTCTTGCCGAGTATAGCTTCGATGCTTTGATCGATGATGTCGTGATTGTCCACGAGTACTGAATAAACACTTACCATGACTGTCTCAGAAATAAATGTTGTTGGTATTTTACCCAATTCCGATAAAATTGCAAGTTATTTTTCACTTTTATACGTTATAGCATATTTTCTTGTCACAAATCGTCCACTTATTCGTATATAGTAGTAGAACTAAGTTTTTATATTATCACCAAATCATACCAATGGTATGTTGAAGACAAACCTCCAAACCCGTAGCTAAGGTAGCTGCTAAGATTCTTAAGAATCCATCAAGCTCTACTCCTGTAAAAAAAGTAGCTGCTAGTGCGTTGAGCCAGAGAGCACCACAAAAGAGAAAGTAGAAGAAAAAAGAGCCAGTCGGCTCTTTTTCTGATATATATTTATATCTGGATTATTTCTGGGGATTTATTTCTGGGGATTTATTTCTGGGGATTGCTTTCCATAGTATTTCCATCTCTATTTTATGTGAGCCTGAATACTTTTCAACTCGGTTTGTATTTTAACAAAATATATTTAAACATTAGTTAGGTGTTTTTTTATTTATCAAAACCATGCAACATGAAAAAACTTTTAATGTCTTTATTCGCTTTATGAATTTTTGCTACCGTATTTTCTAGTTTCACTTATGCACACCCAGGCAATACTGCTTCTGACTGATGTCATTACTGTAGAACAAATTGTGACAAACGATGAGTGGCTTGGAATCAAAGACATTGTCACTGATGATCTTCTTATACTACACAAAAAACTACAACCACCACATATAAATCATGTTCATCCTTATACTGATATTGAGCTACTAGTGACTGAAATTGATGATGTAAGTGCAGCTACTGATATTGATATTATAATTGAAAATGTACAAGTTTAAATACCATATGTCAAAATATATATTGATGGTCTGCGAGTTATGATAGTTTAAATAAATCTTGCAAATGTAATTATGGGTATGCAATATACAATTGAACATGTACAAGTTTAAATAGCATTTGTAGTAAGAAATTTTGATATAGTTATTATTACGATTCTTTTGAAAAAGCTTGTGTTACATACTAAATAATATTTTCTTCAATAAGAAAAAGAACTGAAAAGCTCTTTTTCTTAATTTCTATTATTAATTTTACTTTTCAAATACTCCCTTAAATCTTTATCGACTACATATACATAAGTTCCTGATATCCCACGAGTAAGCAATGTCTTATAAATATTAATTATATATCTTTTCAATTCATATTGATCAGTAACTCACATTTTTCATTTTGCATCATAATATTTGTTTTTATTGATTATAAACTCTCAAGTCTTTTTATCATAACTCAACTCTTCTCATAAAATCACTCATACATAATTCAAATCATATCATTGAACCGTATGTATACACCCAACTTCATTTACAGCATTTGGTGAATTAACCCAGTCAGTATTTGTGGTATTTCGAAGTATTTTTATTCAATCAATTTCTATATCATATTCATTGGGGTTCTCCTGCGATCTTCGCTTCCGAGCATACCCCGCAACAATTCTAGATAAACCATGCTTCTCATCCTTTTCTAATATGGCTTTTCTGAACTCATTAAAATCATCATATAGTTTAAAATCATACTCTTGTATTTTGTTAAAATCAGTGTTTCATCAATCAAAAATATTGTTTATGAAAGATATATATTCAATTCATCATTTTACCCTCCATTGGCTTTTTAATTCATAAGTATTTGCTGTTTTTATTTTGGCAAAATCAGCAGCATCAACATCTGCAGGCTTTATTGACTGATTGCTATCGTAGAATAGAATTTGTGTCTTTGAAAACTTTAATATCCAGTCAAGCTGTGTAGTTTCTTTTGGTAACCCAAATTTTTTATTAATATTATCATAAGCACCATAATGAGTAATGGCCCTTCTTTGTTGTAATCTATGTGCTTCATCAACTATTACTATGTCATAATCGTCTTTAACCACGTCATTAGGTCATACAACCATAGATGGTTTTAATCAATCAACATTTTTAAATACTTTTCTAAAAGTAGATCTTAATGATGACATAGGGACAACTAAACAAATTTTTTTGTTTTTTGTCTCATCCTTTGACTTTAAATATTTCATCAGATAACTTGCAACAACGCTTTTTCAAGTTCAAGGTGCTCATTTTATTATATATGTTCCATTTTTTCACAATTCTATATCGTCAGAAATATTTGAAACCACCTCGTATTGGTCTTCACTCAGAGCCTTATATGGAGAATACTTGAATAAATCACTGTTTCTTATTTCATTTAGTTCTTTGTTTACAATACCCCTCTTCTTAAGCTCTTTTCGTATATATTCAAATTTAGCAAGATATTTTTTACGATCATAATATTCATGATCCCTCAATCATTCGTTTTTATTTTGAAGTATGAATGATTCCTCAGCAGCTGCATATTGGATTAATTTTGATTCTATATCCAATGTAGCTGATTTGTTATATTCGTTGTCAGAAAAGACGAATATTGTATCTAATAAATTTCTTTCTTCGTTTTTAAGATGTTCCTTTGCCCTTCTATATGCGTTATATGTTTCTCATACATAAGCATATTTTTTTCATTTTATAAAATAGACAACAGGTCGATCATAATCTAACTGTTTAAATGCTAGGTTTTTCACCGCCTCTAGATTAAAAGGATGTTCTCTAATGTCTACCATCAATAAAATAACTAATTAAATCTTTTTATAATTTTCTTTATCTTCTTTCCATGTAGTATATTTATCACTACTTCCTTTAGCTCTTTCAACATCATATTTTTCATTATTTTTCTCCAATTTTTCCAAAAAAGCTTTCTCCAAATCTATATCGCAAGCATCAGCAAACAATAGCAAAAAATTGAAAATATCTGCAGCTTCGTGAGCAACTTCTGGATCATTTTTTCAAATCTCATATGATTTTTCCTGAGATTTCCAGAGAAACTTTTCTTGTAGTTCTCCAGCTTCTATGGCTATTGCAGTAGCAATGTCCTTAGGATTATGGAATTGTTTCCATTCTCTTTTTTCTCTAAACTCGATGACAAGTTTTTGTAATTCTTTGATGTCCATTTAAAAACAAAAAGATAAAATTATTCTCATTTAAGTTTTTTAATTGTCTTTTTATATTCAAGATAACTAGCATCTTGATCAAGATTATAGTTATCATCTGATATTATAGTTTCTCCAGAATAATCTTCATCAAAAAAATCTTTGATTTGATACCAATCTATCATATCTCCTTTTGATGTTTCTTCAACAAGATGAATAGAATACAAACAACTATTTCTTACTGGACTGTAAAATAATTCTGACAGAGTACGTTTATGCTCCATATAATATCATTGAGATTTTTCAATATCTCTAATTTGATCATCATAATCTTGAATTTTTTGAACAATAGTTTCTTTATACGATAAACATTCTTGTTTCTTCTCAAATAGCTCACTTGTTGAAAGTTTGTTCGTTGTAGCACATCCTCATAAGAAAATGAGTCCCAACAAAAAAGAAATTCAGAGAAATTTTTTCATATTTTTTTAGAAAAATAAAATTAATTTAACGTCTCTATCTTCCCCAAATACTTCGCCGCATAATACACTATCATACTCTGCAACCCCACATACACCAATACCAAAAAGAAAATCAACTCTCCTGGCAAATCGGTGTTGATAAGCAATATCACGTTGACGATCATCGCTCAAATACTCGCTACTATCCGGTAGATGTAATCCGTCTTGCTAAAAATCTTGGCGAGCATCGGCACCTTGTGTGCGTAGAAAATCATCGATGAACTCACGAGATTTCGGATAATTCCTCGGCTGACTACTGCTCCTACGTCGCCGCTGAAATATGAGAATAAGCTCACGTAGATTGCGAAGTTGATGACTAAAAAAACGACGAGATTCTGTATGATACTATTGTATCAGACTTTTTTGAGAAAGAATACGTTGGCGATAAATGTCGCGATGACCGCTCGGTAAAGCAGGTGATTGACCGCGGCGAAATTGCCGACGTGCGTGATGTAGTAGACGATGAGGACTATAATAAGTATGATATTGAAGAGCTCGAGGAGTTGTTTTGTCCAGCCCGGCATCGCAGTCATGAAGCCGTATAACACTTCTGCGGTTTTGCTGGTAAAATATTTTTTGGGAGCGGTGATGCGCTCTCCTGCGAGGATGCGACGTACCGAAACATCTTTCTTTTTTTCCACAGATTGTGGACGAAACTGGAAGACCTTGTAGACGAGATAATAGAGCCCGGTAAGGATTAATGAATTAATGGTAAGGGCAAGATATATATTTTTTATCTGATCAAACATGAGGAGGAAGATTGCTCCCAACGATAGGACTCCCAATTTGTATCGCATATACTGATCGACTTCTTGATGCAATCAGACCAAGAAAATAAAAAACGCGATGATTCAGAGATGAAGGACTCGAAGCATAGAGAAGACGTTAAAGAACACCATCCGTCATCAAAAAGCCAGTGAAATTATGAGTAAGAGAAGTATGCAAAAATAAAATCAAATTTGGAAAACGGATTTGCCGTCTTGATAGTTGAAGAGTTGTGAAGCGATCCAGAGAGCGAGGTTGAGTGAGAGTAATCCTAGTGCAGTATTGACCAAATCCATTCCAAAAAAATTGAGTACGCCGATCAGTCCGGCCATGATAACTATCCATGCAACGTAGAGCGAATATTTTTGGAGTATGTCGGTTCAGGTTATTTTGAGGGTATTCATCGCTCCGTAGTATCAGAAAAAAAATCCGAGAAAGAGTAACGGAATGAATGCGAGATACCATAGCCCGATGCCGTAGAAGAAGAGCATGAAGCCGAGGATGACGGTGGAGAAAAGGAGGAGAGCCATAAATATGAATTTTAAATTTTAAATTTAGAATTTTAAATTTTTTTATTTTAATTTATTTTAGGTTTTTCAAACCTCTACCCCGGACCGCCGGGTCCCCTTCTCCTTATCAGGAGACACCAATTACGAAAGCTTTTTTACGAGAGGCCTCCCTGATAAGGGAGGTGTCCGCCGATGCGGACGGAGGGTTTGAACTCCTCCCCCGTGGGGAGGTGGGGAGGGGTGACTAAAGTGCGAAGTTGGTTGTCACCAGCCACATCAGTACATAGTGAATAATGAATGCGAGTCCGAGAAGTATCAATAATCTGCCTATATTTTTGTTTCTAAAATATCTTGCGGAAAAAAGAATCAATCACCAAATTCCTACACTAATAAGCGAGAACGCGAGTCCAAATTGTTTGTCTGAAAAGAGATAGACCTCGTTGGCGACGGTATAGATACCCAAGAGAGAAACTGTGATAACAAAGATAAATTCTCCGATATCATAGAGTGAAGAAAATATAGACGATAGATTGGATAGTTTGTGTAGTAGGTCTTTTTGGAGAAATTTTCGAAAAATAGCTGATGTACCAAACGTCGCGTAATCTTGGTTTTTTAGTGATATATGCGCACCGAGCGATTTTAGAATCTTTATATTTTCCAATCTTTCTAGCTCTCTCTCCACATCAATAGATGTTATCAAAGACTCTGAAAAAATCGTTTGTGGGGGCACAGGAAGACTTGCGTAATATGTGGTATCTATTTTTTGGATAAGCTGAAATATCTGTTCAATAATCTCTCTAATCTTTTCAAAGTTGGTCCCCATGCGGAGTTTCTTGAGCTCGTCGGTAAAGAAGCTGAGCTGTTTTTTGTCTTGAAGTGACAAAGTATTTGCTGATCTGATAGTGGTAATTGTTATCTTTTCAAATACACGAACAACAATTTTTTTTGCTGATTCTAAATGTGCGTCCTCATAGATTTTCTTTTGTACTTGCTCCTCTTCTTCGTGCTGCTGACTCATTTTGCTTATTTTTTGCTCGGCATCTTTTTTTGCGGTGTCGATGATATTGTCTATCTCTTTTTGTGAGAGTGGTTTGGAAAAGCTATTTATATGCTTGATATCAAATCCGATGAACGTAAAAAAGTTTGCCGCCTCTTGGATGTCGACATATTTGGTGACAATGTCTATGTCTTTGTCGTCTTGGGTGGTAGTCAAATAGATATCGCCGAATGTTGCCTTGTCGGGAGTAAACGCTTTGAGTGAAAGGATCAGAATATTTTTTTGTTCAAGAAATTTTCTCACAGAAGGAAGTACATCTTCGCAGATCAACATCTCGACAGGATATTTGTTATTTTTTTCTTGTTTGATACCATTTACACTAAAAGTCATCACGAAAATATCAGATTAAAAGCCATTTTTTGGGCTGATTTTATGCTTTTATATTGAAATTTGCAAAAAAATCAATATAAGCATCCTCGTTAAATAACCAATTTGCTTATTATTGTATCTATGATTTTTAAACAAAACATATAAGCCACGAATACTATTACAAAGGACGACAAGATCTCGTGTCCTTTTTTCTTCTACTAAATGAACTAGAAGCCTCCGCCCTTGCATACGTCATTCCCGACCTGATCGGGAATCCAGTTTGCTTAGTATGGATTCCCGCTTTCGCGGGAATGACGTCAACACAAGAAGGCAGGCGGAGGGTTTGAACGTCCTCCAACTGAAATCGCTTTATCACTTCACCACAAAAGACTATGAAAAAATCATTCCCACGAATTTTCTGAATTCTTGTTGTCGGGATTATTGTACTTGGCGTATTGAGATTTACTTCTCCGGAAGACACACGAATCTGCGACAATGGACAACGAATAATGCACGGCAATCCTGATGCTGCTATGCCTACAGAGGCTTGTACAACAAGTGGTGAAATAGACTTAACGAACTGCATAAGTTACTTCGATGGTTGTAACAATTGTAGTGTCAAAGATGGTAAACCAGATGCGTGTACATTGATGTATTGTGAAACACCCGCTGAACCAAAGTGTAACGAGTATGCAAGTGGAACAGAGAATAATGGAAGTGTCGGATTAGCAAATCCTGCTTCAACGAATTGTATAGATAACGGAGGAAAACTTGAAATTGTCACATCATCAGATGGCGGACAAGTAGGAATGTGTACCTTGTCAGATGGAAAAGTTTGTGAAGAACGAGCATATATGAGAGGAGAATGTAAACCAACTAACAGTGAACAGTGAACAACTAACAATAATTGAAAAGCATGCACAGAAGAAGCTAAATTGTGTGACGATGGAAGTGCTGTCGGAAGAACATGACCCAACTGTGAATTCGCTCCATGCCCAAGTGAAGAACCCACTGCTTGCACGATGCAATACGACCCTGTCTGCGCGAGCGTAGCCGTCCAATGTATCAAAGCACCATGTCCACCTGTAGAACAAACATTTGGAAATATGTGTATGATGAATGCAAATAAGTTAGCGAAGTTTTTGTACAAAGGAGAATGTAAGACTAAATAATGTTGAATGCTAAATGCTTAATGTTGAATGAATGTATTTGTGCTCATTGACTATCGTAATTCACAATAGCCCATAATAAAACAGATCCGACATTTAACATTCAAAATTCAACATTCAAAATTTATTTTTTTATTTACCACTTTCATGAAAAAAATTATTTGGACACTGATTATTATTCTTCTTCTTGGAACTGGATTCCGATATGTAATTTTCAACACGGATATCTTGGACAACTTTTTGGGACAAAAACCTGCAACATGAGAATCTAACATCACTGAACAATACACAGTAAAAATAATAACTGGAGATGATGAACATCCAGGAGAAAATATTTATGTGTATGATAGTGCCTGATCTATGGTATTTTCTCTACTATTAGACAAAGAATTATTCCAATGGTACAAAGGTATTGTTTGAAACAACCTTATCGTAGACCATGGAAGTAGTAATGATAGAATATTTTATGTATATGATATACCAAGCAAGCAAAAAAAATTCGAAGCAAACTATCATTGGGCAGGTACAGGGTTGGAAATTACAGGAACACAGATAACTTTTTATTCTTCAGTACGAGCTGAATACCAACTAGATACTCCAAAACCAACTAATGCACCTACATGTATTCCACCAAACAATGGATATATAGTATACAAAATATATGATACTATTTCCAACAGTATTATAAGTACTTGACCATTGGAATGTTCATATTTTGAGTAAAAATCTTACCTAATAGAGGAAAATAATTCCACTCGAAACCTCCCTGACAAGGGAGGAAACGAAGGAGGGTTTGAATGTCCTCCAACCAAATAGCTTTATTACTTTGTAATCCCACATGCAACAAATTATCTGAAATTCTTTCCTCGACCAATACTTCGACGAAACAACGATGTCCCTTCACATCAAGGAAGGCCGTCCGATGTTGAGAAAAAAAGGGACGCCAGGAAATTGGAAACCAGAACTCGATACGAAATCTTTTGCCAAAGCAGAGATGGCGGAATTCATCCAAAAAATTTACACAGAGATAGATAGTAGAGATGACGGAGTTATGGAAATCGATAGAAAATTGTCCAAAGTCTTACAGCTTGGACCGTATAGAATAGTTATCGTCTATCCTCCCCTGTCTGATGGATTGGAAATGACGATTGTCAAACCGATCAAAAAATTGACGATGGATGATTACAAATTGGAAAAAGATGTGTTTGAATTGTTGAGAAATGAAGCCAAGGGTATTTTGATTTCCTGATCACCAGGAAGCGGAAAAACTACGTTTGCACAAGCATTGATCGATGTGTATCATCAAGACAATCATATCATCAAGACAATTGAATCACCGCGTGATCTGTTGGTAAGTGATGATATCGTCCAATATAGTTTCACGTATGGAACGCATGATGAAGTCAGAGATATCTTGTTATTGTCGAGACCAGATTATACTATTTATGATGAAGTAAGGAATACCTCTGATTTTGAATTGTACAAAGACTTGAGATTGACGGGAATCGGATTGGTGTGAGTTATTCACGCTTCGAGAGCCGTAGATAGTATCCAGAGATTTTTGGGGACTATTGAAATGGGAATCATCCCACAGGTTATTGATACGGTAATTTATATCAACAAGTGAGCGATAGAACAAATTTATAGATTAGATCTTACCGTCAAAGTTCCGGAAGGAATGGAGTCAGAAGATTTGGCAAGACCGGTAATAGTAGTGACTAGTTTCCTTACAAAACAGGTCGAATATGAAATCTATACCTTCGGAGAACAGATAGTTGTCATGCCATTAGGGCTTGAAGCTTGAAGCTTGAAGCTTGAAGCCAAAAAAAGTGCAATCTCTGAATATGCAAAAGGCGTGATTAGCAAAAAACTACAGCAACTTCTTCCCTGCGATTTCTTATTGAAAATAAAGTGATCTTCCAATCTCGATATTTATATTCCCGAGGAATCCAAGGGACGCGTAATCGGAAAAGCTGGCGCGAATATCAGTCAGCTGGAAAAAAGTATGTGATTGAAAATCAATTTGAGAAGTTTTGATGAATTGCCTATCTTGGAAGTACAGACACAAATGAATGTTTCCAAAAAAAATACTATAACGGATATTATTTTCCCGAGTGAATTTGCTGGACAAAATATTTGCTTCCTTATCGGAGACGAAATCGCGTACTTCACTGCAGACACTCGTGGCGTCGTGACCATCAAAGCCAAAGATCTCGTCAAAACTATAAGCAAGAGATGATTTGTAATTGTAGATACTTTGAAACTATAAGACAAATGCTACGCGACAAAAATAGACTAAAGGTTGCTGTAAGATAGCCACCATTAGTCATCCCGACTTGTCGGGATATTAGTCAATTATTAGTCTCCTGCTTTAGCTGGAATTAGTCTTTTATTATTTAGTAATATAGTCATGAACAATTTTCATTTTTCCAAAATCATCGCAGGTGTAGGACCGACTTTAGCCAAAGAAACTGTACTTTCCAAAGTTATCAATATGGTAGATATTTTTAGACTTAGTTTGTCTGGATGATTTGATGACAACAACAAAAAATATATCGACACCATTATGAAACTCGACAATAGCAAAACAATTATGTTGGAAACTAGATGATCTGACATCAGAGTCAAAAATGTAATGGATATTAAGGTCAAAGCAAGACAAACCATAGAGATCGAATATAGCGAATATGCTCAGGAACATGACAAGAGAATTTTTGTCGATGCACCATTTTTGAGAGAATTGAAAGTTGGACAAGTGATAAAGTTTCAACAAAGTGGCGTCGTGATCAAAGTCAAATCCAACAAAGAAACTGCTACTATGTGTGAAGTTGTTGAATGAGGACTTATCATTCAGTTTGATAGAATATATTTTCAAAATTATGATCTCAATCTTCCTTTTCTTGGAGAAAGAGACAAACATGATATTTTATGGTGACTGGAATATGGAGTTCATCTGATAGCTCCTTCATTGGTAAAAACAAAAGAAGATATTGTAGAACTCAAAGATTTTTTGAAAAGCAAAAATGCTGGCAATATGAAAATTATTGCAAAAATAGAAACCGAGGAAGCCCTAAAAAATATAGATGATATTCTTGATCTTTCAGATTGATTAATTTTTGTATTTGAGAAGATAGAAAAGGCTATGAAGGCTATGAAATTGAATGAAGAAATATTGATCAAAAAATGTAAAACTGTAGGAAAACCTGCAATCGTCACTTTTATAGGTAAATTTGAAAAAAACAAATATCACCTTATCAATGAAACACAAGTGAAAAAGTTTTCTACTATAGCTGCTGATGCATATATGATTGATACTCTTCTTAGAGAAAATGATCCTCTTACCGTAATTACTCAACTTTCTGATACTTTAGATTCTTTGGAACTCAAAATTACCCCACAAGAATTAATTAAATTCTATGCAAACAATGAATATATGGTTAGAGATTATATTATTTACAATGCCTATAGAACAACCCAAGAAGTAGATGTAAGAGCAATAGTATTGTATACTGAAAATGGATATTCTGCAGGAAGATTGTCAAGCCTCAAACCAAGAGTACCTATCATTGCCTTTACCAAAATTGATGAAAACTATAGATATCTCAATATGCTTCGATGAGTTAGAGGATATAAAATTTCTCAATCATTTAGTTATGAAAATCTCAAGAGAATAGGAAAAGAAATGATCAGAATTATTTTTAAAGGAAATATTTCATTGGACGATAAGATTATTATTGTACAGGCAAACGAACAACTCAACGATGAAAAAACAGGAATGATTAATGGATTGGAATTGTATAAGTTTAAGAATATTTAATTGCCACCTCATTACGTCATTTAGCAAGATGGATTCCCGCTTTCGCGGGAATGACGTGAATGGGTCTGGGGTTGGGAATGACTTGAAAGCTGCTTATTGGTTATAATACGGCTTTAAACTTTGTGCTTTTAGCTTTGTGCTTTAAAAAAGTGGCGACGAAAATGTTTCCACTTTTTTTGTTATTAAGGTTATTTTGGTACTACCTGCTATTATGGCTGAAACCCGCCATATTACCAAAAAATATGTATAAAATAATAAATACAAAACCGACTCAAATGTGGCTACTATAAAGCTTTATGGCACAATTTTTTTTAATGAATTTTCCGTTGCAATGAAATGATGATACTATATATAGTGTTCACAGTTAATCAGCAACCACAATATATTGTGTATTTCATATACTTTTGATAAATTGTAAATACTTTCAAACATAATTAATAATTAATAATTAATAATGAATAATGAAAAATGAATAATGTCGGAATTTGTTCTAATA
>CAYXTU010000001.1:41290-55584 GCA_964468245.1 uncultured Candidatus Peribacteria bacterium | reverse complement strand
AAACTATCTCCACCCCACAACAAATGGTAGAATTCTGAATAGCTCTTGCCAAAGAGCACAAGATTTTATTATTGCATGGGGAATTATGAGCAGGTAAGACCTTATTGACCAAGGGTTTCGCCAAAGGATTAGAACTGAACGAACATCACGTCCAGAGCCCTACCTACGCTTACCTCAATGTCTACGGAGAAAAACTCCTCCATATCGATATGTATAGGATCAAAGAATACAATGAACTTGTAGAAAAATGAATCATTGATCAAATAAATGAATTTGACTACATCGTCATCGAACGGCCAAAATTCATCGACCAGCTCCCCTTCAAAAATTCGACTCAGATTCACATCACAAAAACATCAGAAACAGAGAGAGGTATTGAAGTAAAATAGTGACCACAAACAAACCCACCTGGGATTGCGAGTAAGTGGTTGTTAAAAAAAACTAAAAAGCACAAAACCGCACCATAAAACAACTAAGAAGCAGCTTTATGCTTTATGCTTTATGCCTTATGCTAAGTTATTCCAAAGAAATCTTATACTCTTTCAATGCTCTTTTAAACTGACTTATATGGTATAGAGACAAATTTTGTTTACAAACATTATCATCATCTCTCAAAAGTTTTAATACCACCAAGAAGTTATCAAACTTTTTGGTAATATCAGAAATATTTTCATTCGTCATTTGATAATTGTGTTTCATTTTATCAAGAACAAACAAAGTAAACGCATTTACCAAGGTCTTGGTCTGTGATTTTTTAAAAGTTGGCATTTGAAGAATAAAGGTAGTACGTCTTACTTGAAGCTCTATTGGTGTATAACTAAGTCCACTCTTACAAAGAGCAAATTTATTGACCTCGTCTTTGAGCGTCACTGCCAAAGTAACCAAATTTCAACTAAGTAGAACTGTATCTACAATAGGTACAAGATAAAGATGAGAAACAATAGCACCTGTACTTGTTCGCAACATATCACCCGTAAATGTTCTGACATTACCAGCAAGATCACTTACCGATCAAGTAAATAAATACAGAAGATCTCTTTGTATTCCGGTAAAACTAAGGTATTGAATAGGCAAATATGTTGAAGTAGATCATGTCATGAGGACGCCTCCTGTCGTTTGATAGGTAAATGAAGTGCGTATAAATTCAGAAGAAGTAAAACTAAGAGACAATCATGAAGCATAATCTGCAAAAACAAATCAAGTCACCATAGGAGCTACCGTATCAAATATCAGTGATGAAGTATATACAAGAGCTCAGGTATTACCAGCAACATCACTAAACAATGTAGACACTACCAATGGTCACTGAGGAGTCAATGATGTCAAATTTCGTGTATATGTATAAAGCAAACCAGAAACACTTGAGCTTGTAGGAAGCAATCATGATCACAAAGTCACTTGGAGTCCACTAAGCAATTCACTTGCGGTAAACGCCAAACGCACGACACCTGTACGTACAAAACCACTTGTAGAAGCATCACTAAACAACGATACTCATGTCAAACTTGGCACTTGATTGTCTATAGTAAATGGTCATGTTGCACGAAGAAGCGTTTGATCCGGAGTAATCAATCTCAACTGATATCCAGAAAACCAACGTGAATAATTTCCAGAATATGTTCATGTATAAAGATAATATGTTTGTCCACTCAATCCAGTACCCAACACATGGTACAATCAAGAAGCTACCAACACCTTTGAATCAAAAGTCACATGATCTACTCCAGAAGCAAGAGCCGTCAAAGAAATTCGTTGATTATTATGATCCCATAGTTGAATAATCAATCATGACATACTACAATCTCCTCCTGAATATGACCAATCCAAAGAAAATATATCTCTGACTACAGATCACGAAAGGGGTGATTCCCAAACGATATCATCCAATTCACATATTCAATTTCATTGATAATTTGCAATTACTACTTCGTTCCCTGTCCCCAGTTCCCCGTTCCCTGTCCCTAGTCCCTGATTACAGAGTTCAATCCCTCATGTTCGATACCCTCAGGTAAGATATCCTCAGGTAAGTTCTTGTCCTGTCAATACACATCATTCTACTACTTCTTCTACTCGAATCTGTCAAGTAAGCTCACCAAATTCATCCTTTTGTCCACCCGTCCAATATCATGGAGTGACAACACAATCTACAAGATATCACGAAGACAATTCTTGTCACGTAAGATACTCACCAGTAAATACCTGTCCAGTAGTACTACACCCATTCATTTGTTGTGCATGAGTAAATACTGTATATTGGACTGCAGAAAGTCAAATTATCAAGGCAAAAAGTTTGACAACAGCAAATCCACCAAAAAATCCAGCGAGGTATTTTTTGTGATGGTGTTTGAGATGACAAGCCACAGTTTTGGAATGTTTTTTGAGATGATGAACAAGCTTCATAACAATATATTTTATACATATAAAATTCACACACTCAAGTATACCCCAAAAGTACCTTTTTGTCAAATTTTTTAGATAAAAAAAATCCTAAGCTACCCAAAAGCCTAGGATTATAATAGAAAAAGAAAATACGGAGTTTCAAACCTACAACAAAGCGAGCAACGTCTTCAATTTCGTAATCAAAGAAAGCTCTTCTTCATCCAATTCTGGTGATATATTTGGGGTAAGCTGAAACGTTTGTACCAAAAGTTGTGCTAATTCTCCTCTAGTCATTTTTTCTTGAGAAGCTTGTTGTTCATTATATATGAGTTGAGTGTTAGTAACTTTGTTTACTATCTTATATACCTCATATTTGGTCATAAAACTATCTGGTTCAAAATACAACTGCCCTCTCTTACTTACCACAATATAATCAATAAGCCCACGATTTACCGCATATGCAAGCTGAGGAAGATAAGAAGCATCTGCCTGCACATCTGCAAAAGAAGCAGAAATATTGGGTACAGATTGGTCTTGTGAGGCTACTAATGAATTAACAAACAAAAGCACAAAATCGTAATGACGAAGATAGTTATCAGGATAAAATTTAGTCGTCTGAGTATTTACTATACCTAAATTCGCCAAGGTATTAATTGCTGATCAAAATGGATGTCCTCAAATATCAGTAAACGAGTCTTGTACAAACGAAGGTTGACGAGCAGATTCATGAAACGAAACTACGGGCAAATCAAAAGCACGTACAAGATAATACGCAGATTCAGATCTAATAAGTTTATCATAAAGATTTCATTCTATTTGAACACGACCATCAAGACCAAGTGTCATAAGCGATTGTTGAAGTATCCATTTGGTAGCTATTCCATCAGCAGGAAGTGATCACACATACTCAGGGGCAATATAGGGTTTTCCAAGTGCCTTAACGGAAAGTTTAGAAAGCAAAACCTGCAAATCAGCTACACGAAGATAATTTTGAGGATAAAATTTTTGAGAATGAGACAATACTCAATAAGACGCTAACCTATTAATATATGATGTATATGGATCATTTCCTATATCTCCAAAAAAATCCTGACCAAACATCATAGGAACAACCACATTTGATTGACCAGTTGTGCTAGAAGATTTTCCTGCTCAATAAAAAGATTGCAAAGGAGTTGTCGTCCCATCAACCAAAGAGCGAACCTCTTGAGTCACTCAAGAAAACCTTTCCTTGAGCTTACTCCAAAGAACAGTAAGATCTTGTCATGACTCAACTTCTGGTATTGTATTTGCTCGAGTTCATCAACAACTCAATAGCGACAGACAACCAAGAGTTATAACGATATACATCTTTGTTTTTATTGGTGATGCTACACTCATCATACAGTACAAAGATAAAAATTATTTTACATATTATACTCAGAAATCTTGATTTGTCAATACAATTTGAAGTATTGCATTTAAAGACTAAATAACTACCCTAATTCAACTTAGAATATATAATCAATAAATCACTTTATCGCGCAGCTTTTATCACAACCAACGGGAGCTTTTATCGTTTTATCGTTTTCTTATGAAGTATACTATAGAGTCTATTGCAGGAATTGATTGTATTTTTGCACCTATGGAAGATACAAACTCTACGACCATAGAGATTATGTGCAAAGCAGGAAGTATCTACGAAAACAAAGAAAATAATGGGATAAGCCACTTTCTTGAACATCTTTTTTTCAAAGGTGGAGAAAAATATCCCACTCCAAAAGCAGTAGCACAGGCCGTAGACAAGTTTTGAGGTGAATTTAACGCATATACGGGAGATGAATACGCCGGTTATTATGTTAAATGCGCTCCTGAATTTGTGGATAGAGCTATAGATGTTTTAGCTGACATGATGAATCATGCAAAATTCAATGGAGATGAACTAGAAAGAGAAAAATGAGTAGTTATCCAAGAACTCAAAATGTACGAAGACAACCCTATGGCTATGGCAATGCAAAAACGACAAAACTATTATTTTGGTGACAATAGTTATGGACGACCTATTATTGGAACAGTAGACAACATCAAGACATTTACCCAGCAAATGCTTTTTGACCACAAAGCTCAGCTCTATACCAAAGACAATCTCATAGTAGTAATAGCGGGCAAAATAATAAACAAATCCGCAATTATTGCTCAAATAGAAAAAGAATTGCACAAAATACCTGACACAGCTACTGCAAAAAAACCTCCTTTTATCAGCCAACTACCAGCAGAACATACGGCATTTTATGAACAAAAAAATGAACAAACCCATCTCGTAATATCTGCTCCTGGATTCAACGGCGAAGAAAAGGAAAGATATGCAGCCAACGTCTTGGCAACCATACTAGGAGGAAACATGTCTTCTAGACTCTTCCAAAACATTAGAGAAAAACAAGGGCTCTGTTACTATATAAAAGCACAACACATGAGCCAACAAGATACCTGAGTTTTTATCATCAGAGCAGGAATAGACAAAAAAAGATTTGATTTTTGAATAGAAAAAATATTTGAAGAAATACAATATATTGCTGAATGAAATATCACGCAAGAAGAATTTGACAACGCAATTGGCTACAATGAAGGCCAGATCCAAATGGGAATAGAATCCTCAGACGAAATGGCAAGTTTTCTCGGAAATCAATATCTGATCTATAAAAAAATTGAATCTTTGGAGGAGATATTGGCAAAATACAAAACACTAACGCTCGAAGACATCAAAGCAGTAGCCAAAAAACTCAGCAAAGAACATCTCTACTTATTCTACATAAAGTAAAAATCAACCTGGTCCTTTAGGGCCAGGAAACAATATACATACAATATCAGTGAAGAGTATATACAAAAAATATTGAGAATTGACAAGAAATTCTTACACTACTATATATAAACTTTTTTAGGCTTTAAGCTTCAAGCTTTTAGCTTCAAGCTAAATAGTATGAGTAAACTCGCAGAAGATATTTTATCCACCGTCGACATTGTAGATATTGTCGGAAGATATATTCCCCTCAAAAGAGCTGGAGCAAATTTTACTGCTTGTTGTCCATTTCATAGCGAAAAAACACCATCATTTATGGTATCTCCAAGCAAACAAATCTTCAAATGTTTCGGATGTGGAAAGTGATGAAATGTAATTACTTTTATGCAAGAAATAGAAAGAATAGATTTTCGAGATGCAGCCAAAGAACTAGCAAAACAAGGGAATATTGATTTGACAAAATATCAGATAGACCCTACGAAACACGATGATCGACAAGACGAAAAAGAAAAAATGAAACGTATCCACAAAATCGCACAAAAATACTTTGTTGAACAACTCGCCAAAAACGAAGAAGCCAAAAAATATCTCAAAGAACAAAGAAAACTTTCTGACCAAATAATTACAGAATTTGGCATCTGATACGCACCAAATTCCCATTACGAAATGATTCAAGAACTCAAAAGCAAAGGATTTACAGACAAAGACCTTATCGAAGCATCACTCGCCAAAAAATCAGATAGCGGGGTCTATACATTTTTTAAACATAGAATCACCTTTCCTATATATGACACTATGAACAATGTCGTATGATTTAGTGCAAGAGTGATAAACCCAGAAGACAAACCAAAATATCTCAATAGTGCAGAACACAAAGCCTTTGAAAAATCAAAACTCCTCTACGGACTCAATCGAGCAAAAAACTATATCAAAGAATATGATGCACTATTTATTGTCGAAGGACAAATGGATGTTATTTGACTTGCAAGACTGGGATATCATCTTGGGGTAGCTACCTCTGGAACAGCATTTACTCCAGAACATGTGAAACTTATCAAGAGATATACAGAAAACGTTTTTCTTTTGTTTGATGGTGACAACGCCTGACAAGAAGCTAGTACAAGAGCACTTGCACTTGCATATCAGCACAATCTATTCCCCAAAATAATCATCCTCCCTGAGTGATACAAAGATATCGATGAACTCGCAAATACGGCAGAGGGAAAACAAAAATTTGATACACAACGAAAAGAGAGTCAGGATGGATTTTTGGTTATTTTCCAAAATCTTAAAAAGAAATTTGATCTTACTTCACCCGTAGACAAACAAAAAGTAATAAATAGTATGTTTGGATTGATTACCAATATAGACAATATAAATATCCAAAAACACTATCTCCAGCTCTTAGGAGAAAAAATAGGAATGAGAGAAAATATTATGGAAGCACAATATATCCAGTTTAGAAAAAATGAAGGAAAATTTATCTCGCAACAAATTGCAAGAAATAGTGAAAAAAAATACCAAATAGAAAAAGAAAAAAATATAATTTTTGCAGCATTATTTTATCAAGATTTTATCAAACAATTTATAGAAAAAGAAGAAAGACGAGCACAATTATTGGCTATAATAAGCCAAATTACCACATTGCTCCCCGACAATACTATCACCCAGACCATCAACGACGAATCAGCACATTGAGGACTATTGGAATTTCAGCTTCGACGAGAAAAAGAACTTGCAGACAAAGAAGAAGAAGAAAAAAACTATATAAGCATCAAACAAATTATTTTACCAATTATCCAATGATACGTACAAAGAATCACCAAAGATCCAAAAATCTCTAGCGATACCAAACAAGAAATACTCAATCTTATCAAAAAAATATAATTTTTCTTGATACAATTATTTTGTCTGCAAAGTAACACCTGCATACTTTACTACCAAAAACACCAAAAATGCAGTGATAAAAAAATCAATAAGATTGGACAAAACCTTACCATACAAAACTCATTTGTAAGAAAGATCTTCTATATGTTTGACCTTTAAGTTTGTCAAAATCGGCTGGAGAATAAGCGGAGTAATAAGATCTTCAATCAATCATTTTATAAGTGTTCAGACCTTGGTCGCTATAAGCAATCATATTGCTATACCAAATATATTGTACTGAGCAAGAAACGCCATAAATTCTTTGAGCATTGTCGTAGATAAAAAAATAAAACATGATGAGTGTATCAGATTATTGTTATTTTTCAAGGGATTTTATAGCACATTACGACTTGAAATAGAGCAAAAATTAGGTACATACATATCTGTATATTTTATATATTTACAAAAAATAATGAATTTTTCTTTTGAACTCAATGGATCAGCGATGAGCGGAAACATCACTCCAGAAGCTATGATGTGAGCAAGTACCGTATTTTGAGCAGCTCTAGGATGACTCGCAATGGTACGAATGATTATCATGTTGGGACTAGGAGCACTTATGATTATCTCTCGATGGAGAATTTTCAAAAAAGCTGGACTTCCAGGACGAGGAATTTTGATCCCTGTATACAACCGAACACTCCTCTTCAAACTCTGAGGAATGTCAGGACGATGGGCATTGTCTATTCTTTTTCCACCATTATTTATCGTTATGATGATTATTAATATCTTCAATATTACAAACAAATTCTGAAAACATTGGACGTTTGGACTCGGTATGATATTTATAAAAATCGTATTCGTACCTATCCTCGCATTCGACAACTCAAAATATCTTGGCAAAAAATCTATCAAAAAAATAATCAGAATAGTACCTACCCAAGAAGTCAAAACACCAAGCAAAAGTACAATCAAAAAACCAGTCGCAAAAAAAATAGTAAAAAAAGCTCCCGCAAAAGCTGTTACCAAAAAAGCTCCAGCAAAAAAAGTAAAAACATTTATTAAGAAAAAATAGTTAGCACAAAACAAAAAAAAAGCGTTGGGATCACTCCTGACGTTTTTTTTAAATAGACATAATTAAATAAAATATGTGGCTGGGAGGAAGATTAGTAAAGAACTAAAAGAAAAAAGACTTTATTACAACGCCAGACCTGCCCTCGGCTTGTCGGGGTGCACGCCACGAAATAGTAAACAATCCATAGATAAAGAAGTAAACTGGAACGAGACGAAGTGGGACCCGTCCCGAATTTCTTCGGGATGGGACGGAGTCGAGTTGGTAGGTCATGTATACATAAAACATTTGTCCTGAGTACTGCATCTGGCTTGAGTTTTTTGGATACTTTGGCGCCTGCCCCGCATATAGCTGCGGGGGTCAAGTAAAAAAGTATCCCCAGCGGAGCGTCTAAAAAAAATATATAAATATAGAGTATATACGTAAATTTCTTGGGAAATAACTACAAGAAAAATTTAATTATACCAATATCCCTTATTGCCTCACTTTGTTTTAGGGAGAGGGATTTAGTTGAATTTTTGTAGGAAATAATTATAAATACAACGAACAATTAACAGTGAACAACTAACAATAAAATGAAAAATTCAATAATTGTTAGTTATTAGTTGTAAGTTGTTAGTTATATTTATGGGGATGCTCTGGATTTGATAGGAGGATCCGTATATAAAGACCGCCACTCTCCGACGAACGTACCGGAACAAAACAATCGTTCACTCAAAAAATGCTAAAACATTAAACAGAGCTTTTGCTCTCGTTAAACAGCCTAGCTTTCAGTTAGCTGCTTAATGTACCATCCTCGTTGTGTGACTCCTACTAACCACGAGGCGACCAAGTAGGAAACCCCGTTCACTTCGGTGAACAACGTTGTTATGGTAAAAACCTATGCCTGTTTATTGGCTACCGTATCCTGACATAATAACGTTAAAAAGCTGGATAATTAATAAACTATCGTGGTAGAAATCTTTATATATGCCTTTTAGACGCGAGTTCGAATCTCGCCATCTCCATTTGAATAATTCGGGAAAATTACATCATCATAATAGGTATTTTTTGCTTTTCTGCAATTAACACACATATCAGGAAGATTGGACTGAAAATCAGTTATTTTTTTTTGAATTTCTTTTAGATTAAAATCCCAATTTTTAGCAAGTATAACATCCTTTTTAGAGAAATCACAACAACAAAGCAAGAAGTCACCATCAAAAGATATATTTAGCGTAAAATATGATGTCTGACATGGAATAGCATCAGAATCCTTCATTTTTTCATAGAAATTCGTTGTAAATTGTCCTCCTCTATTCCAGGCAGGAGTAGGACCGAATACTTGTATATGTTTGGAGAAATCAGATAGGAACCTGTCATAAATATAGTTTTTTTCAGATGGATCAAACAATTTTCCATCGAAGTTGCTTACTCTCCGAATTTCGATATCTATATTTTTATCGTCCAGGTAACGTAATGCATTTTGTATAGTAGGTATAGCATTAGGCAATCACATGATTTTTTGATTGATATCAGGATTGAGGGTATGAAGGCTGATAGCTAACCTATCCAATCCACTTGCAATGATCTTTTCACAATTATTTTCAGTAAGCAGATATCCGTTCGATATCATTTCTGTAGCGAATCAATGTTTTTTTGCATATGAAATATAATCAAAAACCTTTGCATGTAATAAAGGTTCTCAGTATCAACCAAAGACTATCACAGGAAGATTAAGATCAGGGAAATGTTTATTTATCCACAATGTTTTTTTAATCTTCTTAAGTTTCAAAATGAATTTCTTATAGTTTTCTAAATCCATGAACCCATGATTTTTTATATTGAATCTAGGACAAAAAACGCAATTTGCATTACAAAAATTTGTGATTTCAAACTCAATCCTTATGGGTTCTGGCAAATGGGGATATATAACGTCCTTTTTCATAAACATATGCACAAATAAATGATGTAAGACACTAAGATATAATAAAACTATATTGAATTTCCAAATATTTTATATATCATAATCATATTTATCAATCACCCATATCAAATGGTTACATTGGTCTTGTCTTGATGAGGCAATTACACAGATTCGATAAGGATAGATACCTTATATAAATGAATGCTAGCAGGGAAAAGGATCCTCTACATTCCTCGAGCGATGAGACCAGAAAGATACCCCTCTTGTCTTGAATGGATACAGAATACATTTCCTGTGAGTGACTGATATACTGTACATCTACTTTCAGAAGATGAGTTTATAAAGAGCAATGAGAATTATCTGGAAGCATATGATGGTATATATATGTGATGAGGCAATACATATAGATTGCTGAAGCTGATCAAAAACACAGGATTTACCAGAGTCATAGAACAATTCATAAACAGCAACAAACCTATATATTGATGAAGTGCATGAGCTATAATTATGTGAAAGGAGATCCATACAGCGCCAGATATGAATGCAGTGAAACTATCCTTTGAAGAAGCAACAGGATATGATACATGCAAAGGGTATTCCATAGCCTGTCATCATAACGAAGGAAAGAACAAAGAAATAAGCGACTATGCGATCAATTATCAGATTCCTGTAATATGTTTGCCGGAATGAACGGCCGTTGTTTGCAAAGAGGACATATATACTATAGAATGAGAAGAAAAAGCATACATTATCGACACCAATGGGAACATAAAAAAGATCGCAATATGATCAAAAATCTAATCTCAAACTTTTCTTAACATTTCTTCAAGAAGTAGAGAAGGATCATATCTCTTATTTGCTTCCAAGAAGACTTTTTTTCTATCGAGGTTGAAGCAATATCTTACATTATCACATATAGCATCAACTATATCATCATCAGTCATACCAGCGACTAATGTTATTTTTCCCATATATTCCTTATTGACCGCCTCTAGAACAGCAGTTCAAGGTCTTCGGCTTATTCATGCTATAGGCAAACCCGACCTCAACATTTCACTAAGCACACCTCATGATGCCTCTATATACTCCTCTCATGTAGTATATATTCCACAGATAGCATTCGAAAGGACATTCATCTTTTCTTGTCATGAGAGTACTCACAATCTTCTGACGATAGGATCAGAGAATAACGATTCGTGTTTTCTATAGTAATTCATGTCATAAAGAGGTTTTCATAAGATACATAAGGGTATTCATAGTCTTTTAGCTGCTAAAATCGCATAATGCGGAGATTTGTCCCCATCCAACCTTCACATTCGGACAATATAATTATCAGGATTCTTGTTCTCAACCACAATCAGATATTCGGATGAATAAGCTAATTTCTCGACGACCATCATGATTATTATATAAACATATTGTCTTCACTATACCGGAAGAATTACGTTCATTTTTTAAAAGACATCGTAATGCTCTTAATGTATTACCATATACATCTGCTAATGCTATTATGTACTTTTTGAAAGATCAAAAGGTTACTCCATGAATACTTGCCGTCATTCACACTTTCTGAGCGAAACTCAACCGAAACCCACATACTCACCTTATAACAACTAATTGAGCTTTTCATAAAAAATGATATTTCAAAGATAATATTTTTTTACCATATAAAGCTATTGCTGCTTCACGAACAGCATTTCTTGTAAAAAACCTCAAAGATCGAACATACAAAAATATCAGTTGAGATATATGTACTCAAGAGATTAAATTTCTTAATGAGTTTTATGATTATCATAGTAAAATCAGTGGTGAAAAATCAAATCGACACGTTTATTTTTCTTGAAAAACATGTTCATTTATTGAGGTAGTAGGCTATGTCTGACGCTACATTAAAAGACCAGTTATTGCTCAATCTCGTATTCTCGATTATGATAAAGAAAATGTTACATTTAACTACACAGATAAACGTGATAAACTCGTTAAAGATATTTCATGTCCCGTTATAGACTTTATGGGACTTCTTCTACAACACATTCCTAATCAAAATTTTCACATGATTTATTACTATTGAATATTTGCTAATCGTTGCAAGAAAAAGTATTTAAGAATCATCAACATATATTACAATCACAAAGCAAAAATACCTAGAATAGCAAAAAATTTTAGAGAAAGAATATATATGTTTACAGGTAAAGATATATTAAAATGTTCTTGTTGATGATACTTTCACAGATACCAAATAAACATACCATGATATAAACCAAAATATTTCGATTCATCATAAATAATAGCAATTATTCTTGCCTAAATACAAGTGATTTGGGTATATTTTTCTTGTTTAGAAAAAATGGATTCTTACAGACATTTCTACTTTTGGATGACTTATCCACCTTTATTTTTCCATATCACAAATACTTAAAACCAATTTTTAGAAATTCCTATACACTAATAGAAAATCTATTTGATAAAAACACACAAGTTAATATATTGTATTTCAATTGAGAAATCTCAGCAATGCACTTTTGATTTTTAGATTCTGAGAGATCTTACTACTATAAACCTACTTACGATATCAAATTCAATAAATATTCTCCCTGAATGTTGCTCTTGTCTTTCATGATAAATGAAGCCAAAGATAAAAAATGCAAATACTTTGACTTTCTTCGTTGAAACGAGACTTATAAACTCAAACTCACCAATAAGATTTTTTACAATGCTAACATAAAAGATGACAATTGAAACTAATGCAATAGATCTTATTCAACAATTTATCTCAGACCACACTTCAGAAGACAAAGTAGCTGAAAGAATCAATATTTTTGAGACTGTGAGGGATTTTACATATCAGATCAACGGAGCAACAACACCAGAGAAACTCCTTGCTTGCAAGGAGGGATATTGTGCATCAAAACATAGATTACTAAAAGCTGTTTATGAAAGACTTTGATATGGTGCTGAATTATGTTTCGTTCCATTTACCTTTGATATGGTATATCTCCCAGAAAGCCTTAAAGGTCGAGGATTAGCTACAAAAAAGTGATACCACGTATTTCTAAAACTTTGGATTGATGGGAAATGAATTGATATTGATGCTACCTACAATAAAGAACTCAAAGAGTTTTATGTAATCAATCAAAACCGAGATTGAATCTCTTCTCAAAAGATGATTTGTGAAACTCAAAAAATTTATATCCCAAAAACTCAAGATGAAGAATGGGAAATCAAGAAAAAACTCAGTGATCCAGAAGGCTTCACAGATAAGGATCGAAAACGAGTAGAAGAATATAATACATGGATTAAATCTGTTCCAGCCAACCCCACCTTCCTAAGTCAGTAAACTCCTTCATACTTGCAAGACTCCAAAAAGAGAAGAGAGAAAGAGAAACTAGAGATCCTTTTCCCCTCCTCCCGTTTTCTTAATTCTTTCTCTTCCTGAGTTAATCTCCTATATACTGATTACTTCTCCCTATACTTGTGGAATCTCTCCAGACTTCACTCCCTAGCCATATAGAGTCCAAAGTTTCAGAATCTATAGATTTCCTGTAGTAATTCATCGTATTTGGTGCTTATGAATTCAGAAGATTTCTGGGTTGGTCCACCAAATGAGATTTTAAATTTTTCATTATATTTTTACAAATATTTTATTATCTCCCTCTCTACCAAAAAAAAATCTCCGATTGGAGATTTTTTTACAAATTAATTTATCTAGAACGAGCAGCGTGCTTTCTAACAACCGGATGTCCACCTCCTGACTTTCACTTAAATCCAGACTTGTTAAACTGAGGATTAGTGTTTACAAATGGCTTTGGTGGTAAACCTACAAAAGGCTTTTTCTCTGGTAAAGGCGTTACTGGTGTCTTTTTTTCTGCTTGTGAAGATTCAGCCATGATGATTGTTTTACTGATAAAACTAAAAACAAATATATGAAATAGCAATTACAAAACAATATTTTTTATTTTATTTTTCTTTTTCTTCACCACCAACTCCTCTTTTTCTTCTTTACTCAATTTCTTTATACGAAACTCTTCCTGACAAGCTTTGGACTTATCCTTCACTTTTTTACTCCACACCAACACAACAGGACGCCTAGCTTTGGTATATTTCGCTCAAATCTTTGAAGTATTATGATCACAAATTCTCTTCTCCACATCTTTGGCGATACCCGTATACAAACTATCATCACTACACCTCACTATATACACAGCTCGCATACTTAACAATTCAAAATGTAAAATTTACTTTTTATCATTTTATCGCGTAGCTTTTATCATTTTATCGCGTAGCTTTTATCATTT
>CAYXTU010000001.1:0-41190 GCA_964468245.1 uncultured Candidatus Peribacteria bacterium | reverse complement strand
TCATTTTATCGCGTAGCTTTTATCATTTTATCGCGTAGCTTTTATCATTTTATCATTTTTCTCTAAATTTTTATATGTCCTCTCCTCGCCAGCTCCAAAAAACAATCCTTCGTAGCCTCAATATCTGCCATCGCATCATGCGCGTTAGCAAAATCTTTTTCAAATAAATATTCGTACAAAAGTCACAATTTTGGTCTTTTCTTGGGGAGATCTTCAATATGTCCGATATCTTTCATCGTACAAAACGTCTTACAACTATCCCAGTCACGAAGTATTCAAATCCTTTCACAATCTTGTCTCAACATCCTGATATCAAACGAAATATTATGTCCAACGATATAGTCAGATGTATCTACATAAGCAAGAAAATGATCTATATACGCATCCATATATTCATACGGTTCCAACATATTTTTGCTGATTCCATGTACTCTTTGAGCAAAAAAATTAATTTTTGTAGTGATATTGATATATTGATTGATTCTTGTTTCTTCATGAAAATCTTTCCCATCAAAATGACCATATATGGCAGCAAATTGTAGAATTTGATCCGTCGTCGAAAGTCAGGTAGTTTCCGTGTCGATAAACATCAGCGATATTCATTTTTTTTTGGACATAGAGACACAAAACAGAAATAAACGGCATATATGTAGAGAATCCCCTCCCAGAAATCAATAGACAAAACATATTTTTCTGACCAATATCACGCAAAAATTATATACAAAGATTCCCTTGCTTATTGATAGATTATGTGTATAACTCTACTTGAGTTATTTTACTCAAATTTTATTATTTTTTTCTAAATTACAATGGCTACTGGTATCGTAAAGTTTTTCAACACAACTAAAGGGTTCGGTTTTATCACTCCTGCTGACGGAAGTAAAGATGTATTCGTACATATATCTGGATTAGTAGATGGTACTACTATCACAGAAAACGACACTGTTGAATATGAAACAGAAGAAGGACAAAAAGGAATCAACGCAATCAACGTAAGAAAAATAGATGCAGATATGAATATGGCTGCTTAATTTCATTACTATGGTGCAAAAAACTCTGCTTAGGCAGAGTTTTTTTTATTGTGCAACCTGGTTCTTTAGGGCCAGGGACAGACAAAGACCATTCCTTCAAATTACAAAACCCTACATAAGACAAAAACTATTCTCTCGAACTCAATTCAAACCATCTATACTCCTTTTGTTCAAGCTGACGCAAGATAATTCACAATGCCTCCGATAAAGCCTTCACATCATCATACGACACATCTGGCTGATCAAAAATACGATTGATTTCATCCCTTTCTTTTTCCAACAACACAATATCTTTACTCAACTGATCCAATTCACGCTTTTCCATATATGATAGTTTTTGCTTGCCTTCAACATCCACAACTGATGACCCCCTTGATAAAGCGAGCGAAGCGAAGTCCTCGGAAGCCGAGAGGGGAAACGAAGGGGGATTTGTTTGCGACTTTCAACTTTCAACTGCGAGTTTATACTCGTTATACGTTCCCCAAAAATCCTTCACTACTCCATCACCTTCAAAAATAAACAAGTGATCAGTAATCTTGTCCATAAAAAATCTATCATGAGAAATCACAATCAAACAGCCCTTGTAGGTCATCAAAAAATCTTCGAGTACCCCGACGGTAACAAGATCTAAATCATTGGTCGGCTCATCGAGAATCAAAAAATTTGGACGCGTTTGCAAAATAGTTAGCATATGTAGTCTCCTCTTCTCTCCTCCGCTTAAATTTTCTGCAAAGACATGTTGCTGACTTGGTGGAAAAAGAAATTGTTCAAGCAGTTTACGATCATGCACAATATCAGAGACTCTTTTGTCACTAGGAAAATGAATTTCTTTTTGCTGATAATGCCCAAAAACAACAGTCTCGCCTGTTTGTACTGTTCACGAATCTATCGGTTCTTCACCGATAAGCATACGTACAAACGTAGACTTCCCTACTCCATTTTTTCCGATAATACCGATACGTTCGTTGTGTCTAAATTCATGCGAAAAATCATTCAGAATTTTTTTCTCTCAAAATAGTTTTTGAATATGTTTGAGTTTGAGAATTTTTCCTCATAACTGTCTTGACTGGACAGACAAGGTAAGCTTTGCAGTTTCATCAAACACTGTATCCTTCAAAACCTCATAACGATCATTGATCTCATCAAACCTACTCGCCCTAGAATTGGACTTCGTCTGTCTTCCACTAGGTGATTTTTTGATCCAACTCAATTCTTTTCTATAGAGTTGTTTGAGCTTATGGACTTCGATTTTTTCGTTTTCTTCACGGATAGCTTTACTCTCCAAATAGTACGAATAATTTCCAGGGAATACAACAATTTTACCTCTATGAAGTTCAAATATATGCGTACAAATCCTTTCCAAAAAATATCTATCATGCGTCACCATGAGCAAAGTAATGCGGTGATCTTTGAGATATCGTTCAAGCCATTCTATCATATCCAAATCCAAATGATTGGTCGGTTCATCAAGAATTAACATTTCTGGATTACCCATCAAGGTCTTGGTCAATGCTACACGTTTTTTTTCTCATCACGACAAAGATCAAATATTCTGATCCAAATACGACGTTATACGCAACTTATTGATAGCAATATTCAATTCAACGTCCTGCTCCCAAAACTGCGTGGTATCAAAATCAAAAAGAAATTCACGAACAGTTTTCTGCTCATCCAAACGAGTGTCCTGCGAAAGATATCAGATACGGATTCACTCTCTCCACTCAATCGCTCAATCACTCAGATCTATCTCTTTCATAATAACCTTGAGTAAAGTAGACTTCCCTGCACCATTCTTTGCCACTAAGGCAATTTTTTGTCATCTAGAAATAGTGAAATCTACATGATCAACCAGGACCTTGGACGTAAAAGATTTAGCAAGATTAGTGACTTTGAGATACAACATTACATTTAAACAAAGGACAAATAGTCCGGCACACCGGACTGACAAATAATTGACCAAAGATAGCTATTTTTAAAACCATCATGAGTCTATTTTTTGTCTATTTTTCGGCAACATTTCGTCTATTTTTCGACCATTAACGTTTCAATATACTCCAGCAATTTCTCCTTCCCTCTCTTGGTAACATTAGAAACAGGGAATATCTTTGGCATAATAGAAACAAAGCTTTCAAGTTTTTTGATAAACAAACGAGAATGAAGACTAAATTCTTTTTGCGTTGCTTTGTCTATTTTGGTCATAATTACAGAAAAGGGAATACCATACTGATCCAAACTATAGATAAAATCAAAATCAATAGTCTGTGGTGGAATACTACCATCTACAAGAACAAACACCATTTTCAACTGTTCCCTTCCAGCAAAATATTCCTGAGTAGTTGCCAACCAACGATCTCTTTCTTTCTTACTTATCTGAGCGTATCCATATCCAGGCAAATCCACAAGATACCAGTTTTGATTCATCAAAAAATATCCTATCAGCTTAGTTTTCCCAGGAGTGACGGAAACTTTTGACAGCTTACTATTATTAGCCAACATATTGATCAACGACGACTTCCCAACATTTGATCTTCCAATCATTGCAAATTCAGGAAAATCTGACTGAGGACATTCACTGAGTTTTGAAGCACTTTTGACAAACGTAGCAGAGCGAATAAGCATAAAAAGTTGAAGATAATAAAGTCAAAATAGAGTAAGGAAATGGAAGTAAAATAGTAGGGAAAAAATTCTTGAATACAGAAATCACTTTCTTATAGTCATTTCTTGTATTTTACCCACATCATATCACCGTAATGGCTTGAAATCAAAATCCCGTAATACTCCGCTTCGATGCAGTTTCTTTCGCATACAACGACGGCAAACATCCTATTCTCGTAGAGAGTGATTTTTCGCTTCGTGAAAATACCAAGATTACTATCATGGGACAAAATGGATCCGGGAAAACGACGATATTCAAACTAATTTTGGGAGAATTGACTCCACAATCAGGAAAAATAAGTATTGTCCAAGGAAATTCTATCGCTGTAGCAAGACAGGTCATACCTAGAGATCAGCTTAATCTTTCTATCAAAGAATTTTTTGAAACAGCGTTTGTAGAAAAGGATTATCAGATAGATAGAAAAATAGACGAAGTCCTCAAAGCAGTAAACTTTAATGCACCGATGAACAAACCTATAAAAGAATTTTCTGGATGACAACAAGCGAGACTACTCCTCGCATACGCTCTAATACAACATCCCGATATTCTTCTCCTCGACGAACCAACAAACAATTTGGATGAGGTAGGTATCGGAGACCTCATTACTTTTTTGATGTCGTACGACAAAACAGTTGTAGTTATTAGTCATGATGCAGATTTTTTGAACTTATTTACTGATGGTGTCTTGTATCTCAACAAACAAACCTGCAAAGTAGAACAATATCGATGAGATTACTATGATGTAGTGGAACAGATCAACGCACAAATAGAAAAAGATCAAATGGCCAACGCTAGAGCCGAGAAAAAAATAGCTGACGCCAAAGAAAAAATAAATTTCTTTGCAAATAAGTGATGAAAAATGCGTAAATTAGCAAGCAAAATGAGAGACGAAGTAGAAGAAGCAGAAGAAAACAAAGTAGAAGTAAGAAAAGACGATAAAACCATCACAGCTTTTACTATTCCATTTGAAAACTATGTATGACCTATTGTGACAATCAACAAAGTAGGACTAATGAATCAAAATCACGAAGTAGTAAATTACAAATTACCACTCGTCATCAAAAAGCATGAAAGATATATGTTTGTATGACCAAATGGAATCGGGAAGTCTACATTACTCAAAAGACTCATGATGATCCATCGACACAAAGAAGAAATTATGAAAGAATACAATGCTATGCTCAAAGACAAAACCAAAGACGGTATGATCAAAGAACCAGACACTACGCATCCAGAAGAAGATATAGCGATGATTCACAACAAAGTAAAAGTAGGATATTATAGCCAGGATTTTGATGCGTTAGATATGAACAAAACCGTTCGAGATACTTTGGAAGAGATAGCTGAAGAAGCAAGCGATCAAGATATTTATCGTGTAGCAGCACAATTTCTTCTTACCAAAAGTTTATTACAAAACACCGTAGGTTCACTTTCAGAAGGACAAAAAGGACTCCTCTGCTATGCAAGATTTGTTCTTCAAAAGCCACATCTCCTCATCCTTGACGAACCAACCAACCACATAAACTTCCGTCATCTTCCTGTTATCGCACAAGCAATAAACAAGTATGAATGAGCAATAATTATGGTTAGTCATGATAAGTGATTTACGGATCAACTAGAAAAATTCAACATAGTAGATTTAGGTAAGATAATGAAGCAATAAATTCCTGCATAATAAAAAAGCTCCACAAGAAATTGTAGAGTTTTTTTTGTTTTATTATGGATACGTCATTCCCGCGAAAGCGGGAATTCATATTGCTACATAGCCAACTTGTCTGCGGCAGGCAGGTTGAATTTCCGATCAGGTCGGGAATGACGTAATGAAGTGATTTTCTAAATTCTAAATTCAACTATAGTCCATTCTAGGAAATTCCAACACTTTTCACTTTTCACTAATCTCTATCTGTGTCTCGGTTTTCCCGCACCTCTAAATCTACCACCAGAAAACGGTTTACGATCTCCTGCTATAGACGGACCAGCTGGTCTTGATGGTCTACGCTCATGCTGTTTATGATTGGGATTGCTACGATAATTATTTTGACCCCTCATTGCTTTTTGTTCATCAGTAGGACAAAGTTTATTATATGTTTTGGTAAAACTTTGACGCTTTGGTGCTTGTGGTCTACCTCATCATTTTTTGTCAGTAGATCTATTTAGACGAAGATTACCATACGCTCATACAGTATCATGCTGTGCAATATGTTGTGATTGTTGTATTCTGATTTTGTGAGTTTTTTCTATCTCTTTAAACAATGGAATTTCCAATGGAGAAACCAACATAATTGCCTTTCCTGTTGCTCCAGCCCTTCCTGTTCTTCCAATTCTATGAATATAACTTTTGGGATCTAGCGGTACATCAAAATTGATCACAAGTCAGACATTTTCCATATTAAGTCCTCTCGCAGCGACATCAGTCGTCACAAGTATTTGTGTTTTTCCTAGTTTAAAATCATTGAGCGTAGATTGTCTTTTTCATTGAGCCATATCACCATTGAGGAGTCCTGCATTGAATTTGTCTCAGACTAATATCTGTTGGATAGTTTTGGTATTTTTTTTGGTATGCGTAAAAATAAGTACCTTATCTTTGGGATGATCCTTGATCAGTTTGATTACGTTGAATAATTTTTGCTCATGTTCGACCGCCATATATGCATGATTGATTTTGTCGACTGTCACTCACTCACCTATTTTGATAAATTCATAACTAGCAATATGTTTTTTGATAATAGCCTTCATCTCATCATTCATAGTAGCAGAAAACGTCAACGTCTGTTTCACATGTCTAAGTTGATTCCATATTCTTTCAATATCACGGACAAATCACATATCCAACATTCTGTCTACTTCGTCCAAAATAAAATATTCTGACACACTCACATCGATCACCTTTTGATTCATAAAATCCATTAATCTACCAGGTGTAGCAATTACTATCGCCGGATTTTTTTTGAGAATATTTTTTTGAATAAGTGGACTTGCTCAACCATAAAGACAAGCAAAACTCACCCCATAAAATTTCGTTAGATTTCTAATTTCTTCACCAATCTGGACAACAAGTTCTCTCGTAGGAGCAAGAATCAAAGCCTGCAATGTCTTTTTGTTGGTATCAATTTTATTGAGAATAGGCAAAAGAAACGCGGCTGTTTTACCAGTTCACGTCTGAGATTGTCCAACGATATTTTTTCCACTCAGGGCAAGTTTCATCACCTGTTGCTGGATAGGAGTTACTTCAACATATCCAATACTTTCCAATGACCTCAAAAGTCAGGTTTTCAATCAACATTCACTAAATAACATAAGAATTTCTTTTATAACAAATAAATATTTCTGATATAATTCATCGTATTCCTTTGCTAGCAAATATCAAGCTCGGATAAAAAAAAGCCCTCCACTATGATGTAATATACATACACAATGAAGGACAAATAATTATTTCGTATAAAAATATACAAACACAATTATAATAATTGCTATCAGATAAAACAAACATGACAGCAAAACATACTTAATTATGCGATAGCTATAACGAATGCCTCTAGTTCTATAGTACAAATAAGATGAAAAAGAGACATAAAACAAAAAGACGTTAGAAATATAGACAAAAAGGAGAACACTGGCATACAAAAGCAAATCTGTTTTGTATGTGGGAAAAAATTTGAAATAAACTAGATTTATAAAAATAAATAACGACACAACACAAACGATTATGATGCCTGGTTGTTTAAATACCTCTGCAAAATCATACAGAGATATAAAAAATTTTTTTTTCTTTTTCATTTTTTTTATTTTTTGTTTACCCATATATACACAAAAGCAGAGAAAAATCAATATATTATCAAATAAAAAAGATAAATACAAGAGTTTCGTAGTCCTCGAGTCCAAAAGAAAAATTGTTTTCAGAAAAGATATTACTATATATAGAGAAATTTTATTTTGAAACAAAAAAACAACCATGCTCCATCAAAAGAAAAGAATCTTTGGTACACTTTTTTTTGTGGTATGTATCTCGACGACATTTCTAGTAAAAAATATCGTGTGAGCAACGGTAGATTCCATAGGAAATTCTATCACTGGAGCAAACATAAACATTGCTAATGTCGCAAATTACGATGTAACCATGCAATTTAGTGGGACACTTGATTCTGGTGATATAGTCGTAATGGAGCTTATCGATACAAGTGTAAATACAATTTCTCAAACACATACAAGTACAGGAGAAAATGAAACAACTATCACGATAAATTTCAACGCATCATCACTAAGTGAATGAGCAATTATATTATCATGAAGTATTTTCGACTCATGACTAAATCTTATTACCTGAGAAATTACCGCGACTACACTACTCGATATAACAATACCAACATTCAACGGAGTGACTTCATGAACGATATATTCTGGAGACATAGCAATTACCTTTGATGATACAAATCTTTCTTGAGCAACGCTAAATGGCGCGGCTTACACAAGCTGAGAGGTGATTTCCACTGAATGAAGCTATGAATTCATTGTTGTAGATACTGTAGGTAATACTACCGGAGCAATATTTATTATCGACAAAACCACACCTACCTTTGCAGGAGTACTATCATGAGCATATTATTCTGGTAACGTAACCCTCACCTTCAGCGACACAGGAACAATAAATGGAACACCAATAAATAGTTGAGATACTCTGAGTACAGACGGAATATATACCTTGATCGTAATTGATGGAGCAGGAAATATTACAGGAGCAATATTTACTATAGATACGATACCACCAGCGGTAAACAATATTAGTAGTGGAAATTATTTTAGTGGAAATATCACTCCAGCAATTAATGAAACAAATTTTTCCTGAGCGACACTCAACGGAGCGGAATATATTCCCGGTACACAAATAACTGGTGAAACAACCTACGAACTTATTGTTACTGATCTTGCAAACAATACAACCGCAGTGACATTCACTATCGACAAAACCGCACCTACCTTTACAGGAGTACTATCATGAACACATTATTCTGGTAATGTAACGATTACTTTCAGCGATAATGCAACAATAGATGGCACAAGTATTTCAAGCTGAGACACTATAGCAAACGAAGGAACCCATATACTCATAGTTACTGATCTTGCGGGTAATGCTACAGGAGCAATATTTACGATAGACAAAACGCAACCAACAATAAATAACATTATCAGCGGCACGTATTATAGTGGAAACATAACACCAAGCATTACAGAAACACATTACTCATGAGCAACACTCAACGGAACAGCATATACAAGCGGAACAGCTATTACTACAGATGGAATATATACACTTATCATACAGGACAAAGCGGGAAATGTTACATGAACTACCTTCACTATAGACAAAACACAACCAACATGGGCATGAACAACATCATGAACATATATATCATGAAACATCACTATAACATTTACCGATACGAATATATCATGAGCAACAATAAACGGAAGTCCATTTAGTAGTGGGACAATATTTTCTACAGAAGGAACATATATATGTATCATAACCGATCTTGCAGGTAACACTACATGAGCTACCTTCACCATAGACAAAACTATGCCAACACGAACAGGCGTACTTTCATGAATCTACTACAATAGCAATCAAACAATTACCTTTAATGATACCAATATTTCTGGAGCGACAATAAATGGTACAGCATATACATCATGAACGCCAATAAGTACAGACGGAATAAAAACATTTATCGTGACTGACAAAGCTGGAAACTCTACAGGAGCAATATTTATTATCGACAAGACCGCACCAGCTGGAATAAGCATCACGAGTCCAACAATCACAAATTATTGGCAAACAGCAAACACATACAACATTACACGAAACACATGAACAGAAATAAATTTTTGACTGACACCCATCAGGATAGAATTTTCCAATAACGGATTTTTGGGATGATCATATACCTCGATCATAACAACATGAACAAACAACAACTGAAACTTATCACGAACAGTAAATTCCATAGACACCTCATCAGCACAAATCAGAATAATTGCAACTGATCTTGCAGGCAATACAGCAATATTTACAGGAAACCAATTTAAAATAGATAGCACACCACCAACAAGTCCAACATTTATTTATCCTACATGATGAGAATTTTTAAAATGATGAAGTGGATATTGGGTTACACGAACATGATGATGAGATAATAATCTTTCTGCGAAAATATTAGAACGATCTACATGAGGAAGTTTTACTACTATCGCAACATTAGGAGATGGAGCCTTTTCTTATTTACGAACACCAAGCACAAGTACAAATTCAAGCACTATAAGACTTGGTATAAAATACCAAGACAAGTGATGATTGACAAGTCCATATGTACAAACAACAGACTTTATCGTTGATTCAACCAAACCGACAATCACTTTTACCGATACAAATACCAATCGAAGAAATTATAATGCCACAGGAACCACAACATCATGAGACACGCTTGCCGGCATTCGATCTACGGGAGTACTCTATAGAACCGATGTTCAATTTGATGAATATTGCAACGGATGATCGACAACAGTCCCAGTATTGACAGCTGATGGAACGTGATACATATACGCTTGCGTACAAGACAAAGCAGGTAATGTAAAAACATGAGTACAAATGTACAAAATAGATAAGACAGCGCCAATAGTTACTATGCCAGCAGACAAAAGAGTAAATGCTACAACAGGAATAGACATCACCGTAAATGGAGATGTTTCAGGGATTTCGTGATACACACGATCCAAAGTATCTGGACCAGGAACTATAACATTTACCACAGCAACCCTACAAGATCCCACAGCAAGCGCTAGCACAGAATGAACATATATAGTACAAGTACTCGTCAAAGACAATGCCAACAACACAACAACAGGGACAATGCAATTTATACGAGATACCACAGCACCAATACTTACATGATCTGCACCAAGCGTTTCAAATAGTACAGCGACGTTTAGTTTTACGGGAGACGAAGCAGGAACGGTAAGCTATTCATGATCTTGTGGAAATGGATCACTAACAACTGCTATTTCGTGAAGAAACACAACGACCTTCACCTTAGCAAATGCGACCTATTCTACCTGCAAAGTCCAAGTTACTGACGTCGCAGGAAATAGCTCATCACGACTAACCATCCCAAGCTTTACCATAAATTATTCTGCACCATCAGGTGGTGGAGGTTGAGGAGGTTGAGGAGGATGAAGTATGATTTCTACCTGTACAGATAGTCAATTAGTATGTACAAATGGTCTATATGCAAAAAAATCTGGTGTCTCTTGTCAATGAGGAAACCTAGCAAAATCATGTGGAACTGATGTATGTGTAGATGGTGATTATTCATGAAATCCTAATGATGGACTCTGCAAAGATCCGACAAAAATAGAAGCAAGTACAGGAATAATTGCTACAGGAACCATAATAGCGACCAACACAGGAACACGAAAAACATTTTCATCACCGTTCAACAAAGAACTCACTGACGCATATTTCTATGGATACAATGCTAAAATAACTACTGTTACTGACATCAATTATGCAAATATGACAGGAATATTAATCAGATCTCACCTATCCAAAATGATGTCAGAATACGCAATAAATATTTTGGGACAGACACCAAATACCACAAGAAAATGTGTATTTTCGGATATGCAAAATGAAACACAAGAATTTCAATCCTATGCAATCAAAGCATGTCAGCTTGGACTTATGGGACTCAAAACCAATGGAACACCAGCAGACAAATTTAATCCCAACGGACAAGTAAATAGAGCAATATTTGGGACAACACTTTCTAGAGCATTACGAGGAGACACCTACAACGGAGGACAAAATCGATACCAAAAACATTTGGATGCACTATTTGAAAAACAAATCATTACCAAAAAAGACAAACCATTCAATCGAGAACTTAGAGGATATGTAATGCTTATGATGATGAGATCCGACAAAGCTATAACAAAAAGTTCTTATCTCAATTTCACCTCTCTTCGAGGAACAAAAGTATTTGTACCAGCAAAAAAAACAACAAGCACAACGACACAAACAACAAGCGCAGAAATACAATTCTTACAAAACCTAAATAAAAATTATCAATTCAGTGCAGGATACACAGCGGGAGATAGCGACATTGGAGTAAAATATCTCCAGTACTTTCTCAAATCACAAAAATATTTTACCGGAACAATCAACGGCATAAACACCTCCGCAACGATAGCTGCACTCTTCCAATTTCAACTCAACAACAGCATTATAACAGACAAAGACGACACCTGAGCAGGATATCTTGGACCAACAACAAGAAACATTATTAATCCTCTCCTCAAAACACTCCTCAACCCATAGTATTGAAAACAAAAGCCAAATAACTATAAGAAGCTTAAAGCCAAAAGCTCAAAGCTGCAATATAGTCTAAGAAACAGCTTTATGCTTTATGCTTGAAACTTTCTGCTTAATTCTGTATTTAATTGTTTATAAAAGTCATGTTACTCACCATCGGTCTCGAGATTCATATAAAACTAAAATCAGTAAATAAGATGTTTTGCCAGTGTCCAAATGAACAAAATTTCGATGCACTTTTGCCAAACACACATATTTGTCCCGTCTGTACAGGACAACCAGGAGCGCTTCCGACCTTGAGTCAGGAAGTTTTGGACAAAGCATTATTACTCGGAAAAGCATTGAACTGTAAAATAAATGAGATCTCTAGCTTCGATAGAAAATCATATTTCTACCCAGATTTGCCTATGGGATACCAGATTACTCAGCTCTATCATCCGACAAATACGGAAGGAAAAGTAAATTTTTTTCTTGATAATTATACAACAGAAAAAACAGTCCACATCCAAGATGCACACATGGAATGCGATACGGGCAAGATGATTCACGCCTGAGGAGAAGCACTTCTCGACTTCAATCGTGCAGGAACACCACTCGTAGAAATAGTGACACTACCAGACTTTAGAAGCGTAGAAGAAGTAGTAGAATTTTTGAAAGAACTCCAAAGAATAGTTAGATTCAACGACATAGCAGACGCAGATTTAGAAAAAGGACAGATGAGAGTCGACGTAAACATCTCACTCAGAAACTCAGAAAACGATCCTTACGGCACAAGAGCAGAAATCAAAAACATCAATTCATTTGGTATGATCAAAAGAGCGATTGAACACGAAAAAGCCAGACAAGAAGCATTATATGCAGCAGGTGAAACGTTTGAACAACAAACCAGAGGACGAGATGACACCAAAGGAGAATCTTATCTGATGAGATCCAAAGAGGATGCCCTCGACTACAGATATTTTCCAGAACCCGATCTTCCTCCATTACATTTGACTGATGAAACATTTAAACGATTAGACGAACAAACCATAATTATCCCTCACGAAATCATCAAACAATTTAGCCAAGATTACGGCTTCAACAAAGAATACATCAACGCTTTAATTAGCGATAAAGACATACTTAATTACTTTATGACAGTTTTGTCCTCCTTTGCTAAAGGATGTGTCCCGACAGGGACGGAGGATTTAAAAGGAAACGAAGGAGGATTTGATACTAAGCTCATAGCCAAACGAATCTCTTGACCTATAGCAGCGCGACTCAATGAACACTTCAAAACCATCAACGAACTCCCCTTCAATCAAGACACATTCATTGAATTTTTAACCAATGCTCAAGCAGGAAATCTTATAGAAAATCAACTCAAAGTAGTCATGCAAGAGATGCTGTCTACAGGAAAAAATCCATCAGAAATTATCAAAGAAAAATGATTCGATGCACCAGCTATCGATAGCAACGAAATAGAGCTTATCGCGAAGCAAATCCTCAAAGAAAATCCTACAATAGTCCAACAGTACAAAGACGGAAAAACTACAACAATCTGATTCTTTATCGGACAATTAATGAAGAAAACATGAGGTAAGACCAATCCAAAAACCGCACAAGAAATTTTTGAAAAGTTGTTGGGATAAAAAACAATCCAACTCCACCTTCGTGGAGTTTTTTTTTACAAAAAAACTCAGCAGCTTCCACCACCGAGTTCTATACTAAAGTACAGCTATTTTTGTCAGCCCTGCTAAAGCAGGGCTATTTGTCAATATTTGTCCTATTATATAGTAGCCAATACGTAAATTCAAAGTCCTAACATAAGAAGTCCTACAATCAAATGAATCAGTTTGGTATTTTGATGTTTTATCTTCGCGAGTTTGTCGACACTTGCATAGCCAAATCCTACGAGAATAGAAATAGCAAACATAGGCAAAACAAAGATCAGATTATAGATAATAAGGTAGAGATATCATCGCGTAGTAATATCTTTTGTCTGCGAGCTGAGATATCATAAGATAGTGAAATATGGACCAGACGAACACGGAAGCAGGAATAAGCTGACAATGATACCGACAACAAACGCTCACCATGGAGACGAGACTCTATCTATGATTTGTTGCATCTTTGGTCTTCGACTAAACGGCACTTCCATTACGAATCATTTTCCATATCGGAAGAAATCTTTGAGGTTGGCAAGTCAGACAAGTAGTCACAAAATTCACACAACAAGTTTCAATACAAAGGTATTTGATGCCGTAGCTAGCGCTGAAAATAGTCAGATACCCATAGCCAAATAACTGAGAAATACTGCGAGAGAAAATAATGCTCATGCTAACAATGTTTTTTTTCTACTCTTGTGCCTACTAAGTATTGTAGTAAGCAGAAGCAACATTACAGCGAATGCACAAGGATTTATACTATCAGAAATTGCAGCTGGGAGCATAATAAGAAAAAACGAAAGTCTTTGTTTCAGACTCTTTTCTACAACTTGTGTCGTTCATGTTAACGCCGTATCTTCACAGGCAGCAGCAGTAATTTGCGCCAATTTACCAGAAAAATAATTTACAATATTTTTGTCACCGTTGATATAATTACAATCATCACCGCTGGTAATGACAAGAAAGGGAACGCCGATTTTGTCATACGTCAAACTGTGTTTCTCGAGATATCCATTGAATTCATTCAGATTTTTTTTGTTGAAAAAAACCTCTTTTTGCTCAAGATCAAATGTTTTGCTAAGATTATTATCTTTGATATATTTCTCTACATTTGCACAATGCGGACATCCATTTCCATAAAACAAAATATATTCCTGAGCCATACTCACACTCATCATCGCCACAAACGCGACAAACATCCCTACTACATATTTCACCTTCATCACGACACTACTAATTATATAAAAAGGATACCAACATTGTTAGTTGTTAGTTATTAACTGTTAGTTATATTTTGTTGTTTCTATAGTCAATACACCATTTTGATCAACACCTACCGACAAGAAGTTTTTGGCAGAGACATCAAGTAATTCATGGTTTACATAAATAACTCACTTAATTAATCCACCTATATCAAGTCAAGAAATATACTCCACATTACCAATCTTGGCCAATGCTTGTGCCTGAGCGAAATCTTTGCTTATAGAGAGTTTAGCTTTTTTTGCAATAATTGCAGCTTGTTGAAGTGCTATATCATATGTACCACGATATACCAAAATAGTAGACGATGTATTTCATGTAGAGAGCGCCTTATCCAACTGCATACCTTTAGGATAGGTCATCCCCATTTTTTTTGCCCAAAGTGGCAAAGTAAAAGAGGTACCCAAGAGAGTATCTAAATACTCAAACTGATTTTCCAAAGCAACTTCATCATTGTCTGTAAGGTCAACATATTTTTGCTGAAGCTGATCTACAAGTTGCTGAGCATCTTCAAGAGCAACAGTCCCTGCATTAAGTTCCTCAGTCACTTGAGTAACCACTACCTGCAAAGTAGTCAAATCACCAATTGCTGCAACATCTATATCTTGCAAACTCATCTTTGCACATCACACCAAAACAACAGAGAACAGTACAACAGCCAATAAATATTTTTTCATATACATATTTTAAAAAATAAATATTTTTATCTAAGCGTCTACTAGTTATTTAGTAAACAAACGTTCATTTTTAATGATAAGAACGAGCAATACTGCAGTTACCAAGAGATTAAATATTCATGATCAAAAACTACCATACGAACTAAATGAATACAATCATACAGGGATAAGACCAATGAGAAACGATACAGCAGATACAGCAAATCACAAGATAGCAAACGAAGGAACTCGTTTTTTGTATCTAAGCATACCTATACCCATAAAGAGAGAAATCAACGCAAAAACAATCGCCAACAATACAGCAATTAATACACGAAATCATAGTCCAATACCCATAGTAAACATAAACCCGACACTAGTCAATGCGACCAAAAAAGAAAAAATCCCCACGATTCCCGTAATAATAGATATCCACCCAACAACCATAAAAATAGTTTTGAGATACGGCTGAAGCTTATGTTCCGTTTCATTTACCCATGAGTGATTAAGTACCTTTTTGACAAAAGCATTACCAAAAAACCACTGGATAAATCTATGTATAAACGATTTTTTTACAACTTTTTCCATAAGAGCATCTATTTTACCTTCCATCTTATCAAGTGCTTCTTCTTCACTAAAGTGTTTTTTTTGTGGCTGTTGTGTGTGTTCCATAACGATATATAATAAAAAATTAAAAGACAAATATGCATCAAGCTTATACTAAATCTACTCCACATTTCAAGTACGGAAACCAACTAAATAGCTATAGTCCATACCAAGACAAAAAAATAATTTTGAATGTTGAATTTTGAATTTTGAATGTAGGATTTTGTATTGTATGAACTATTGTAATATTACGATAGTTTATAAGTAGACAAGTCTTTCATTAAGCATTCAACATTAAGCATTAAGCATTTTAGTTGGATTAAATATTGCATTTTTCACTTTTCACTATTCACTTTTCACTAATTTAAAAGTTTCTTCCGCTATCATAAGTTCCTCATTGGTCGGAATAACAAATACTCAAATTTTTGAATCTGACGTAGAAATACGAGTCGTCTCAGAAATCTCATCCGGATTGGATTCTTCATCAAGCGTGATTCACATCCAGGTAAGTTTTTGCACAAGAAGTTTTCTAATCAACGCTTTGTGTTCTACGACACCACCCGTCAAAATAATAGCATCTACACCACCAAGAATCGCAGCATACGATCAAATATATTTAATCAACGAATTAATATACATATCCAAAGCGAGTTGACACTTAGTATCTCAACGATCGATTCCCGCATAAATATCTCTCATGTCATTGGAAATTCAGGCAATTCACAACACACCGCTTTCTTTATTCAATACGTTCATCACCTGATCCACAGTCAACGACTCATGTTTCATAAGATACGGAATAATTGCACTATCAATATTTCCTGACCTCGTTCACATCATTACTCCTTCCAACGGTGTCATTCCCATAGACGTTTCAACTACCCTTCCATCCTTAATCGCTGCAATGCTCGCCCCATTTCCTATATGACATGTAATCACTTTTCAAACTCAATTACTCAATTTTTTCATCGTTCCATCGTTCCATCGTTCCATTAATCTATCGTATACATAGTTATGTGATGTCCCATGAAAACCATATCTTCTGATTTTATATTTGTCGTAATATTTCATCGGTATCGCATACATATAATGCGCTGGCTCCATCGTCTGATGAAATGCCGTATCAAAAACAGCAACTTGCTTTATCTCAGGCAACAACGCTTTACACGCAACAATCGCCTGCAAATTTGCAGGATTATGTAACGGCGCCAAATCGCTGCACTCCTCTATTCTCGCAATTACTTCGTCAGTAATAATAACCGGCTGCTGAAAATACTCCCCGCCATGCACGACTCTATGCCCAATCGCATCAAATTCCAATTTTCCATCGACAGAAACATGTGGCAAAATACTATGCAAAGCCTCTGTATGATCTTTTATTTCACAACCATTTTCTCAGATGTGTTCGACGTTTCATTTTGCTACGACAACATCTTTCTCCATATCAAAGAGCTGATATTTCAACGACGAACTTCATGCATTAAGGACTAAGATTTTCATAAGAATAAGTTTAAAACGTTAAAATGTTTTGAATGGTAAAAGGTTTAGAACGTTAAAAGGTTAAAAAGTTTTGAAGGTTAACGTACAACTTTCAAAACCTGCAACTTTTTAACCTGTAACTCTTAAATCTGTAACATAACGTATATCTAGCTTTTTAGCAAGAAAATGCAATTTAAAAAAATCCCCAAGTTAAACAACTCAGAGATTTATTATTTGTTTTTAGCTTTGAGCTTTATGCTAAACAGCAATTTCGTATTCAACCTTCGGATGTGATTCATATCCAATAAGTTCAAAATCAGTGTATTTCCAATCCCAGATTGAAGTAAAATTAGTAATTTCAAGGGTAGGAAGTTTGTACGGTTCACGAGAGATTTGATCTTTCGCATTAGCAGTATGATTTTCATAGATATGAACATCACCAAGAGTACCCATAAGGATACCAGGAATCATATCCACTTCTTTAGCTATAAGCAAAAGCAATAACGCATAACTTGGAATATTATACGGCAAGCCGAGCATAGTATCAACAGATCTTTGATCCCATTTTAGATTAAGAACTTTTTGTCCTTGATGATTTAAAGTAACGATTAATTGAAAAACGAAATGGCAAGGTGGTAAAGCCATTTGATCAAGTTCAGCTGGATTCCAAGCACTTACGATGTTTCTTCTGCCAGGAGATCCGAATGGATCATTTTTCAAAATGTCGATAGCTTTTTTAAGTTGATCTATCGATTCCTGTTTATACAAACCACTTGCATCATCTTTTACATATTTTTTCCAATCTCTCCATTGTACACCATAAATACGTCCAAGTTCATCTTCTTCCATCATTTTCTTTTTTGTTTCCTCATCATTACCATAGGGGACTTTTTGTGGATTACACCATTCATCCCAAATATGACAATTTCTTTCATGAAAGTCTTTTTTGGTGTGAAGTCCTTTGATAAAACATTCAAGCTCTGCAGCGATGGTTTTCATTCCCATTTTTTTTGTTGTTAATAAAGGGAACCCATCAGCCATATCGTGCCTAATATCCCAGCATGCAATAGCATAGGTAGGACTTCCTGTCCTGTTTTCTTTTTTGGGAGCAGCAAGAATTTCTCTTACGAGATCACCATATTGCTCATCAATGTGTTTGTTTTTCATAAATTTTGATGTTTTAGGTAAAGTTAATTTTATTTTTATTAATAACCATTATCTAACCAAATAGACAAAAAATACAACAGGATTTTCAAAAAAATAACATCCTTCGACTTGAAAGCACAGCCTGATTTACTATATTCACTATTCAACTACGAAACCCAAATGATAAAAATCCGCTTTCGCGGATGATAAAAAGATAAATCGATAAAAAACATCATTTTATCGCCCAAAGGGTATTTATCATTTTATCGCGCAGCATTTATCATTTTATCGCGCAGCATTTATCATTTTATCGCGAACATAGTGAGCATTTATCGCGCAGCATTTATCATTTTATCGCGAACATAGTGAGCTTTTATCGTTTAGTCGTTTTATCATGTCTCAAAAAGAATTCATCCAAGATCTCAACGCATATTGGAAGGAAAATAAAATTTTCGAGAAATCCCTCGAACAACGTTCAGAAAAATTTCAATCTGTCACCTATGACGGTCCTCCATTTGCTTCAGGGACACCTCATTTTGGACATGGATTAGTTGGATCGATGAAAGATACTATCCTCAGATACAAAACAATGAAATGATACAAGGTAAATAGAGACCGATGACGAGATTGTCACGGTTTGCCGGTAGAAAAAGCCGTAGAGCAAAAACTCTGAATCGATGGTAAAAAAGATATAGAAAACAAAATCGGTATAGAAAATTTCGTAGAAGAATGTAGAAAATATGTAAGTAATACTAGTGATGAACGAAGAACATTCGGAGATCGAATTGGAAGATGGGCAGATATGGATCATGCATATTATACGATGAACCTAGATTTTATGGAATCTGTAATACGAATAATTCAAAATATGTACAATCAGAACTTAGTCTACAAGTGATTTAATATTCAGTGGATGTGTCCAAGCTGCGCAACATCACTTTCCAATGCAGAGGTCAACGATGGATACAAAGACAGACAAGATCCAGCGATTACGATAAAGTTTCCACTTCTTCGAGATAGAATAAACAATCAATGGAACTTCAATTTCGATCAATACGAAATGACTCCAGACGGATTCGTAGAAATCGTAGATTGCATCATAAAACGTGATGGAAGGATTTTTATGAATTATAGTGTCAAAGCTCAAAAATATCTTTGTCCAGGAGGCAAGGTAGAAAAAGGAGACACGCTTGAATGAACAGTCAAAAAAGAAATTTCAGAAGAATTGGGAGTTGAAGTAAAAACAATAAAAGCATTAGGAAGCGTAAAACAAATATTACGTGGAGGATTATTTAATCTCAATATGTTTGAAATAGAGATAGAAGGAGAACCAAAACTCATGGAGCCAGAAAAATTACCACAAATGGTACGAGCAGAAATCATACCATCAGACAATGCATTGGGATTTGCTGTGAAAATAGAAAATACCATCGTCGATGATGATATGGAGATTATGAGTCAATTTTATGATCTCTATCTCTACCAAAAGAAGATATATGAACATACAGATCCAAACGCAAAAGTAAGTGCATTAGCGCGAACCACCACACCATGGACATTACCAAGCAATATGTTTCTTGCTATAGGAAATCATATTCGTTACAGCGTAGTCTACGATCCAACAATGAAGGAATATTTTGTCATAGCAGAAAATCTTTTGAAACAATATTATAGAAATCCTGACGAATATATTCTCATCAAAACTATACAAGGAGAAGGGCTGGTTGGACTAAAATACGAGCCACTGTTCCAATATATCAACAACAGTAAAATCGATAAAAAATACAAAGAACAATTTTTCAAAATCATAGCAGGAGAATTTGTCAGCACCGAAGATGGAACAGGTATCGTCCACATTGCACCAGCGTTTGGTATGGAAGATTACAATGCCGTGGCACAATTTTTGCCAAGAGACGACAGCAAAAACTGGCTTTTCTTGCCAGTAAACGACTACGGTGAATTCACCGACGAGGTGCCAGAACGAAAAGGTACGAGAGTCTACGACGCCAACAAAGACATCATCCAAAGACTCAAAGACGAAGGAAAACTTATCGGACAAAGATCATACGAACACTCCTATCCACACTGCCGAAGATGTGATACACCATTGATTTCCAAAGCGCTTACAAGCTGGTTTATCAAAGAGCAAGAACTCACAAAAATAACCGTACCCAACGCAGAGAAAATATGATTTATACCAGAAACGGTCAAAAAAAGATTTACTGATGTACTAAAATCTGCACCAGATTGGAATCTTGCAAGAAATAGATATCGATGATCTCCACTACCTATCTGGGAAAATACAAAAAAACCAGAAGACATTATCGTAGCAGGAACACTAGAAGAAATCTATCAATGAACAAGAACCGGGTCACAAAACTTAACCAAAAATGTTATCATCAGACACGGAGAAACGGTATACAATGAAACACATATGCACGATAGTTTCAGCAAAACACAGCTTAATAAAAACGGTTTGAAACAAGCGAAAATAGTAAGTAAATATCTTGCTTCTCTCAAAAAAGATGATCGAGTGATTATTATCACACCGCTAGAAAGATCACTCCAAACTGTGCTTCCTTTTTTGGAAAAGAAATTTCCCGACAGCATTGCAGATATTCAAAAAAAATATCAAGACATCCAAAAAATATATCAGGACCTTCGAAACAAAAAAGAAATCCAATCCTATATCCAGGATACTTCGAAACAGAATCTCTTCCAAATCAATGAAAGACTTTATGTAGACTTCAGAACGACAGACATTATCATACCTGAGCTTCAAGACAAAATCTGGACAGCTAATCTTACCATAAACAGACCAACAAATACAAAACTTTCAAACGAATGAGAATCTATAGATGAAGTAATTGCTAGATGCAAAGCATATACACTCGAAGTGAACGAAAAATTTGCAACAAAAACAATCGTCACCATAACACACAAAGACTCCGTTATTTTGATACAAAAAACATTCAAAGATTTTGATTATCTGACAAAAAAATATGATTATTCTCCAAAAAACGGACAGATAACTATTCGCTACCGAGACAACGACAGAAACAGGGAAATGGATCTTCACAAACCATACGTAGATACCTATCGATTCAAAAAATGAAATAAAGAATATCGTAGAATCCCAGAAGTTATGGATTGTCGATTTGAATCAGGCTCTATGCCATTTTGACAGGCAGGATATACAGGAAAAGAAAATTCTGAATTCTGAATTTTGAATTCTAAATTAATTTACCCTGCAGATTTCATTATGGAATGATTGGATCAAACCAGAGGTCGATTTAGAGGAATGCATGTAGTAGGCAATGCTATCATGAAACAAAACTCATTCAACAACGTCATTATCAATGGTCTCGTCCTTGCGGAAGACGGAAAGAAAATGTCAAAAAAATTGAAGAATTATCCAGATCCAGAATATTTATTTTCAAAATATGGAACGGACGCGTACAGACTCTACCTCCTCTCTTCGCCATGAGTAAAAGCAGAAGGAGTAAGATTTTCAGAGAAATGAGTAGAACAAATATACAAAGACTTCACGGCTTCAATCATGAATGGATACAAATTTTTCGAGACCTATGCGAACGTAGACAAATGGACTACGGACAACACAACATTGTATTTTATGAGACACGCAAAAGCCAATGGACAACTAGTTGATCACCCATTAGCAGAAGAAGGAATCCAAGCGATGAAAGATCCAAAATTCATCGAAAATGTTTTGAGAATCAATCCAGATATCATTTATGCAAGCCCTGCATTGAGAACAGTCCAGACGGCAGAAGCAGTCGCAAATATCATGAAAGAATATAGAGGCAAAAAAATAAAAATCAAAACAGATAAAAAATTACGATCAGGCGAAAGCATGGACACCATAGGTGTATACAAGAAATTAATCAAAAAATGAACAGGACAAAATATGCTGATTATTTCCCACGATGTAAATTTCAAACAACTACGACCGACACTCTACACCACACCAGCCACACTCGACAAACTCGAAGCAATTAAGCTTCCTACCTACAGTATAGACAACGAATTGGACAAACGAATACTCGCAGAACTTCACAGCTTGGGTATTCAAGTCGAACAAGAATTGAATAAATACTTCCTCGATACAAGCGCAAAACTCGTACTTGGATTTATAGAAAAATTAAATAATCGATTTATCAGAAGATCAAGAAGAAGATTCCGAGCATCAGGTATGAACAAAGATAAACAATCAGCGTTTAACACCTTGTTTGAAGTACTACAAAGCTATATGAAAATATGTGCACCATTCGCACCATTTGTCAGCGAACATATTTATTTAGAACTGCAAAAGTTTACTACAAAATGAAAAGTAGAAGGAAATTCTATTCACCTAGAACACCTTCCCCTCTACTCACAAAAATATATCGACAAACAGTTACTTGAAGAAACAGAAATAGTGAGAAGAATAATCTCTCTTGGTCTTTTCATTAGATCAAAAAACAAAATGGCCGTCAAACAGCCACTTGCAAAAATGCAAATCAGATTGTAAATAAATTTGCTATTTACAGAGTATATGAGTATAATTATATCGTTTATATGATACATATACTTCATGAAAAATGAAAAACGAAAAAACAAACAACAGTATCCCAAACCCAGAAACCGACAGTACATCACAACAATCAATAGAAGATGCTAGAAAACTAGCTATTCATGAGGCACTTTCAAACCTACCCTATACTGAATTTACCCAGGAAAATTTTCCCAAAATCAAAAGAGATATTGATAAATCTTTATTGGACATGTTGTGAAGTATTGCAGGACTCAAAACACAAATACCCACAATAGACAAATATGATATCAAAGACATAGAGGAACTTTTGGAACCAGCAATAAAAGCATCTCAAAAATTAAAACAATATTGCGATATATTTGGAAAAGAGATACAAACTCTACCTTTAGCATACAAAAAAATAGCTGACATCATTCACAAAATAAAAGCAACAACAGGAAATATACTCTTTGCTATGGATGAAAAAACATACACCAAAGAATTCAAAAAACATATCTTGGAAACAAGTATTACTTGTATATCGGAAGCCAAAAACCAGATACAAGAGAGCGTATTCAACGCAGAAGACATATACAAAACATCACAATACTCTATATACCAAACAACCCAAAAGATACTAGAAGAAAAAGAATATAGTATTCAAAAAAATAATATAACTATAGAAAATAGTATTCCATTAGACAAAAAAATACACTCCTACCAAGATATATATACATCAGTTATTGAAAATCTGATAAGCAACGCAATCAAGTTTAGCAAACTTTGAGGAAAAATAATTATCTGAATAGAAAAAGAAACACCAGAAAATATTACTTTTTATATAGAAGACAATGGAAAAGGAATACCTGAATGAGTAGATGTTTTTGAAACAGGATACACAACTCAAGGAAACGAGTGAACAAAAGGGACGGGATTATGATTAAAATTGTGCAAAACATATATCGACAAAGTAGGTGGCAAGATAACACACACATCATGAACCGATGGAAAATGAACAAGATTTTCTTTTACTTTACCAAAAACATTAGAATAAAAAACAGTTGCAAACCACAAAACTTTCTCTATAACAAAATTAACCTTTTATAATTTTACTTGTATATACTCATGCCAGCAAAAAAAACAGCAAAAAAAGCTACTATCAAAAAAACAGTAAGCACAGTAGAAATGAAAGCTAAGTCATTTGCAAAAGACGTAGAAAAAGAAGCAAAAGTAGTTGCCAAAGAAGGTAAAGAAATCGGAAGCAAAATAGGAAATCGACGAGAAGTAGCAAGTACAGAAGAAAAAATCTTCACTATCATCGGTATTATTCTTTTGATATTCGGTCTCTATACACTTCGCAATATGATTGGAGGAATGCTCTTAATCGTACTTGGTATGTTGTTCGTTACAGGATTCTTCCTTAGAAGAAAAAAATAATATAACCATAACTAATTTTCATTACAAAAGCTCTTCGCAACTGCGGGGAGTTTTTTTTATTTTATAGTAATTTTTCTCATCCCAACCTTCTCCTTCAGAGAAGGAGCAACCCCTCTCTGAAGGAGAGGGGGAAGGGGGTGAGGATAAAAAACTAAGTTTAATACTCTTGATAATCCAGCCCTTTTCGATAAAAAAACTCATATACTGCAATAACATATTTATCATTTTATCGTGAACGCAGTGAGCATTTATCATTTCATCGTTTATTATGGCAAAATTAACCACTAGAGCACAAGATTACAGCGAACGATACAATCAACTCGCAGGAGAACTTGCAGAAAATTCAGCAGTAAGATGATGTATGGTAATCAAACCCTACGGATTCGCACTTCGAGAAAACATCAGAGATGTATTAGACAGAATGTTCAAAAACACCGGACACGTCAATGCATATTTTCCTATATTTATCCCAAAATCTTTTTTGAATAAAGAGGCTTCTCACGTAGAACATTTCGCCAAAGAATGTGCGATAGTCACACATTATAGACTTATGAACGATCCAAACGGAAAAGGAATCGTAGTCGATCCTGAAGCCAAACTTGAAGAAGAATTGATCGTGAGACCAACATCAGAAACAATTATTTGGAATAGTTACAAAGATTGGATTCACTCGTATCGTGATTTACCATTGCTTATCAATCAACGAGCAAACGTAGTGAGACGAGAAATGAGGACAAGATTATTTTTGAGAAGCGCAGAATTTTTGCGACAAGAAGGACATACAGCGCACGCAAGCGCACAAGAAGCCGACGATGAAGCAAGAAAAATGCTCGACGTCTACAACGATTTCTGTACCAACTTCATGGCTATCTCACCTAGATTGGGAACCAAACCAGAACACGACAAATTCGCAGGAGCCGTAGCAACCTATACATTCGAACCTATGATGCAAGACGGAAAAGCACTCCAAGCGTGAACAAGTCACAACCTTGGACAAAATTTTGCCAAAGCATTTGATGTCAAATTCACCAACGAAAAGAACGAATTAGAATATGTATATGCAACATCTCGATGAGTATCTACAAGACTTATCGGATGATTGATTATGGCACATTCAGATGACAACGGATTGATTTTGCCTCCAGCACTCGCTCCTGTCCACGTAGTTATCGTCCCTATTTTCAAAACACCAGAAGAACTTTCTCAGATCAAAGAATACATTCAGCCACTCATCGAAAGGATGGAGACCACTAGACTCGACTTCAAATCCAAATATTTTCACGAAACCATTCCATTGAAACGAAAGATTGACGAAGACAGCAACAAATCTGCTGGACGAAAATTCAACGAATACGAACTCAAAGGCGTACCTGTCAGAATTACTGTCGGAGCAAGAGATATCGCAAGTGGTATGGTAGAAGTCTTCAAGAGAGAATCTGGAGAAAAAGCATCAGTAAGTATTTGAGATGTAGAACTTCATATCGACCAATATCTCTACAAAGCACAAAATAATTTGTTAAGAAAAAATGCAGAATATAGAGAAACACACACATTTGTTGTAGACACCTACGACGAATTCAAAGAAAAAATCCAACAAGGATTTGTCATGGCACACCGAGATGGTACCGTAGAAACAGCAGACAAAATCAAGGAAGAAACAGCCGCTACCGTCAGATGTTTACCGTTTGATGAAGAAAAGAGCTGAAGCGATAGCGAAATCCCGCAAGGCGGGAAGTGAGTTTGTATCTACAGTGGTAAGCCAAGTACAAAAAGAGTCTTGTTTGCAAGAAGTTACTAAAAATTTTTAATTATTTACTATATATACCATGGAAGAGTTAGATTTTGAAGAAGGAATACAAAACAAAACAACAAAAACATATAGAGATGCAGCACAAGAAGTAGAAGATATTCTTTCTGGAAAAACAATACCCAAATTTCATTGTGTTAATTATAGCTCAGAAGAAAAAAGAGAAGAGCGAAGAGAACTCAAAGAAGAAGCTAAAGAAGCTATTTTAGAAAGAGGAAAAATAGATCGAGCAGAATTAAATAAATTTAGACCAAAAGACTTCCAACATTAAATTTTTTAAATTATTACTGGTAGACAAAGCGAAAGAAGAGTCTTATTTGTAAGAAGTTACTAAAAGTTTTAATTATTCAATACATTCTATGATTACTATAAGCAAAGCCAAGATACAAGACAATTTTGCTATCATAGACCTTGAAAAAAAAATTCGAAACGAAAAATATGTAGGAAATGTATATGAAAACTCAGCATTTATTAATTATTGATTCGTTTTTGTTGCAAAAGATCAAACCAAACTAATCGGTGCAATAGTTAGTTTTATTGGGAAAAACGATACGATATATGTAACGGATATAGTTGTAGATCCAAGGTATAGAGGACAACATATTTGAAAAATGTTATATCAAAAAGTCATACATGAAGCCAAAAAAATAAAAAAAGATATTCATGCCCTAGTATGACCAGAATACATAGAATCAAACAATCTCCACAAAAAATTATGATTTAAACTAACAAAAAAAATAAAAGAACCGTACGGAAAGGAAAATAAAAACAACCTAATGTACTTATACAAATTAAAGGTAATTTAAGCAAAAAAATATTATTTCTACGTTACTAAAAGATTTTATTATATACCCCCATACATGATGGAAAAGAAAACAACACCTCAATCAGTCTCAGAGTTTTTCAGCGATCCAAAAAACATTGAAATCATTGAAAACAACAAAAAACATTCAGATGAAATTTCAAAATTTATAAGAGATAAGCAAGAAGACCTAATGAAAGAAATAAATCTGGATCTTATTAAAAATGGACTATTGTAATCATCATATACAAACCTACAACAGAGCCTACAATGAAATCCTTCGGACGTCTTGCGAGACTCTGACATTATCACTAACACAAAAAAGCCCTTTCGGGCTTTTTTTACTTCTTCACTCAATTCTTCTTCCTCTCAGAATCAGTAAGAAATACTTTTCTGAGTCTGATATTTTTTGGAGTGATTTCTACAACAAAAGATAGTTCTATAAAGAATAAAAAGCGTTTGTCAAAAATTATCTTGATATACAGAAAGAAATAATTATACTTCACATATATGAAGTTTTATTTCTTGAACAAGAAAAAATGCCAGAATCTCTGATCTTAGAAGTGAAATGAACACAAATCAAAGTCATTCAAAATAGTGATGCTGACTATATTAGTCTAACCGATATAGCCAAATACAAAAACCCCTTATTACCAGCTGATGTTGTAAAAAATTGGCTTAGAAACAAAGAAACTATAGCATTTTTAGGTCTTTGGGAACAACTATATAATCCAACTTTTAAACTGGTCGAATTCGACCAGTTTAAAAACGAAGCAGGCTTCAATTCTTTTGTTCTATCTCCCCAAAGATGGATAGAAAAGACTGGAGCTATAGGCATTATCAGTAAATCATGAAAATATGGATGAGGAACATTTGCTCACAAAGATATTGCATTAGAATTTGCCAATCGAATATCAGTAGAGTTTAGGTTATATTTTATCAAAGAGTTTCAAAGACTCAAACAAGAAGAAACAAACTCATTAGATTGGAATGTAAAAAGATTTTTGACAAAAGTAAATTACAAGATACATACAGATTCAATCAAAGAATATTTGATTCCAAAAGAGCTTTCACCAACAGAAATTAATGTAATCTACGCCGATGAGGCAGATATACTCAACAAAGCACTTTTTGGCAAAACAGCAAAACAACGAAGAGATGAAAATAAAAATGGAAAATGAAATATAAGAGATGGAGCAACTATTGAACAATTAATTATTTTAGCAAATATAGAAAGTATGAATGCACAATTTATCAAAATGAAAACACCCCAATCAGAAAGACTTCAAATACTCAATCAAACAGCAATAACACAAATGAAATCACTACTTTCACTCAATAATAAAAATATACTTTCGCTATAATCAAAAAACTCCGCAGAAATTGCGAAGCGTTTTGATGTCTGTGCCAGATCAGACTGGTCCGGCAAAATGGGACGAACCCGACAGACAATATAAAGTATAAAGAAAAGAAGTAATTTTGCAAAAAAATCAACAGAAAAATTACGACCGTAGGTGTAATTACAGACGTAGTCTTCTATTTTTTCACTCAATTCTTCTTCCTCTCAGAATCCGTAAGAAATACTTTTCTGAGTCTGATATTTTTTGGAGTAATTTCTACATATTCGTCAGTACTAATATATGCCAACGAGTCTTCTAGTGTCAACGGAATGATAGGTTCCAATCGCATTGACTCATCATTTCCACTTTCTCTGACATTGGTCTGTTGTTTATTCTTAGTCAAATTAACCGTCATATCACCTGGCTTTGCAGACTCTCAGACAATCATTCATTCGTACATCGCAGCTTGCGGAAGAATGAAAATTTTCCCTCTTTCTTGCAACTTTCGGATACTATATTTCATACATTTTCCATTTTCTTGACTAATCATAGAACCAGTTGTTCTCTTGGGAATATCACCCTTATACGGTGCGTAATGAGAAAACGAACTGTAGATAATTCACTCCCCCTTCGTCACCAAGACAAACTGTCATCTAAATCAGAGCAATCCTCTTGTCGGCACTTCAAATTCTAGTGTAGACGTTCCATTTACCGTAAACATATTTACCATTTGTCATTTTTTTCTCGCGATCATATCGATAATCGTTCCCGAAAGTTTTTCATCGACATTGATGATAACTTGTTCTATCGGCTCAGTTTTGTGACCATTCTCTTCTTTGAAAATTACTTGTGGCGCAGACACTTGCAACTCAAATCACTCTCTTCTCATTGTTTCGATAAGCACGGACAAGTGGAGTTCTCCTCTACCAGAAACCGCGAATCTATTTCCTCATTTTTCAAAATTAATTTCCAATCAGACATTTGTTTGGAGTTCTTTATGCAATCTTTCTTGGATATTTTTTGACGTTACGAGCTTTCATTCTTTGCCAGCAAATGGCGAATCATTGACCAAAAAATCCATCGTCAATGTCGGTGCATCGACCTTGATCGGTGCAAACGCTTCGCATCATTCTACACCAACGGTTTCTCCTACATAGATATTTGGGATACCAGCAATAGTCACGATATCACCGCATTGCGCCTGCTGTGTCTCTACTCTAGAGATTCCAAGCGTCGTAAATATTTTGGTAATTTTTCCTTTTCTTTTGACTCCTTCATTATCAAAAATCACTACTTCTTGTCATGGTTTTGCTGTTCATTCATATACTCTTCCAATACCAAGTCTTCCGATGAAATCATCATATCCGAGGTTAACAACCTGCATACGAAAAGGTTTATCAGAATAATCTGCTGCTGGTTGGACATATTTTTCTATCAAATCAAAAATCGGAAAGATATCTCCATGTTCTTTTGCTTCTTCAAAATCCTTCATATCATCAAACGCATATCCCCCTTTCGCGCTACAGTAAATAATAGGAAAATCTGCTTGATCATCAGTTGCACCAAGCGAAAAAAACAAATCAAACAACTGATTGATTACCCAGGTTGGCCTTGCAGTTTCTTTGTCTATTTTGTTGATCACGACAATCGGTTTGAGTCCAAGTTCTAGAGATTTTTTCAAAACAAATTTAGTCTGTGGCATAGGTCATTCGTAGGCATCAACGAGCAATAACACGCTATCGACCATTTTCAATACCCTTTCCACTTCACTTCCAAAGTCCGCATGTCACGGAGTGTCTATAATATTGATAACATCACCTTTGTAATTGACGGAAGTATTTTTGGAATAGATGGTGATTCCTCTTTCTCTTTCCTGATCATTACTATCCATAATAAGATTCTGATCTTCTGCCATTTTCATAGTCCCCGACTGCGTAAGCAACTTATCGACAAGACTGGTTTTTCCATGATCGACATGGGCAATAATAGCAATATTTCTGATAGCCATTGAGTAGATATAAGCAATAAAAAAAAGCCTTTTTGCAAAGCTTTATACAGAGACGAAATGTCGGTGTGATAAAAAGCATAATAATAACTACCACTATATATACGCTTTTCCCACCAAATTACAATAGTTCATAACAAGACATTACCATCACTGTTAGTTGTTAGTTTTTCACTTTTCACTAATTTTTAGTCTATTAGTTTCGCTACCACCATAATTCTCTTATTATCTGTACCTAGTGGATAACATCACATCAAAGTAATATAGCTACCACCAGCATTTTGATAGGTCATATATTGAGCATTTACTTGTTTTGGATTGACAATAAAAAGATCGATAACCTTATATTCATAGAGATTTCCTTTTCGTAATATCTGTATCAATGTGCTATCTTTGAGTTTAGGAAGATCTTTGAAAATAGTTCCGTATGGATTTGTTTTCCATACCACATAGCTCGTATGACCAAAAAGCAAAGTATTACCTTCTTCTCATGGAGCAGGTGTTGTAGGATATTTTACTATTCACTCTTCGAGTTGCTTATCAAAATCAGCTTTTGCAAAATCTACAGGAGCCATATTTTCATTGGTCACAATAGGCACATCAAGTCACAACGAAGGAATAATTATTCTATCAACAGGAGGAACCGTAGAAAAAGAAAAATCATATCCCATCAAATGCGATTGCAATGTTTCTTCAAGTGAAGGAGTAAGTGAAGTAGCGTCCGTAGCATTTTCATACGATTTAAGCAATCATTGGATTTCTATATCATTTTTTTGTGCTACATCTACAATCGTAGAGATAGAACCGTCTTGAGCAACCAATGGCGCTACGGGATGGATTTCATCAGCAAAAAGAGCAAGAAAATTGGCTGCAAACAAATTGAAATTAGTAAACAGCAAAATTGCTACAAATACAGAAACAAAGAAAATTGCAAAGGTCTTGGTTTCTTTCAAAAAATGATGAGACGAAGAATACATACGATACAAAAAAAGATAATAAATATACTATAAGTATATCCACAAAAGATAAAAAACAAAAAAAATAGCACGTATTACCGCAAGAGAGATTGACAAAAACAAAAAAACATATTGGGAATCAAATAAGTGGTTGTTTTTTTAGGAGATATTTTTATCATCAAAGCACATATTTAGGACATAACAAAGCAGCTTGCTCAATCTCATCGCCATTTCTTACAAAAATATCTGACCATTTCAGGACAAACTCCTGAGCGTTTTTTTCACAACCGGAAAAATACTCATCAAAGCACCTATCGGATCAGGAAAAAGCTTTTTGTTTTTTGATGGACCAATCTACGGATTATACAAATATAGCGCAAGAAATATTCTCAATACCAAGTCCAAAGAAGGCTTCATAAAGGTAATTTTTGAGGTAAACCAAGAGACCTATCTCATTATCAGAAACATAAAAAAAGGGAAATCCAAAGATTCCTGTGATTCCAAACTCTACAAAATAACAGGTGACATATGATTTTTGAATGAAGAGACTCCGCTACAAAACGACAAAGATATCGAAGCAATGTTGCACCAACACAACAACATTCATCGAGAAGAAATTAGTTTCAAAAACGAAACTGACCTCCAGCAAACACTACAAACCATTTTGCCACCGAGAGAAGTAATTATGAACACCATTTTTCTCATGCAAGATTCTGACAATATTTTTGAACTTACTCCCGTAGACAGACTATTGATCCTCAAAAACGTCTTCAATCTCATGGGAATAGATGAAGCCAAAGAGGTATTGGCAGACAAAAAGAGAGAAATTCGATACAAAATCAAAGCAACAACAGACATTTCTAGATACGATGAAAAGCTCAAAACAGGAATCCAAAACTATCTTTCTACATTTGAAACAACAAAAACATTACTCAATACTACCCTAGCAACGAGCAAATATGAAGATTTTTTTGATCAACGAAAACTCATACAAGACAAAATACAAATTTCTGATTTTTCTCTCGACGATTTTCCTGCTGACCGAGAACAACAACTCCACGAACACATCCAAAACAAAAAATCACAAAAACAAAAGATACTCCATCAGCTTGAGACTATCCAAAAAGATATTACACACCACCAAGACAAATATATACAGCTTCAATCATCAGAAAAAGAGCTCAAAGAAAGCATTTCCATACTACAAAAAAAAATAGAGAGCATCGATGAAAAACACATAGAGACATTAAAATTACAAAAACAAGATATAATTACTCAGCAATCTGCCTATGAAAAAAAAATCCCAAGAGCAAATATACGGGCATATATACAACAACATTGAAGTGAAATAATTTTTGAGAAAGAATCAGATATTACAGTTACAAACAGTTATTTATTTGTACAAGAACTTATTCATAATGGCAAAAAGTGAGCCGAAGAAATCAAAAATATCCAACTACAAATCCAAAACCAACAACTAAAAATAAAAAACGAAGCAGAAAAAATAACAACCCAAAAAAAATATCTCGAAGAAAAAATCCAAGAACAAAAAAATCAGGAAAAAAATATTGAAAAAAATATCAATGAACTAGAAAACAATATCAACGAGCAAGCAAGCTTTGCCTGCCAAAAAATAGATGCTCAATGCCCATTTATCAAAGTAATAAACAAGAAAACATTTGATCAACTTGAAATACAAAAAAAATCATTCCAACAACAACAAATACACATCCAAACAACAATAAAAAAACTACAAGAAGAATTACAAACACTGCAAGCGCTACAAATACCATCAAAAAACAATGATCAAGAAAACCTAGAAAAACAGCAAAAAGAAGCGGAAAACTCAATAGAAAACATTAAAATATTTTTAAATGAAATAGATTACAAAACTATTGAAACAATCTACACACAATATAGCAGTCTCGACAAAGAAGCAAAACAGTTAGACAAAAAAATACATGAATCAGAACAAGAAACAAAACAAAGAGAAGAACGAAAAGCACAAATACAAAAAGCGATTACTCAACAGGAATCTATAGAAAAACAATTGAGCGATTATGCAAAAATCATAACAGAAAAACAACAAGAACAAAAAACAATACAACTAGAAAAAGAAAAAATAGACATCGCTACTACAACAAATTTGGAAAAAAATCATGAAACAATGAAACAAATACATCACGATATCGATATGCTCATAGAGGAATTCAAGTGACATCAGCTCCAAAGACAAAAATTAGAAGAACAAGAAAAAATAATAGGAAACCTCTACACTATTTTCTCCAAAGAACTACTCTTGCTAGTCGTCCAAGACCATCTACCGACCATCAACGACATCATAAACAATTATCTTGCGCAAATAGTCGACTATCAGATTAGCTTACAACTCAAAAACGAAGGTGAAAAAGTAGAATTAGAAGCAAAAATACTCGATCAAAAAGGAGAAAGAGACACAAAAAGTTTGAGCTGATGACAAAGGATAATATTGAAACTCGTATGGATGCTAGCTATTTCATCATATATCAATTCACCCATCCTTTTCCTCGACGAAACAATCAACAACCTCGATGAGGATACGGTAGGCAAAGTAGCAAACATGTTGGAAGATTTTGTCAAACAAAGAGCAATGAAATTTTATACTATCACTCATAGCCAACAAATTCAAAGCATGGATATCCGAGACCAGACGATAAAAATAGACAACTAAACTACTTAGCAACTCATCATTTCATCGTTTTATCATTTTATCATTTTATCGGGTAGCATTTATCAATTATAAATATTTATGAAACACAAAAATATGATTCTCTTTGTAGCCATAACATTTCTTCGAAGTGTATTTATTTCTACGCTCAAGTTTTTTCTCCGATCCTATCTCAAAGAAGTACATATTAGTCTAGAGGAAATAGCATGATATCTAAGTTTGTGAGGGATGTTTGCTTACTTTATTTGATCATCACTTGCGTATGCATTTCGCAAAAAAAACATCATTATTTTTTCAAGCCTGACAGCAATACTGTGTTTAGCTATAGGAAATGCTCTTGGATACTACCCATTTCGAGTATTTGTCCTCTTAGTAAGTTGAATAGGATTTGCCTATAGTCTGCGATTAGTCACCAAATCCATCATTCTCAGTTGTGAAATACAAAAATCAAACAATGGAGAAGCAAAAATAAATGGGATAATAAATATTGCAATTTTGGTAGGAATATTGTTATGAAGTTATCTATGATTTAGTATCTTTGCCAAACGATGAACAAACGGTTTCCAAGCTATTATATGACTTCTTGTTCTATCAAGCATGCTCACAATGCTCATGAATTATGATCAACATTTTGAAACTAAGCCACTCAAAGAAACCATCAAAAAAATCATACCAAACATTATCAGTATCACAAAAAAATATATCCGACTTTTGATTCCTATCGCAACACTGCGAGCAATCTCGACTGCTATTTGACAAAAAATGCTAGAAATGGGAATGGATATTTTCCAAAGAACACCAAAAGCATCCATCATTGTAATTGTGATATCATTTGGTTGAGCTATTTTTGGAAACATTATTTCTGCATTCTTCAAAAGGAGAAGAAGACTTATAGCAATAATATTTACCATTATTTTTTGACTTTCAACGATATATTTCCCACACATAATAAACAAATACGATTACTTTATTACCTTAAAATTTTTCTGATTTTTTATTGGAATATTTTTTGGTATCGCCGTCAATCTTTTGGAATGAAGGTATTTCTTCCATATCTGAGAAGATCATAGAAAAGAATATGGATCAGTATCATATGGTATTGTGACCAATATTGTCTTATTTCTCATTATGATAGCAGCAGATTATCTCAACAAAAAATTAGGAATCAAAATAAGCTTTTTCTTCTTTGGAATAATTCTTCTTCTACTCCCCTTTTTCATCAAAAGATTCGATGCTCCCGACCTCCCAAAAAAAATAAACTAGCAGAACTTTTATATAAATATTTAAAAACACTATTTTACCCCCGCAAGATGCATGACAAGACTCTCCCCATACTCGAAGCAATCAATCTATTCGAGCCGAAATGAGTCATACGAATGTGTGCGACAGTGAGGTGAGATAAACAATCATTTATAGTGAAACGACAGTTTGTTGGGTTTGCATCTGGCTAGAGTTTTTGCTTACTGGCGCCTGTCCCGCATGAAGCTGCGGGAAGTCATGTCAAAAGTAAGCCCAGCGAAGCGTCTTTTTTAAAAAATTCTATGTGATAATAGCATACAAAAATTGTATTGACTTTTGCTAGAATATAAATATACTATTTTTACTAATATCTTTTTATCCGTATATAAAAGCTGTATATATGGTACAAACACTTATCAATTATCAGATATATATCATCATAGGAATATGCATATTCCCAATTTTTGCGTTCATTATCTATTTTGCCAAAAAGATGATAGATAGAGCAAATTTTGTAAAAGATCTTCATAACATGAAAAAACCACTTTTAGAAAGAATAAATACCATAGAAACAATCTCCGAGATCAAAGAAAAACAAGAGGAAATACACATGATCATGTATGATATCAAAAACGATATTGATGGATTAAAAAAAGAGATAGGAACATCACAAACAACATTAGAAATAGAAAAAATAGATCAGATAGAAAAAGAAATAAGTTCATTTTATGAAAGAATGCAAACACCCACAGCACAAGACAAAACAAAAGAACAACCAATAGTAGCACAACAAACTGCACAGCAAATATATGAAGAAGCACTACAAAAAAAACAAGAATATGAACAACAAACAAATCAGCAAGAAGCATCACTTCATAAACAACAAGCCAAAGTGATGAACGAAAATATCAGCAAATTTTTGCTCGTATTCAAAGAAAAAGATAGCATCATCGAACAAAAAAATAAATCTATAGACGAAAAAAACAAATCTATCTATATCTTACAACAAAAACTCAATGAAGCAGAACAGAGAATCAAAGCACTAACATTGCAACACCAAAGCAACCAAAACAAAGATACTATCATAGCAGAAAAAAACAAAGCAATCCAAATACTCCAACAGAGACTCCAAGAAGTAGAAAACAAATTTAGAAAAATAGCATTACTTCACAAAAGTATCGCAGAAAAAGAACAAATAAAAGACACGATCATCCAAGAAAAAAATGAATTTATAGCAAACCTTCAGTACAAACTAAGCAATATAGAACAAAAGTTAGAAAACATGATCACTATCAATGAAGACAACAAAGAAAAATCACTCAACAAAAAGCTCTATGATATTGACGCAAAGATCCAATCAGAAAAAAGAAAAAATCGGATTTTTATGATAGTATTCATTCTATTTTTGATTGTTGGTATCTGATGATTTATGTTCATATACACGCAATATATACAACCCGCATTAGCATATACTATGTAAACATAGCAAAAAAAACTTCTCCACAAAACACATGAGAGAAGTTTTTTTATATGCAAAATACATCAGCTATTTACCAAAAATTACCGCAAATATTTCTCAAAACTCTTGTCTAGCACTAGCAAATGCTTTGTCTTGATTTCGACGAGCAAATTGATGATGACAAAATTTGATCGTATCTTCAAGTCATTTTTCTTTCATACCAAGATAGGTTTCTATATCTCACTTTTTGAGAATAAATACATGTTTTGGGTACAAATCTTGTATCTTAGCAATCAGATATCTATATTGTTTGGGGAAAAGATTTTTTATAGTATCCACCAGTTTATTATAACGACTATGAGACCTAGGAATTGCTTTGAGTTTATTTGCATGGATTTTAGCTTGTTTATAATAATATACAAGATCATCCTGTGTCATAAACCCATAGTCTACGACATTATCCCAATCTCCAACAAAAAATGATTGCAAACCAAATCTAGAAAGAAACTTACTTCGCACTTTATAACTTCATTTTCCATTGATATTGATAATTTCATAATCAGTCACTTTATCTTTTCGTTCTGGCAAGGTATGAAGATATTTGAGATAAAAATCAAAAAAATATGCATCAGTTTCTCCTTCTACCATAATAATTTTGTTGACAAAAAATATCTTAGACAAGTTTTCAAACTTCAATAAATGTACCAATGTAGACTCATCAGCAGACAAAGAAAACAAAGGTGTTTTGATTATAGTACTTCCATTTATTTTAGCAAATCTATATACGTTTTTGATATTCGATTCGTTGATAAAAAGAGGAGAGTAGGTAGACACGATAAATTGTGTTTCTATATTCTGATTAATTTTTTCTATCATTTTGGCAAAACTTCTCTGCATCTGTGGATGAAAATGAATTTCTGGCTCATCAACGAAAGCAAGTCATTCCTTGAGGTCATATCCATATATCGTAAAAATCATAGAAAGTAAGGATTGCTCGCCATCACTTAACTCGGCAAATGCAATCTCGTTTCCAAAATAATCAACCAAAACCAAAGTCAAAAAACCATCGATATAATTAATTACAAGTGTTTTGTTAATATATTTTTTGATAATATATACCAAACTAGTATAAAATTCAGAAGCGGCCAATCTCTCAGGATAATTTGCAATATTTTTTTTTGTCATTTTCAAACTAAAATGATCAGAAATAATATTTCGGATTTTTTTTATACAGAGATAATATCCAACATGTTGAGAATGATTTTGCACAGCTTTACTCCCAATGTACGTATTCCAAGTATGTGGATCCAACGATTGAGGTACATGAGTAAGCGTTCTATTCATACCAATAAATGCGATACTATTTTTTAAAGGAACAAGTGGCAATGCTTTCCCACTTCTTTCAAACTCATTGTAAATATCAATACATATCTGTACGAGTTCAAGAGTTTTCAAATACAACACAACAAACTGCTGTTGAGATGAAAGATTTTTTTCATCAATAATTACCTGATTAGTCAAAAAATCAAACCTAGAATCTAGAGTCAACAAACTTGGAAAATTATAAATATCTTCATGAGAAAAATAAGGATATACAATATCAAGCGTACTATATTTTTTGATAATCATATTGATAATATCACGATGTTTGACAATATATTGGAGATTATCATAATCATGAGCAGTTAAAATAAGTTGTACAGACAAATGAGAAGGTAAGGTAGGAGTAGAAAAATGAGGATGAAGTGATGTAAGCTGATGAGGAAAATGTACGATAGTTTTTGTAAGATCGTTTTGTGAAAGCGAAGATATATAATGTTTATCATAAACATAATCACCCATAAGCCCAATAGTAAAAAACTGCTTAATAAGAGAAAGAAATCAGCTTTTACCAGCGCCATTTGGCCCAATCAAAATATGCACATCCATATGTTCTCTATTATAAAAAGTCACTCCTTCGACCTTAGAAAAATCAGGTTGATAGGGAAAACTCAAGAGATTTGAGATTTTGACATTAGCTAACTGCATACTATCACTACAAAAGCAAAATAAAGCACTTTCTACTTGATACTTTTTACTATTTAAGTATACTCAAAACACGTTTTTTTGCAAATATTAGCAATATTACAAATATTTACTTTTTTACTACAAACATGCAAGAGTCCAAAGAAACATGAGCGACACTTACCACAAAAGAAGAACTCGACAATCTCTACAAAAACATACAAGCAAGCATATCTTCAGATAAAGACACATGAAAAAACAATAAAGAAGAATAAATAAAATTTTACCATAAATCACTCTATGGACGATCAATTATTTTCTTTCAAACAAAAATCCCAAGACTTTATCGTGACAGAGGAGTTGCCATTTACCTTGTCTAAAACAGGTGATGTATTTTTTGTATTCTTTGAAAAAAGAAATCTCAATACTATGGACGTAGTCAATCACCTATGCGCCTCATGCAACCTTCCGAGATTAGCATTGTGAATTGCAGGACTCAAAGACAAAAAAGCAATAACAAGACAACGAATCTGTATCTACAAAAGTGCTCTCAAAAAAATCTGATGAGAAAAAGCATTTTTGGAAAGCATAGGAGAAGTAGCGACAGTTCTCAAAACAGGACGACACACTACGCCTATAGGCATGACGACACCTATCAAAAATAGTTTTTATATCAAGCTAAGAGCAAACAAAAAGCTAAGCGTCAAAGAAAAAGAAACCGCGAACAACAAAATTCAGACCTTATGCAAAAAATGATTTCCCAATTTATTTGGAAACCAGAGATTTGGAATCAGCGGAATTAACCCAAAACAGGGGAGCGACATACTTCAGTGAAGATTAAAGATGCAAAATAAAAAGGACCTAGTCTTCAAAATACAAGCATACGCCAGCAAAATATTCAACGAATATATAAGTTCAAGAATCAAAAAATGATTACTCCCACTAGATGGCGATATTATCACCGACATCACCAATCACGACAAACAAAAGTTTGGGATATACCAGTCCAAAACAAACACCATCAAGCTCTTCGACGACAGCAAAAAAAACGACAACTTCTTTCGTTATCCAAACAGAACCAACGGAGAACTTCCTTTCAATCCAGAAACAATGTATATTACCTGACCAGTACCAGGATATAACCTCCTATTAGCACCCAAAGATACCGAAGCAGGAAACAAAGAAGCTGGCTTACTCACAAAAAACGCAATCACCGACAAAAGTTTCAAGCTCTGCAAGGAATATAAAATATTCGGCATCAGAAGACCACTTTGGGTATTTCCACAAAACGCACACATCCACTTCCAGCAAGATGATATCCTCCTCAATTTCACACTACCATCATGATCATACGCCAGCATCATCATAGAACAGCTCCAAAAAACGGTAGGAATTGATATATCATACTAATAGAGAGGAAAAAAAGGATTTTACTAGATAATATATAAAAAATAGAGGAGAGGATTTCTCACAAAATAAATTATAATTTCAAAAAATCATAAAAAAAATATATTCTGGAAATTAAAGTCTGATTCGATACATATTCAACGTTAATCGAACAAATATCAGTTCCAATTAAATTTGCCTTATTTTACACCTTCCCATACTTCGCACAATGTGATCCAGGTTGTGCGAGAGCGTTAGCGTGTCCGGAGCAGAGCATAGGACCTGTGAGGGTCTTTTTTTTATACATTTGAAAAGAGAAAAGGGTGGGCGGAAAGTTAAAATAAGAAAAGCTAAAATTTGATTTTTTCAAGATTCCGAATATACTTATTATATGACAGACTCATTATCTTTCAGCAACGAATCGCAAGAACATCTAAATTCCTGACAGGAACATGATTTTGCTAATAAAACAATAGATGATATACTTTCCACATTAGATAACTCAATCGTGGATAAAGCAAATAAACTTATGAAAATAAAAGAATGTAAAGAAAACTATAAAACAAAGACAAATATAATCGATGACCCCAAGAAATCTATAAGAGAAATAAGAACAATGGAACCATTAGTTTTAGAAAAAAAAGAAGACATATCATTTTTAGGAAAAGA